>CAIOGM010000037.1 GCA_903857795.1 uncultured Geobacter sp.
CCATCCCGAACACGGAAGTTAAGCCTCTCAGGGCCGATGGTACTGCACGGGCAGCTGTGTGGGAGAGTAGGTCGCCGCCGGATCTTTTAACAAAACGCCCCACTTCTCGTCCAGAGTCGTGGGGCGTTTCTTGTATCAACTCCCCAAATGCTTCACTTTCCCCATCCCCGAACTCCCGATTCACTGACTCCTGATCCGTAGCAGCTCTTCGGGGAGGAGATGACTGAGCTCGCAGTATTCGCGTTCCAACTCTTCTACGGTGAAGCGGTCGAGACCCGAGTTACCGATGAAGTCTTCCCGGAGCTCCCCGTTCTGTTCGGCGATGATCTTGGGTAAGAGGGTCTGCAGGTAGAGCGCCTCTTTTCTTATGGTCAGGATCGTCTCGCGGAACAGCTCATCGGGGATTCCCTCATCCAGAAGGAGCTGGTTCCGCGCCAGCTCTTCGCCGATCTCCCGTTTGAGAGTCTCCTGATCTTCCCGCGTGACGTATTTTGCATAAAAGTTGCGTATCCTGTCCCGGACACTTTCCAGGAGGGCAAGGGAGAGTCGTTCCTCCCGGTCGATTATCAGGAGTTCCTGAAGGAGTTGCGGGGCGCCGATCAGGTTGTCCCGGGTCCGGTTGAGGCCGTGAAGCAAGGCCGCCACCTTTCTTCGGCCGTATTTACCGAGATAGCTGTTTTTCCGTAGTCCGGCCACAAACAGCTCCTCGAAGAGCCCCTGACGGAGATCATCGAAAGCGCGTTGGTTGCCGAGGAGGCTCCGGATCATCTCTTCGCTAATCCGGTAGTTTTCCATGAAGGCGAGCTGGCTGATCAGCGAGTTTGTTGCGTCATACCGGTCGAAGTAGGTGATGATGGCGCAAAACCCTTCCAGGAGGGAGAGGTCGGCCCCATCGCGGATCTGCTCGTCACACTTCTTGGTGGCGTCCAGCAGAATCGCCTCAAATCCGTGATCCCTGGTTTCGGTGGCGTGCTTCTTTGCGTGGAGGAGTCGGATCATATCGTCCCGGTCGACGGTGCTGTCGATCTCCCGGCTGTGGAGAAAGAGCCCTTCCAGGATCTGCCGGCTCTCCCCCAGGTAGCAGGGTTCTTCTTCGGCCACGATCTTCTGCTCTCTTCTGAGGAGTTCGTCCAGGGTGTGAAACAGTGCGCCGGGAATCTTGTGCCGTACAGAAAGGGTCTTGAGTCTGGTCAAACGGGCGTTTTCAAGAGTCGTTATTTCCCCCTTCTGATGACAGCTCACCAGGATGTTCCGGTACTCATCAACGATCCTCCGGTTGGCGGGGTGCCGGTACATGACATCGATCCGGATCCGCTCCTGCTGATAGCGGTCGATGCCGTGGCGCTGGGCCAGGGCCTGCAGCCTGGTGAAATCAGAATCGCTGATCTTCTTGCTGACGAAGTAGAGTGACTGGAAGAGATCCCGGTACTCACGATGCTTTCGGTTAATCAGGACGAAGATGAAGAGCTGGGAGCGGGGATCGTTCAGGAGTGGGAGGAGTTCCGCGAGAAGGGCGGTCTCGTCGCCGCGTCCGACGGCGTTTGAACGTTTGATGGCCCGCCCCAGGAGTCTGACGAGTTCCTCCTGCTGGCGGCTGAGGGGACCGCTGACTTGGGATGAGGCCACGAAGAAGAAGCAGTTGCAGACGGCATTGCCGTCGAAGAAGAGCTGTTCAAAGCTCTGAGCCCCGCCGGTAGCATCGCTGAAGCCCAGCCGTCCGTCGCTTTCATAGCGGGCGCCGTACATGACAAGTCGGTTGACTACCTCTTCCCGGGCAAGGTCTGAGAGGGGGCGGTCGACACCGAACATATATTCGCAGAAGTAGCCGCCGTTCCCCCGGTAGTTCACTCCGCTCTGTCCGATGATGAACTCATTGCCGCCTGAGAAGAAGTGAAGTTCTTCCTCCTGTTCGTGGGGTATGGAGGTCAGCAGGAGCTGGTTGACCTCCCTGCCGGCTGCAGCGGCATAGTATTCGATGGAAAGGTCGGTGACGCCGTGCAGGCGGATATCGCGGGACATGACACTCCTAGGCTCTGCGGGGACAACCGGGAGAGGTTGTACTCTTATTCGATACGCATGCCGTCATAGGCGAACTCAACCCCTGGTGGGAGACGCTCCCCATCCAGGTGAGCCACCTCATGGGTCAGGTGGGTCAGCACTGTACGCCGGGGCCGGAGCAAGGTGGCGAGTTCCACTGCACCGTCTATGTTAAAATGGCCAGGGTGGGGTGAGTAGCGGAGTGAATCGACGATGAGGATGTCGAGTCCCTGGAGCAGCGGGAGCGATGCCGTGGGGATAGCGCTGCAGTCGGTGAGGTAGGCCAGGTCGTTGATCCGGTAGCCGGTGGCGGTTCCCGGTCCGTGCAGGAGCGGGACAGGGATGATCCGGCAGCCGAAGAGGTCGAAGGGGGCAGAGGCGATGTTGGCCTCCAGGAGCGGCGCGTAACCGGAAGAGTCCAACCCCTTGAAGATATATGAGAAGGTGCCGAGAAGGTGGGTTATGGTCTCTGTAGAACCGTAACAGGGGATCAGCCGTTTATGGATGAAGTGGAAGCCGCGGAGATCGTCTATCCCGTTGATGTGGTCGGCGTGGCCATGGGTAAAGAGAACCGCATCAACGGCGTCGATCCGTTCGCGGAGCATCTGGCGGCGGAGGTCAGTGGAAGTGTCGATGAGAATTGTCCTGCCCGAATCGGTACGGACAAGGAGCGACGAACGAGTTCGCCTGTCACGCCGGTCGGTTGATCTGCAGACCCGGCAGCTACAGCCGACCATGGGCACTCCGGTGGAGGTGCCGCTCCCGAGAATAATCGCTTTCATCCCTACGGCCGTTCCTCTGCCTGCCGGAGGAAGCTCTGCACCATGGGGGTGAAGGTTTCCAACTCCAGGAGGAAGGCGTCGTGGCCGTAGGATGAGGTGATCAGGTGGTACTCAACCTGCTTGCCGATACTCTTCAGGGCCGTAACCATCTCCTCGGTCTGGTAAGGGGGGTAGAGCCAGTCGGAGGTGAAGGCGAAGAACTGAAGGGGGGCGCTGACCGGTGCAAAGGCCTCTTCCAGGGTCTCACATCCCCAGGCCACGTCGTAGAGGTCCAGGGCCTTGGCCAGATAGAGGAAGGAGTTGGCGTCGAAGCGATCCACGAAGTTGTAACCGTTGTAGTTGAGGTAGCGCTCTACCTCAAACTGGCCAAAGAAATCGAAGAGTCCGTCCCGGGCCGAGAAGCGGCGATCGAACTTGGCGGTCATGGAGTCGTCTGAGAGGAAGCAGATGTGGCCGATCCCCCGGGCCAGGGCCAGGCCGTCCTTGGGGTTCTTGTGGTACTCTCCCTTGCGCCAGGTGGGGTCGTTGAAGATAGACCACCGGGCGATGCTGCTGAAGGCGATGGCCTGGGCCGAGGGGCGCGGCGTGGTCGCCAGGATGATGGCCGAGGCTATCCGCTCCGGGTACTGGGTCGCCCATTCCAGTGCCTGCATCCCCCCCATGCTCCCCCCCATCACCGAGAGGAGCCGGTTGATCCCCAGGTGGTCGATGAGTAGCTTTTGGGCCGCCACCATGTCCCGTACCGTGATAACCGGGAACGCGAGGTTGTAACGCTTGCCGCTCTTGGGGTTGAGGGAAGTGGGGCCGGTGGAGCCGTGACAGGAGCCGATGACGTTGGAGCAGATGACGAAGTAGTGGTCGGTATCCAGGAGCCGCCCCGGTCCCACCAGGGCATCCCACCAGCCTGTTTTTGTGTCCTGTTCGCTCTGTCGGCCGGCCAGGTGGGCGTTGCCGGTCCAGGCGTGTTCCACGAGGATGGCGTTGGAGCGGTCGGCGTTGAGGGCCCCGTAGGTTTCAAAGGCCAGGGTGATAGGCCCGAGTATCCGGCCGCTCTGGAGCCGGAGTTCGGTGTCGAAGGTGATGGATTGTGGTTCGACGACGCCGACGGACATGGGGAGCCAGGTGGAACAGGTTGAGGTTGAGGTAAAGGAAATGCCCCTGCTCGTGAATGAGGAGGGGCATAATGGTTTCCGTGGATACCGGGCCTCTCTCATCTTCGCCTTGCGGCAGGATTTAGCACCTGACGTCCTTTCGGACCGGTTGCTGTGGTTTCGCAGGGCCTTTCCCTCCACCACTCTCGATAAGCAGGTCTTCTATGAAATTGTGTTGACAGGATACGGAACAGACGGTCTGTTTGTCAAATAAAATATCTTATGCCATGGCGTAGCGTGGGGTCAGGAGCGCCTTCATCTTCCGGAGCGCCCCTTCCTCAATCTGGCGCACCCGTTCACGGGAGATCCTGAAGTGATCGGCGATTTCCTGGAGGGTCAGCGGGGTATCCGCGGCGACCCGCTGCTGGATGACGTACCGCTCCTTCTCGTTGAGGTTGGTGAGGGCCGTGGCGATCTCCTGCCGAAGCTGGCCGGACTCCTGAATCTCCGCCAGCAGCTCCTCCTGATTCTGACGCTCATCGGCCAGAGACTCCAGCATGGTGGAACCGTCGCCATCACGGTTCTCGGCGTCCAGGGAGAATTCGCCGAGCATCCGCTGGCTCATCTCGTTGACCTCGGACTCCTTAACATCCAGTGAGAGGGCTGCGGCATGGAGATCGTCCTCGCCGGTCATGTTGACAATGGCCTTTCTCGCCTGGTTGAGCTTGAAGAAGAGTTTCCGCTGAGCCTGGGTTGTTCCGATCTTGAGCAGGCTCCAGGCCGAGAGGACATAGTTCTGGATATATGCCCTAATCCACCAGACCGCGTAGGAGATGAGGCGGAACCCCTTGTGCGGATTAAATTTCTTTACCGCCATCATGAGCCCCACGTTCCCTTCCTGAATCAGGTCAAGCATCTTGAGCCCGTAGTCGCGATACTCGGCGGCGATCTTCACCACAAACCTCAAGTTGGCGGTGATGAGGGTGTGGGCGGAATCCAAATCCTTCTCCTCGTAAAACTTGACGGCGTACCGGTACTCTTCTTCCGGTGAGAGGATCGGGAACCTCTTGATCTCCGTAAAATAGAGGGTCATGTTGTCTGTAACGACCGGCATGGAAGCTGTCATCGGTTCTGCTCCTCCTTCTTGTTTGGCACTCTCGACAGTCGAGTGCTAACAATTTATATCAGAGGAGATAAATTTGCAAGAGGGAAAAGTTGGGTGGAAGATGGTTTGCGTGACGACGTGGAATGTGATAGAAAGGGGACACGCTACCTACAAGGAGAGCTGACATGGCCAACACGAGAGAGACCGAAGTAACACTGTTAGCCTTTATTGCCGGTGCGGCCCTTGGCGCCGGCATGGCGCTGCTACTCACCCCCAAGTCGGGTAGAGAGGTGCGGGAAAAGATCGGGGATGTCACCGACGGCGCCGTTCAGAAGCTGAAGGAGGGCGCCCGGGAGGCAAAATTCAAGATTTCCCGGAAAACAGACTCCGACGCCTTCTGTTACGACGGTGGAGATTCGTTCGTCTGAGAAAACTGCTCCTCTCCACTCTCCTTCAGTGGCAGCTGCCAGCGCCCTGTTTCTCCAGGTACTGTTGGTGATACTCCTCAGCCTGCCAGAAGGTTGATGCCGGGATGATCTCGGTAACGATCCGACGGCGGTGGCGTTCCGACAGCTCCTCCCGTTCCCGGGAGGCGAGGGCTACCGACTCCTGTTCCGGTGAGTGGTAGAAGATCACGGAGCGGTACTGGCTGCCGAAGTCCGGTCCCTGACGGTTGAACTGGGTCGGATCGTGGCAGCTCCAGAACTGCTCCAGTAGGGCGTCATACCCCACCTTATCCGGGTCAAAGGTCACCTCCACCACCTCGGCATGGCCGGTGGTGTCGGTGCAAAGATCCTGATAGGTGGGGTTCTCGGTTTGTCCCCCCTCGTACCCGACCCGGGTGGAGAGCACCCCCTCAACCTCCCGAAAACAAGCCTCAATCCCCCAGAAACAGCCGCCACCGAAGGTCGCTTTTTCCATAAAAACTCCTTTTTACAGAAGGGTTACGCCGGCGCGTCCAGAAACCCGGCTGCGGCCTCATCACCGAACCCGTCAAACTGACCGTGAACCACCTCAGCCCGGTGCAGGGCGGAACGGATATTGGGAAGGATATTCCTGGCCCCCATGGTCCGCGGCAGGGGTGAGGTGTAGATGAACCGTTTCGGCGCCCCCCGGACGCCGCAGAGGAGGAGGGTTCTCCCTGATTTGTGGATTTTATCGTAAAACTGTTCGATGGCGTGCAGACCGGTGGCGTCGATGGCGGTCATGTACCGAAGCCGCAGGATGACGATGGGGGCTAAATGATCTATGGCGGCGGCGATGGTGTTGAGCTTCTCCGCCGCCCCGAAGAGGAGCGGCCCCTGCACGTGGAAGATGCTTACGTAGGAGGGGATGAGATGGTCCTGCATCCGGTGGGCCTTACCGCTCTCGATGGCCTCGGAGGTCAGGGGGGCGACGACGGTGGTGCGGGAAACCTGATAGATATAGAGGAGAGCTGCCAGCATCATCCCCACCTCAACGGCAATGGTCAGGTCGGCCACCACGGTCAACACGAAGGTGATGAGCCAGACCGAGATATCCTTGATGTCCAACCGGAGGATCATCGGTATTTCACGCCACTCTCCCATGTTGTAGGCGACCACGAAGAGCACGGCTGCCAGGGTCCCCAGAGGGATGAACCGGGCAAGGGGAGCGGCGAAGAGAATCACACAGAGAAGGACCAGTGCGTGGATCATCCCGGAGACGGGGGTGCGCGCCCCGGAACGGATATTCGTGGCGGTTCGGGCGATGGCGCCGGTAACCGGAATGCCGCCGAAAAGGGGAACCGTCAGGTTGGCGATCCCCTGGGCCACCAGCTCCACGTTGGAATTGTGCCGGTCACCGCTCATGGAGTCGGCCACTACGGCGGAGAGGAGACTCTCGATTGCTGCCAGGAGCGCCACGGTGAACGCCGCAGGGAGGAGCGGGACGATGAGGTCAAGCTTGAATCCGGGGAGGTGAAACTCCGGTAATCCCAAGGGGATGCCGCCAAACTTGCTCCCGATGGTCTCCACCGGCAACCCCAGCAGAGCCACCAAGGTGGTTGCCCCCACCATGGCGACGATGGAGCCGGGGATGCGCCGGGTGAGGCGGGGCATGAGGAGGATGACCGCCAGTGATACCAGAGCCAGCAGGATGGTGGCGCCACGGGCGCTCCCCATGTGGCGGTAGAGGTACTCCATCTTGCCGAAGAACTCGCTGGGGATGGCCCCTTTGCCGCTGATGCCCAGGAAATCCTTGATCTGGGTGGAGGCGATGAGGACCGCGATGCCGTTGGTGAAGCCGATGATGACCGGTCGCGGAATGAATTTTACCGCGTTACCCAGACCGGTGACGCCGAGAAAGATGAGAATGACGCCGGCCATCATGGTGACCATGAGGAGTCCGGAGAGGCCGTGATTGGCGATGATGGCGGCGACTACCACGACAAAGGCCCCGGTGGGACCGCCGATCTGGCACCTGGATCCTCCCAGGGCCGAGATAAGGAACCCGGCGATGACGGCGGTGTAGATTCCCGCCTGGGGGGTGACGCCGGAGGCGATGCCGAAGGCCATGGCCAGGGGGAGCGCCACCAGGCCGACGGTAATACCGCTGGTCAGATCGGCAACCAGGTCGGATTTCGTATACTTCCGGAGGCATTCTACGGATTTGGGGAGCCATTGGGACAGTTTGTCACTTTTCAAAGTATTCACGATCCTTTCTTTTTGGTTAGTGGTGTCCGCCGAGTTCTGCCCGGCGGAAGCACTCAACGGTGTGATCGTTGACCATGCCGACGGCCTGCATGAAGGCGTAGCAGATGGTCGGGCCGACGAAGCGGAAGCCGCGCTGTTTCAGGTCGCGGCTCATCGTCTCGGCAATCGGGGTGACGGTGGGGACGTCGGCCATGCTCTGTCTCAGACTCTGCAGCGGCTCTCCTCCAACGAACCGCCAGAGAAACCGGTCCAGGCTTCCGAACTCCTCCTGCAGGGCCAGTACGGCCCGGGCGTTGGTGATGGCCGATTCGACCTTGAGCCGGTTCCGGACGATGCCGGGGTCCAGAAGGAGTCCTGCCACCCGGTCGGCGTCGAACCGGGCCACGACCTCCGGGTCGAACCGGGCGAAGAGACGGCGGTACCCCTCCCGTTTGCGGAGGATGGTGCTCCAGGAGAGTCCAGCCTGGGCCCCTTCGAGGATGAGAAATTCCAAGAGGAGCCGGTCGTCATGGAGCGGCACCCCCCACTCCCCATCGTGATAGGCGATCATCTCCGGGTCGGTTCCGGCCCAGGTGCAGCGAGTGGGGTGAATAGAGTGTGTCTCTGGGGAGTTGCTCACCGGGCTCTCTCCTTTGTCATGGCTGTTTATCTCCAGTGCAGGATAAGCGCCACAAGGAGGAGGGTGGAGAGCGCCAGAGAGGCTGCGGCAAGGCGGATGAGAGCCCTGTTTCGGCCGGTGACGAGTTCCACCGCCGTTATCTGTGCCTGGAGCTGCTGCGCCATCTGCTCCAGGAGTTCAGCCTGGGCTGCGGCCGCTGCTTCCAGCCGGGATATCCGTTCGTTGAGCGGATTCCCCGTCTCTTCCCCTTGCTGACGGTTCCTGTTGACGGTGGTGTAGAGCTGCCGGGCAGTGGTAATGATCTGCGGAGAGAGCCGCAGCAGCTCTTTCACTGCGCTGCCGCCGAGAAATGTTCCCAGTCCCATCTAGTCAACTCCTCCACCGGCTCTCCCGGTCAGTTATCTCTTCTCACCGATCACCAGGTTGAGCAGGAAGGCGGTGATGCTGAAAATGAATAGTTATCAGCCAGCCGATGAAAAAACGCCTCATGGCGAGAAAATCCTTTCCGTGCAAGAGCATTGGACGCGACAGGGTACCTGTTTTTCCTCTCGGGGGCAACTGCTTCTGCAGTTGTCGATGCCAGGGAGTGGAAATAAGCTTGCCGGGTGGGAAAAAATCGCTAGAATAGCGTTCGTTGTAAATCGGGACCGAGAGGGCGGCGCGCCCGGTCCTTATCCCCCTCTTGAAAAGGAGTAGCACAATGTCCAGGATCCCCTGGGTTGACCAGGAACTCTGCATCAGCTGTACCCTCTGTGTTCAGGCCGCGCCGGAGGTCTTTCGCATGGGCGACAAGAACGTCTCCCAGGTCTACAACGGAACCGGAGCACCGGAGGTCAAGATTCAGCTCGCCATCGACGGCTGTCCGGTAAGCTGTATCCAGTGGAGAGATGTGTGACAACGGCGGGCTCTTTTCCCGAGCTTCTTCCCCTGGGGATCTATACGCTCCTGGCGCTGGTCATCGTGACGGTGATGCTCCTGGCGTCGTGGTGGTTCGGGGCGGCCAGGCCGGGAAAGGATAAAGAGAGAGCCTACGAGTCCGGCGTCATCCCCTTTGGGGATGCCCAGTTTGCCCACCCGGTCCCCTTCTACCTGGTGGCGATCTTCTTCATCGTCTTCGACGTGGAGGCGCTCTTCATCTTTACCTGGGCGGTTGCCTGGGATGAGCTGGGAGTGACCGGGCTCGTCCAGATCACCACGTTCATCGGCATTCTCCTGGTCGGCCTGGCCTGGCTCTGGATCAAGGGGGGGCTCGATTGGGGGCCGTCCCGTGAACGGTCTGCTGACCATGACACGAGAGAGGGAGAATCATGAAAACACTTCAGCAGCTGATCAACAGCAATCGACAGTGGGCCCAGTGGATTAGTGCCCGCGACCCCGATTTTTTCGAGAAGCTGCTCCATCAGCAGAACCCCCGCTACCTCTGGATCGGCTGCTCGGACAGCCGGGTGCCGGCCAACGAGATCGTCGGGCTCATGCCGGGGGAGCTGTTCGTCCATCGCAACGTGGCCAATGTGGTCGTCCATACCGACCTGAACTGCCTGTCGGTCATCCAGTATGCCGTGGATGTGCTCAAGGTCTCGGATATCATCGTCGTGGGACATTACCGCTGCGGCGGGGTCGAGTCGGCCCTCAAGCGGGAGAAGCTGGGGCTCATCGACAACTGGCTGCGGCATGTGCAGGATGTCATGGAGAAGCACAAGGCGCGTTTGGCCGAGATCGAGGAGATGACCGAGAAATGGGACCGACTCTGTGAGCTGAACGTGGTGGAGCAGGTGGTGAACGTCTGCCAGACCACTGTGGTTCAGGAGGCGTGGGAGCGGGGCCAGGAGGTGGCGGTTCACGGCTGGATCTACGGGATCAACGACGGTCTGGTGCATGACCTGGGATTCAGCGCCACCAATCAGGAAGAGATGTCTGCCGCCTACAGAAACGCCCTCAACCGCGACCGGCACAAGGTAATCTGGGAAACATGACCGAGAGCAAAACTCCCGATAACGTTATCCTCACCCGCCTGGACGACCTCATCAACTGGGGCCGGGCCAACTCCCTCTGGCCGATGTTCTTCGGCCTCTCCTGCTGTTTTGTCGAATTCACCACCGCCTTCACCTCGCGCCATGATATCGCCCGATTCGGCGCCGAGGTTCTCCGCGGCACCCCCCGGGAGGCCGACGTCATGTTTGTCGCCGGCACGGTTTTCAAGAAGATGGCCCCGGCGATCCTGCGGCTCTACGAACAGATGGCCGAGCCGAGATGGGTGGTCTCCATGGGGAGTTGCGCCAACTCCGGCGGGATGTACGATGTCTACAGCGTGGTCCAGGGGGTTAACCAGCTCCTGCCGGTGGATGTCTATATCCCCGGCTGCCCCCCCCGGCCCGAGGCGGTGCTCCAGGCACTCATGCTGCTTCAGGAGAAGATCCGGAGCGAGGAGCGGCCTGCCCGGCCGGTGCTCCATCTCCCCGGAGGGACCCAGGGGAGTGTCTGCCCGCTCCTGGTGGACGGGGTCACCAAGTCCCGGGACCCACGCGGCCCCGGCATGGAGGGGATTCCCCTGCGGGGGAGTTCCCTGCAGCACCCCCGTTTCCAGAACCCCCGCTCCCATGAGATGTGGCGGCCGACCGCCCCCAGACAGCAGTTCCCCGATTTCGGGCTCGAGGGGGAGCTTGCGGCGCGGTTTGGCGACCGGGTGCAGGCGGATCAGGGGGCAACGGACATGGCCACCTGGCGGGTGGCGCCGGAACTCCTTCCCGAGCTGCTCCGGCATCTGAAGGAGCGCCCCGTAAAACCGTTCAGGCGGCTGGAGGATCTCTTTGCCGTGGACAACTCCTGTCGCCGCGACCGGGAGAAGTACGACGATTACGATCTGGTCTGCCACCTCCTCTGTTTCGACCAGCCGGGGCATATCCGGATAATCGCCGGGGTGAACGGCGAAACCCCGGAACTCCCCACCGTGACCGGGGTCTGGCCCGCGGCGGCGTGGTACGAGCGGGAGGCGTATGATATGTACGGCATTCGCTTCAGCGGTCACGATAATCTCCGCCGGCTGCTCATGCCTCCCGACTGGGAGGGGCACCCCTTAAGGAAGGGGCACCCCTTCCGGGCAACGGAGATGCCCCCCTACACTCGGGAGGTGGCGGGGAGCAGCCGGGAGGTCGGCGCCGCAGACTTCTTCCAGGAGCAGGGGGACGGCACTCTCCTCCTCAATCTGGGACCACAGCACCCCGGCACCCATGGTGTCATCCGCTTCATCCTGAGCCTGGACGGCGAGGAAATCCGGGATCTGGATACGGAGATCGGCTACCATCACCGGGGGGCGGAGAAGATCGGGGAGCGGCAGTCGTGGCACCAGTTCATCCCCTACACCGACCGGATCGACTACCTCAGCGGGGTGCAGAACAACCTGGCCTATGTCACCGCCGTGGAGCGGCACTGCGGGATCACTGTTCCGGAGCGGGCGGTCCATATCCGGGTGCTGCTGGCGGAGCTGTTCCGGATCGCCAGCCACCTGGTCTGGCTCGGCACCTTTGCCGCCGACCTGGGGGCCATGACCCCGGTCTTCTACACCATGACCGACCGGGAGAAGATTTTCGACATCATCGAGCTGGTCACCGGCGGCCGGATGCACCCCGCCTGGTTCCGGATCGGAGGGGTAGCCGAGGATCTGCCTCCCGGGTGGGAGGCGGCGGTGGCCACGTTTCTCCGCTGGTTCCCCCCCCGGCTCAGGGAGTACGAGCTTCTCCTGAACGGCAATCCGATCTTCGGCGCGCGGTTGAAAGGGGTCGGCCGGATCACCCCCGAAGAGGCCATCGACTGGGGGTTCTCCGGCCCCATGCTCCGCTCCTGCGGCTTTGCCTGGGACCTGCGAAAGACGCTCCCCTATGCCGGGTACGACCGGTTCGACTTCGACATCGCCGTGGCTGACGGTTGCGACTGCCATGCACGCTACCTGGTCCATCTGGAGGAGATGAAACAGTCCCTCCGGATCGTCGAGCAGGCCCTTCACGGGATGCCCGGTGGCCGCTGGATCACCGACGATTACCGGTTTGTCCTGCCGCAGAAACGTGATACCTTGCACGACATCGAGTCGCTCATCCACCACTTCGTCAATTCAACCCGCGGCATGGCCCCTCCCCGGGGGAGCTGCTACTCATCCATCGAGGCGCCCAAGGGGGAGAACGGCTACTTCATCGTCTCCGAGGGGATCAACATCCCCTACCGGATCCGGATCAGAACCCCCTCTTTCGCCCATATGCAGGCGCTGCCGCTCCTGGCTCGGGGGTGGATGGTTGCCGATTTCCTTGCCATCCTCGGCTCGCTGGATTTCGTACTGGCGGATATCGACCGCTGATAGGAGTCTCTACCCAGATGAAACTGCACGACAATCTCAAATCCCTGGGCGATGGTTCCACCGTCTACCGTTATGATCGCCCCGACGAGGCGCTGCTGGAGTGGTTTCCGAGCCCTTTTGCCCTTACGGAGATGAACCCGGCCGGCGTGACCGGGAAGCTCCATATTGTCTGCCCGGAGTTTACCTCCCTCTGTCCCATGACCGGGCAGCCTGACTTTGCCACCATCATCATCGACTACATCCCGGGTGAGCGTTGCGTGGAGTCCAAGTCCCTCAAACTCTACCTGGGGGGGTTCCGCAACTTCGGGGAGTTCCATGAGAGCTGCGTCAACCGAATCGCCAACGACCTGATCCGGCTCCTGGATCCTCTCTGGCTCAAGGTCGAGGGGCAATTTACCCCCCGGGGGGGGATCCCCTTCTGGCCCACCGCCGAATATACCAAGGGAGGCGCCGGGAGATGATTCCCGAGTCACTGCAGCTCGAACTCCGGCAGCGGGTCGCCACGGCTGTCACCCCTCGCGAGGCTGCGGTGGATGTGATGAAGGAGTTGCAGCGCCACTGCGGCTGGCTCACCGACGAGGCGGTGGAGGTTGCCGCGGAGCTCCTCTCCCTTTCGCCGCTGCAGGTGGAGGAGCTGGCTACCTTCTACGAGATGATCTATCGGCGTCCGGTGGGGAAGCGGGTCATTCACCTCTGCGACTCCATCTCCTGCTGGTGTGTGGGGGGCGAAAGGGTCATGACCCAGCTCCGGGAACGGTTGGGGGTAGAGCCCGGCGGGACCACGGCTGACGGTCTCTTCACCCTCATCCCCTGCGCCTGTCTGGGGAACTGCGGCGAAGGGCCCACCATGATGATCGGCGATACCCTGTATGGCCGCTTGACCTCCGCCCGTCTGGATGAGATACTGGCCGCCGAACGAAATCAGCAGTATATTCCCACCAACGAGGAGGAGATGAGATGAACAGAAAAGTTGTGGTATCCATGGCCCTGCTGGCGCTTTCCGTCTGTGCAACCACCGGTCTGGCCGAGGAGAAGAAGGGGGCGACCGGAGAAGAGCTCTTCAAGCTTCACTGCGCCGCCTGCCATCCCAACGGCGGAAACATCATCAACCCCAAGGAGACCCTAAGCAAGGCCGACCGGGATAAGCACGGCGCCAAGAACGTCAAGGAGATCGTCGGCAAGATGCGCAAACCCGGGCCGGGGATGACCGCCTTCGACGCCAAGACCCTCCCCGACAAGGACGCCAAGGCCATCGCCGACTACATCGTCAAGAGCTTCAAGTAGCCTAAGTTCCGGAGTTATCTCCGGTATTTCATCCAGGAGGAGAATCATGAAAAAAGGGTTGACTGTAACCGTCTGCATGCTGGCTCTGGTGACGTTTGTCTCTCTCTGTTCTGCCGATGAGAAAAACGGGGAGACCATCTTCAAGGCGAAGTGCGCCATGTGTCACGCCGACGGCGGTAACGCCATGAAGCCGGACAAGAGCCTCAAGAAGAAGGATCTGGTGAAGAACGGGCTCAAGAGCAAGGCGGACATCGTGAAATACCTGCGCAACCCCGGGCCGGGGATGTCCAAGTTCGACGCCAAGTCCCTTCCGGACAAGGATGCAGGGGACGTGGTCGAGTATATGCAGAAGAGCTTCAAGTAGGCGTAAGTGAACAGTCGATGACTCCCGACGAGGGGCAAGAGAGTGGCGGTTTTCGGGGACTCCCCGGTTTCGTCTCCCTTCTGCCCCTCGTTCTATGTGCTGAGGTGTAATGGCTCCACTTCTTTTCCGACATAACCGGCCGGGCCGTTGCGTCACCTTCGACGAATACCGCTCAGGCGGAGGGTTCACGGCGCTGACGAGGGCGCTGCAGGAGCTCTCTCCCCTGGACGTGCAGCAGCTGGTCATGGATTCCAAGCTGCGGGGGCGGGGGGGAGCAGGGTTTCCCACCGGCCTTAAGTGGTCTTTTGTCCCCCGGAATCTCCCGGGGCCGCGCTGGCTCATCTGCAACTGCGACGAGATGGAGCCGGGGACCTACAAGGACCGGGTTCTCCTGGAGGCCAACCCCTACTCCCTGGTGGAGGGGATCACCCTGGCCTCCTATGCTCTGGGGGTCCGGCACGCCTTCATCTTCATCCGGCGCGGCTACGAGAGCGCGGCGGAGAACCTGCGCCGGGCGGTGGCTGAGGCCAGGGGAGCCGCTCTGCTGGGCGAGAATATCCTCGGCTCCAGCTTCTCCTGCGATATCGACATTCATGTCTCGGCGGGGAGGTACATCTGCGGCGAGGAGACGGCCCTCATCAACGCCCTGGAGGGGAAACGGGCCAACCCCCGGGCCAAACCCCCCTTTCCGGCGGTGAAGGGGCTCTGGGGCGGTCCCACGGTGGTGAACAACGTGGAGACCTTGGCCAATATCCCCGACATCGTGGCCAACGGCCCCGACTGGTTCCGCTCCCTGGCAGCAACCCCCGACAGTTCCGGGACCAAACTCTTCTGTGTCAGCGGCCCTGTCCGGAACAGCTCCTGTTTCGAGCTTCCCCTGGGGACGACCCTGGGGGAGATCATCGACGGCCCCTGTGGCGGGATGCTGGCGGGTCGGGAGTTCAAGGCGTGCCTCCCTGGCGGGGCCTCCACCCCCTACTTCACCAAAGAGCATTTCAGCGTTCCCATGGATTTTGACAGCGTGGCCAAGGCGGGGTCGCGGCTGGGGACCGGCGGCATCGTGGTCTTTCACCGGGATATCTGTATGGTAAGGGCCACCCTCAACCTGATCCGGTTCTATGCGCGGGAGTCGTGCGGTTGGTGCACCCCCTGCCGGGAAGGGCTCCCCTTTGTCCGGGAGATCCTGGAACGGCTGGAGGCAGGGAAGGGGGAGACGGGGGATATCGAGCTCCTCCGGGAGCATGTGAAGTACCTGAACTACGCCTTCTGCGCCCTGGCGCCCGGCGCCATGGGGCCGGTGGATGGCCTGCTTCGCCACTTCGAGGATGAGATACTGGAACATATCACCGGGAGGCGTTGCCCCTTTGAGAGGAGAGGCTGACTCCATGCCCAGATTGATAATCGACGATATACCGGTTGAGGTCGTCGCCGGGACCACCGTCATCGAGGCGGCCAAGCTGGTGGGGATCTGGATCCCACACTTCTGCTATCACCCGGCCCTGGGGAGCGTGGGGGCCTGCCGGGTCTGTGCCGTGAAGCTGCTGGACGGCCCGGTCAAGGGGATACAGATGTCCTGCATGCTCCCGGTCCAGGAGGGGATGGTCGTCTCCACCACCGACCCCGAGGCCCAGGCCATGCGGCGGCATGTCATCGAATGGCTCATGATCAACCACCCCCACGACTGCCCGGTCTGCGACGAGGGGGGGGAGTGTCTCCTTCAGGATTACACCATCGCCGGCGGTCACGGGATCAGGCGTTATCAGGGGAAGAAGCGGACTCATCAGAACCAGTATCTCGGCCCGCATATTGAGCACGAGATGAACCGCTGCATC
>CAIOGM010000038.1 GCA_903857795.1 uncultured Geobacter sp.
GTCACCAACGGACCCGGTGAGCTCTTACCTCACCCTTTCACCCTTACCCGCCGAAGCGGGCGGACTTCTCTCTGTGGCACTATCCCTGGGGTCACCCCCGCTGGACGTTATCCAGCACCATGCCCTGTGGAGCCCGGACTTTCCTCCCCCCGTAAACGGGCGGCGACCATCCGTGCTGCTCCAGCCAAACGGTTTAAGGCCTTAAGCGGCCGTCTCTTCCTGCCGTCGGATGTAGAGAATCCTCTGGCAGTGGGGACAGACGATCAGCTCCAGCCCCTTATACAGGTTGTTATACATCTGGGGAGGGATATTCATGTTGCAGCCGAGGCAACTCCCGTCCCGCGCCTCCACCACGGCGATTCCCTGGCGCTTCTCCCGAAGCATACCGTAGCGGTTGAGGAGGGGTGCACCCAGACCGGCAGTCGTCGCATCTCGCTGGGACTGGTCCGCAACGATCTCGGCCTCAAGGCACTTCAGCTGCTTCTCCACCTCTCCCTTGCGAAGGGCTATATTTCCGTTAAGGGCCGCCAGATTCTGCTCCCCTTCGGCAATTTTCCCCTGAAGCACCTCACTCTCCCCGATACTAGCGAGGAGCAGCTCTTCAAGATCTGTCTTGACCTTCTTCGCGGTAGAGACCTCCTTGAGAACCGCCTGGTACTCCTTCTGGGTTTTTATGTCATGGAGACGCAGTTCCGACCGTGCAATGTTATCGGTCTCCACAATAAGAGTCTGCTCACTCTCCTCTTTCCGTTCCCGAAGTGCCGTCATCTCTTCCCTGAGGGAGTCCAGGGCCAACCGGGCCTCTTCAATCTCCCGGTCGAAACCGGCCACCTTCTCGAGGAGGAGATCCTTCTCCGCCTGACGGCCGTCAATCTTTAAATCAATCCCCTGCAACTCCTCCAACAGTTTCACCTTGACACGCACTTCACACCTCCCCATGCGGATTCCTCCACGATCCTCCGTGGCCGGCGCTGCCGCGCCTCTGGTATTTTAATCCTACGTAACAATCTGAAAGGGGTCTCGCTCGTCACAACAGCAGAGCAATTCCACCTCATACTTCCGGAGGAGACAGTCGGCGGAAATTCTCGTCGCCATCCCCTGAGCCGCGATTATTTCGGTGCCGAAATGTCCGGCGTCCAGGAGCGCCACTCCCAGCTCCTCGGCGGTACGCGCATCGTGATACCGGACATCGCCGGTGACCAGCAGATCGGCGCCGCGCCGCTTTGCCTCCCGCAGGAGTGAGGCGCCGCTGCCGCTGCAGAGAGCCACCCGCCGGATCGGCCGGCTCCCTTCGCCGACGTACCGGACAACTCCCGCTCCGAGACGTTCCCTGACAACTTCTGCGTACTGGGCCAGAGTGACCGGCTCCTGCAGCAGGCCAATCCGGCCGAGGCCGAACCCTTTCCCCTTGTTGAGGAGCGGATAGAGATCATAAGCCGGCTCTTCATAGGGATGGGCGGCCTTCAATGCTTCAATGGCCTTCGTGAGATCATCGGCACGCAGGAGCAGCTCAATCCGCAGCTCTTCGGCGCACTCGCGCCGCCCCTTTTCCCCCTGAAACGGCTTCGCCCCATCAAGAGGGAGATAAGTCCCTCTCCCCTCACCCCGGAACGAGCAGTCACGATAGTTACCCATGACCGCGCTGCACCGGAAGAGCGCCTCCAGCAGCGGCTCCTCATACCCCTTGGGGACGAAGACCACCAGCTTGACCAGCTCTTCCCGTACCGACTCTCTGAGCGGCTCGCAGGAGACGACCCCGATCCGCTCCGCCAGGAGGTCATTAAGCCCCCCCTCGGCGCTGTCGTAATTGGTATGAATCGATAGTACGGCCAGGTTATTCTTGATGGCGCGGAAGATGAGAGCGGTCGCGGGATCCGCCGCAGAGAGCCGGGAGAGCGGTTTGAAGATGAAGGGGTGGTGGGTGACGAGGAGCTGGCAGTGGCCGGCTATGGCGGCTTCGATGGCCGGGGGGCCAGGATCGAGAGCCGTCATGATCCGCGAAACCGGGGCAGCAGGATCACCAAGCTGTAAACCAACGGCGTCCCACTCTTCGGCAAGGGAGGAAGGGGCTATTTTATTAATAATTCCAATGAGATCAGACAGTCTCGGGGTTTGCATGCTCACTCAAAAGAAAAGAGTGCATCCCTGTGGTATGCACTCTTTTCCCCCATTTTATGGGTACTTGGCTCTGCTTCGTGTTGGTGTTAAGGGCATTCCCACAACATCCCGAGGAGTAGATGGTGGGCCCACCAGGATTCGAACCTGGGACCGACCGGTTATGAGCCGGTAGCTCTAGCCAGCTGAGCTATAGGCCCTTAAAAATGCGAGATTCAAGGTACCCATTACCTGGGGGGTTGTCAAGTAAAAAGCCCCCCTTAAGGAAAAATATCGGACGAGCTATTCAGAAATTGACCTGCTGCCTGATAACGACGTGGTCGCAGCGACTTCTCCCCCCCCACCAAGCACCTTGTAGAGGGTCACCAGGTTGTTGAGACGGGCCAGGCGGGCGCCGATGAGCAGCTGTTGGGCATCGTAGGAGGAGCGCTGGAAGATGATCACGGCAAGATAGTTGTCGACCCCCCTTTCGTAGCGGGCCATGGAGAGGTTAAAGCTCGCGATGGTGGCATCGGTGAGGGACTGCTGAGCCGCCACCTGCACATCGATGGTCCCCCTCAGAGCCAGGGAGTCTGCCACCTCCCGGAAGGCGATCTGGATCGCCTTCTCGTACTGGGCCACGGCGATCTCCCGGTCCGCCTCCGCCACGGCCAGGTTGGCTTTGTTAAAGCCGGCGTCGAAGATGGGAAAGGAGATCTGCGGCGCAACCTTCCAGACGTAGGAGCCCGACGTAAAGAGTCCCCCCAGTTCGTTACTCCCCACACCGATGCTTGAGATCAGGGTAATCCGCGGGAAGAACGCCGCTCGGGCCGCGCCGATGTTGGCATTGGCCCCCCTGAGGAGGTTTTCCGCCTGGAGGATGTCGGGGCGACGGAGCAAAACCTCCGAAGGAAGCCCGGGTGGCAGCTCCTTCAGGAGCGTAAGCGTACCGGTGAGCTTTGACGGAAGGAGGTCGATGGCAACCGTTGAACCGACAGCCAGGTTGAGGGCGTTCTCGTCCTGAGCCGTCAGGGTGGTGAAGACGGCCACATCTCTTCGCGCCGCATCCACCTGGATCTGAGCATTATAGAGATCCAGCAAGGATGCGATTCCCGCCTCATGGCGAAGCCGGACGATCCGGTAGTACTCCTGCTGACTCACCAGGGTATTGGCGGAAACCTGCAGTCGCTCCCGGTCGGCGGCCAGCGTCAGCCAGGCGGAAGAGACCTGGGATACCAGGGAGATCTGGACTGTCCGCCGGGCCTGTTCGGTGGCCAGATACTGCTCCAGAGCCTGGTCCTTGAGGCTCTGTACCCGTCCGAACAGATCCACCTCGTAGGAGCTGACGCCGAGGCCGACGTTGTATTGATGAATCTGCTGCGGTATACCCGAGCCGGAGAAATCTTCAGCCAAACGCTGGAATGTGCCGGACGCAGCTGCGTCCACCTTGGGAAAGAGATCGGAGCGGCGGATCTGAAACTGGGCCTGTGAGCGCCGGATGTTGAGGATGGCTACCCGCAGATCCCGGTTGTTGTCCAGCGCCAGACCGATCACTTTCCGCAACTGCGGATCCACAAAGAACTCCTGCCAGGGGATGTCGGCCACCGGCTTCTGCTCCGTGGGGATGGCTGTCGCCTGATATGACGGGCCGGCGGGCCAGGCAGCCGGCACCGGAGCGCCGGGGCGGCTGTAGGTGGGCGCCATGGTCGAGCAGCCGACTACCAGTGAAGTCACAATTCCAACACAGAGGAAGAGAGTCGCAGAGTAACGGCTTATTCTCCGTGTCTCCGTGTCCCCGTGGTTAACTGCTTGTTCAAGGTTCATGATGTTACCTCCGAAACGTGCTCTGCAGCCGGCTTCATCCCTTTTTTGGCGAAGAGCCGCGACACCAGGACGAAGAAGAACGGGATGAAGAGCAGATCGATGAAGGTTGCCGAGAGGAGACCGCCGGTGACGGCGGTGCCGATGGCATTCTGGGCTGCGGCCCCGGCCCCCTTGGTCAGAGCCAGCGGCAGGGTCCCGAAGAAGAACGCCAGCGAGGTCATGATGACCGGACGCAACCTGATCCTCACCGCGGTAAGGGTGGCCTCCATCAGTTCATGCCCCTGGTGCATCTGCTCCTTGATGAACTGGATAATCAGAATGGCGTTTTTGGTGGAGAGCCCCACCGTGGTGAGGAGTCCGATCTGAAGATAGACATCGTTGGGGAACAGCCGAAACTTGACCGCCGTCACGGCCCCCACCAGCCCCAGCGGCAGCATCAGTAGGTTGACGAAGGGGATGGTCCAGCTCTCGTACAGGGCCGCCACCGAGAGGAACACCACCAGCAGCGAGATGGCGTAGAGCGCCGGCGCCTGGGCGCCGGCATTCTTCTCCTCGTAGGAGAGCCCGGTCCATTCATAGCCAATCCCCGGCGGCAACTGAGCCGCCATTTTCTCCACCTCGTCCATGGCTTCGCCGGTACTGACCCCCGGTGCCGCCTGTCCCAGGACTTCCACGGAAGGAATCCCATTGTACCGTTCCAGCCGGGGCGAGCCGAACTGCCAGCGGGCGGTGGCGAAGGCGGAAAACGGCACCATCTGACCAACATTATTGCTGACATACCAACTGTTGATATCCTCCGGCAGCATCCGGAACCGGGCGTCGGATTGAAGATAGACCTTTTTGACCCGGCCGTTCTGGATGAAGTCGTTGACGTAGGTGCTCCCCCAGGCAGTGGAGAGGACGTTGTTGATATCCGTCTGGGATACCCCCTGGGCGCCGGCCCGCACATCGTCGATGTCGAGCTTGAACTGGGGTGAATCGTCCTGGCCGTTGGGGCGCACCGCGACCAGTTTCTTGTTCTTCATGGCCATCCCCAGCAGCTGGTTGCGCGCCTCCATCAGCCTCTCATGCCCCAACCCGCTCCTGTCCTGCAACTGGAAGTCGAAGCCGTTGGCCACCCCCAGTTCCAGCACCGCCGGCGGTGAAAAGGCGAAGGCGAGTCCGTCCCTGAACTGTGAGAACGCCCCCATGGCCCGGCCGGCAATGGCCGACGCCTTCTGATCCTTTCCCGGACGAAGGTCCCAGTGCTTGAGTCTGACAAAGGCAAGCCCCATGTTCTGGCCGCGACCGGCAAAACTGAACCCGGCCACGGTTATGACCCCCTCCACCGTTTTGGCCTCTTTCTCGAGGAAGTGCTGCTCCAACTGGCGGATGACCTGAATGGTCCGCTCCTGAGTGGCGCCGGCCGGCAGCTGGACCTGGCAGATGATGAATCCCTGGTCCTCATCCGGCAGGAAGGAGGTGGGAAGGTTCATGAAGACATAGGCCATGGCGGCCACGATGGCGCCATAGACCACCAGGTAACGGATCGGCTTGCCGAAGGAGCGGCCGACGATCCCTTCGTAGTTGTGCCGGCAGAATTCAAATGCCCGGTTGAAGTAGCCGAAGAACCAGGCAAACCAGCCGCTCTCACCGGCATGGTGCCCCTTTGTAACCGGCTTGAGGATGGTGGCGCAGAGCGCCGGAGTCAGGATCATGGCCACCAGCACCGAGAGGATCATGGCGGAGATGATGGTAACGGAGAACTGGCGGTAGATGACACCGGTGGAACCGGGGAAGAAGGCCATGGGGAGGAAGACCGCCGTCAACACGGTGGCGATCCCCCAGAGGGCGCTGGTGATCTGCCCCATGGACTTGATGGTTGCCTCCTTGGGCGGAAGCCCCTCCTCGGTCATGATCCGCTCCACGTTCTCCACGACCACAATGGCGTCGTCAACCAGGAGGCCGATGACGATGACCAGGGCGAACATGGTCAAGGTGTTGATGGAGTAGCCGCACGCCGCCAGCACCCCCATGGTCCCCAGGAGAACCACCGGCACGGCGATGGTGGGGATCAGGGTGGCGCGGATGTTCTGCAGGAAGAGGAACATGATGATGAAGACAAGGAAGACCGCCTCGATCAGGGTGTGGACCACCTCTTCAATGGAGATCTTGACGAAGGGGGTGGTGTCGTAGGGGTAGACCACCTTCATGCCGGGGGGAAAATACTTCTCCAACTCAGCCATTTTGGCCTTCACCCGGGTGCCGGTTTCCAGGGCGTTGGCGCCGGCCGCCAGGCGGAGCGCCATCCCTCCCAACGGTTTTCCGTTGTAATAGGATTGAACCTCGTAATTTTCGGTCCCTATTTTGCTTTCCGCCACATCCTTGAGCTTCACAGTGGAGCCGTCGCTGTTGGTGCGCAGGATGATGGCATCGAACTGCTCCGGGCTCTGGAGCAGGGTCCGGGCGTTAATGGTGGCATTGAGCTGCTGCCCCTGGATGGCGGGGGAGCCGCCGAACTGGCCGGCTGAGACCTGGACGTTCTGCGCCTGTAGGGCCGTAATCACATCGTTGGAGGTCAAGTGGTAGTTGTTCAGCTTGGCCGGGTTCAGCCAGATCCGCATGGCATTCTGGGTGCCGAACAGCACCATCTCACCGACCCCCTCCAGGCGGCTGACGATATCCTGGAGATTGGAGACCATGTAGTCGGTCAGGCCGTTGCGGTCCATGGAGCCATCTTCCGAGACCAGCCCGACTATCAGCAAAAAGTTTCTGGTGGACTTGACTACCTGAATCCCCGAACGCTGGACGATCTGCGGGAGGAGCGGCACTGCCAGTTGCAGCTTGTTCTGCACCTGCACCTGAGCGATGTTGGGATCGGTACCGGCCTTGAAGGTCAGCGTAATGCTCACCGCCCCGGCCGAGTCGCTGGTGGAGGCCATGTAGATCAGGTTGTCGATGCCGTTCAGCTTCTGCTCGATGACCTGGGTAACCGTATCCTGTACGGTCTGGGCTGATGCCCCCGGATAGGTGGCGTTAATGGCGATCTGCGGCGGCGCGATGGGAGGATACTGGGAGACCGGCAGCTTCTTGATGGAGAGCAGGCCGACCAGCATGACCATTATGGCGATCACCCAGGCAAAGATCGGGCGATTGATGAAAAAACGAGGCATGGAGAGGCTCCTTGGAAAAGATCGGACCGATCGAACGGATCAGACGGATCGGTCCGATTATTTTTTCTCTGCGGATGCAGGCTTGGCTCCGAACGGCACAGCCTTGACCGGCGTCCCGGGCCGGGCCTTCTGCACCCCTTCCAGAATGACCCGGTCTCCGGCTTTCACCCCTTCACTCACCAACCAGTTATCCCCCACGGTCCGGACGACCTTGATGACCCGCGGCTCCACCTTCTCGCCGGCTCCCACCACCATGACCATTGCCTCCCCCTTGGGATTGCGGCTGACCCCCCGTTGGGGGATGAGGATGGCATGTTCGTTTATCCCTTCCTCCAGAATGGCGCGGACAAACATACCGGGAAGCAGGAGCTGGTTCGGATTGGGAAATACGGCGCGCAGGGTAACCGAGCCGGTGCTCTGCTCCACCGTGACTTCGGAAAATTTGAGGAGTCCCGGCAGGGGATACGGAGTGCCGTCTTCCAGGAGAAGCTTGACAGGTGCCTGCGCCGCACCGCTCTTCTTCAGCACCCCGCTGGCGAGACTCTGCTTCATCTTGAGCAGGTCGGAGGTTGACTGGGTCACATCCACATACATCGAGTCAAGCTGCTGAATGGTGGCCAAGGCGGTCGGTTGACTGGCGGTTACCAGCGCCCCGTCGGTCACCGTGGAACGGCCGATCCGCCCGGAGATCGAGGCCGTCACCTTGGTATAGGCCAGATTGATCCGGGCGCTCTCCACCGCCGCCTGGGCTGACGCCACATCGGCCTCGGACTGCTTGAGCGCACCATGAGCGTCATCATACTCCTGCTGGCTCACCCCCTTGATCTTCACCAGATCCCGGAACCGTTCTTCCTTGAGCCGTGCCGGGATAAGGTTGGCCTCTGCCCGGGACTGGGCCGCCCTGCTGCTGTCATAGGCAGCCTGATAGGTTGCCGGGTCGATCTGATAGAGCAGCTGGCCGGCCCTGACATCACTCCCCTCCGTGAAGACCCGCTTCTGGATGATCCCGCCGACCTGTGGCCGGACTTCGGCAATCATATGGGGAGAGGTCCGGCCGGAGAGTTCGGTAGTCAGGGCCACCCGTTCGCTCTTGATCACGATCACCCCCACCTCGGGGGGGCCGCTTGAGGGGGGAGGAGACGCGGGACCCTTGCCGCAACCGGCGACCAACACTCCGGCAGCCAGAAACAGTGCTACGGTACTCAGCTTGGTTCTGCAGATGGTTTGCATAGAGACCTCATCAGATAAAGAAGTTGCCAGCTGAAAACAGCTGAAATAGCCTGGACAGAATCCGGAATGAACAGCCACGCGCCTACCGTTTCACCCCGTCCCAGCACGCCTCGATGAAGCGGGTCATCAGGAGGTCATCCAGGATAACGAAACCGAGAATATGGTCACGCGCCACGGCGAGAAGCGGGCCGAAAGCCAGGGCGAAGAGTACGGGCAGGGGAAGATCCTTTATCACCTGCCGTGCCACCCCCTCCTCGAACAGTTCCCGAAAGACATCGCATCCACCTTCTTTTCCAAGGATCTTCTCTTTCCTGTACGCCGTCCCGTAGGGAGAGTTGTGGAACTGCTCCAGAAAGCGGAAATAGAGGGGATTAGCGATGAAATATCTGATGAACGACGTCCCCAGGTGGAGAAACCGCTCCCGGAGCGACTGCTCCAAGGAGTAACCGTCCAGCATGACAGGGACCATCCTCTCTTCCAGGTCCCGATAGAGCCCGGCGATGAGCAGATCCTTGTTCTCGAAATAGCGATAGATGGTTCCGGCGCCCACACGGGCACGCTCCGCGATCATCGCCATGGGGGCGCCGTGAAATCCGTTTTCGGCGATGAGTTCCAGCGCAGCGCGAACTATCTCTTCCCGCTTATCGTTACTCGACATGACTCCCCTCCCGGCGGAATGAACGTTCATTCTTGTACGGTTTTTCGTAGAGTCTGTCAACCCGTTTTTCGTCAACTGCGGTGGGGATCATATGAAAAGGAGGATGGGTGGATGACAGCGGAAACAGTGGAGTGGGGAATAATCGGGAAGGGAATCGTGGACGTCCGGGAGCAAAGCAGGCGCGTATCTACTTTGCTCCCGGACCTGGGCGGTCAATAAGGAGCAGGAATACCTACTTTTTCCCCTTTTTTATAACACTTTTGCGTGCGGCTCTGGCTTTCTCAAGATTTGCACCCAGGTCCATCCGGGAAGCGATCTCTTTTCTTGCCTCGGCATACTTCTTTGACATCAAGGACTGGCTCTTAGGAATATTGAACTGTTTACGATACTGGGCAGGCTTCAACTGATGAGCCTGATTGAGGTGTCGGGTAAGAGTTTTCATTCCCCCTTTGCCACAGATCATGCAGAGCACTTCGTTTGTCTTGAATGCCTGCTTTATGGTAAGAGTTGTCGCATCCGCTGCCGGCATAGATTCTGATTCAACAGACATTCCTGATTCCAGAGCCAGCAGTACCGCATGGACCATTTGAATTTCGGAGATCAGTTCAGTCGTGGTCATAGGGGTAGTCTGAGCATGTGCCGTGACAATCTCTTTAGCCATTTCCAACAGTGTTGCCATTTTGGTGTTCTCCTTTTGAGTAAGCATTTTATTTACAATAGTCATATAACATGTTGTTACCGATATGTGTATAAGAAAAATGAGACATACATTCGTGCGTACCGAAATGATCAGTGAGACGTAAAACTGCTGCTGACATTATCCTTGTAACTGTCGCGAAAGATACCCTGCCGCCATCACCAAAAGAATCGTCTCCAGCGGCGATTCTTCGGCCGGTGAATTTACCCTTGACATTTTACTACTGCTTTGCGATAGTTTGTCAGAATAGGGCTCGCTATAAAATCTAGCGATCTTATCAATAAATAATCAGAGCCACAATTTCTTATCAAGAGCGACCGAGGGACGGGCCCTACGACGTCGCGGCAACCTCCATAACGGAAGGTGCCAATTCCCGCGGAAATGGCAGACGCGTTTCCGGAAGATAAGGAAGAGTGATCCCTTAACAGGAATCCTCTTCCGCACCCCGGAAGGGGATTTTTCATTGGGAGGAGCTACATGAACATCGCAACCCAGGCAGCACAGATCGGACTCGAATGGGATACTCGGACCGGGGCCGTTACGGTCCCCATCTACCAGACCGCCACCTTCCGTCATCCGGGGTTGGGGCAGAGCACCGGCTACGACTACAGCCGCTCGGCCAACCCCACCCGCCAGGCGCTGGAAGACGGCATGGCTCGGCTGGACGGCGGAGTTCGCGGGTTCGCCTACTCCACCGGCATGGCAGCCATCACCAGCCTGCTGTTCCTCTTCAAGAGCGGCGACCACCTGGTCGTCACCGAGGACCTCTACGGCGGAACCTACCGGCTCTTCGAACAGTGCCTCAGCCGGTACGGCCTCACCTTCACCTATGTGGACAGCTCTGACATCGAGGAGGTCCGAAAGGCCATCCGCCCCGAGACCAGGGCGCTCTTCGTGGAGTCCCTCACCAACCCGCTCCTCAAGGTAGCGGACATCGCGGCACTGTCGGCATTAAGCAAGGAGCGGGGACTTCTCCATATCGTGGATAACACCTTCCTCACCCCATATCTCCTCCGCCCCCTGGATCTGGGGGCGGACATCACCCTCTACAGCGGCACCAAGTACCTCTCCGGCCACAACGACACCCTCTCCGGTCTCGTGGTGGTGAAGGAACCGGCCCTTGCAGACAAGGTCTACTTTCACCAGAACTCCATCGGCGCAGTCCTCGGCCCCCAGGACTCATGGCTCACCATCCGGGGGATCAAGACCCTCTCCGTCCGGCTGGACCGGCAGCAGGAAAACGCTCAGAAGATCGCCCGGTGGCTGACAAACCACCCTTTGGTCAAAAAGGTCTACTACCCGGGGCTGGAGGATCATCCTGGGCACGAACTGCTGAAACGGCAGGCCCGGGGGTTCGGCGCCATGATCGCCTTCGAAGTGACCGACCCGGCCCTGGTGGAACCGCTTCTCCTCAAGAGCTCCCTCATCTCCTTCGCCGAAAGCCTGGGCGGAGTGGAGAGCCTCATCACCTTCCCGGCGGTCCAGACCCACGCCGACATCGAACCGGAAAAACGGCAACGGCTGGGGATCACCGACTCCCTGCTCCGACTCTCCGTGGGAATCGAGAACGTGGACGACCTCATCGCCGACCTTGCCCAGGCATTTTCCCAGGAGAACTGACCCATGGATATCGCTACCCGTCTCATCCATACCGGCGCTACGGTGGAGCCGGTCGCCGGGGCGCTCAGCGTCCCCCTCTACCACGCCTCCACCTATGCCCAGCCCTCCGTTGACTCCTTCGGACGATGGGACTATGCCCGATCCGGCAATCCCACCCGCCACGCACTGGAGGAGGCCATCGCCGGGTTGGAGGGGGGGAACGTCGCCTGCGCCTTCGGCTCCGGCATGGCCGCCACCTCCTCCACACTTCTCCTCTTCAAGCCCGGCGACCACCTCATCGTCTGCGATGATGTCTACGGTGGCACCTTCCGGGTACTGACCCGGCTCTTCAGTCAGTGGGGGCTCAGCGTCACCTTCGTGGACGCCACCTGTACGGCGAACATCGCGGCCGCCATCCTCCCCACGACGAAGGGGCTCTTCCTGGAGAGCCCCTCCAATCCGCTCCTCAAGATTATCGATCTCCGGGCCGCAGCGGAGCTGGCCAGAGAGCGGGGGCTGCTGACCATCGTGGACAACACCTTCATGACCCCCTACTTCCAGCGCCCCCTTGAGTTGGGGTGCGACATCGTCATCGAGAGCGGCACCAAGTTCCTCAACGGCCACAGCGACGTGATCTGCGGCTTCGCCGTCACCGCAGATCCGGAGCTGGGGGAACGGCTCCGCTTCGTCCAGAACGCCTTCGGCGCGGTCCTCGGCCCCCACGACTCCTGGCTGACGCTGCGGGGGTTGCGAACTCTCAAGGTCCGGATGGAGGCGAGCCAGCAGGGGGCGGTGGCCATCGCCAACTGGCTCGCCGGCCACCCCCGCGTCAAACATGTCTGGTATCCCGGCCTCCCGAGCCACCCCGGCCATGAGATCCACCGATCCCAAGCCTCCGGCCCAGGTGCGGTCCTCTCCTTCGAGCTGGACTCCTTCGAGCTGACGAAGAGGCTGCTGGAGGGGGTGAAGCTCATGGCCTTCGCGGTGAGTCTGGGGGGGGTGGAGAGCATCCTCTCCTATCCGGCCAGGATGTCCCACGCGGCCATGCCCCCCGAGGAGCGGGCGCTCCGGGGGATCAGCGACTCCCTGGTCCGGCTCTCCGTGGGACTGGAGTCACCCGACGACCTCATTGAGGAGCTGGATCGCCTGCTCCTCGGATAATATGCTGCGCTACCATGGGTAAGAGTCAGGGGAGGTTTCATGGAATATCAGGTGGGGAAGCCGGGCAGGGTCGTGGTGGTGCGGTTCGGGGACGGTGATGATGTCCTCGGTGGGCTGGAGGAGATCGTCGGGAAGGAGCAGATCCGGGCCGCAGCCTTTCAGCTGGTCGGCGGGATGAAGAAAGGACGGTTCGTAGTGGGGCCGGCCACCGAGGAGATGCCCCCCCAGCCGGTCTGGCGGGAGCTGGAGGAGAGTCACGAGGCTGTCGGCTTCGGCACCATCTTCTGGCAGGGAGAACAGCCCAAGGTACACTTCCACGGCGCCTTTGGCAAACACGACCGGGTCCGGGCCGGCTGCCTGCGGGAGGGGAGCGAATGTTTTCTCGTGCTGGAGGCGGTGATCACGGAGCTCATCGGAGTGAATGCGGTGCGGGAGCTGGACCCGGCCTCGGGGATGTTGCTCATGAAATTCGGGCGGATGACCGGATGAGCAGGGCGCGCCCGACGCTTCTGCTCCTGACACTCCTGCTCGCTATCCCCCTGACCGTGTGCGCCGGCGTGCCGCCGCTTAGGACCGTCCCCGGGGTCGACCTGGTCCGCTATGCCGGGAGCTGGCATGAGATCGCCCGCTATCCCAACATCTTCCAGAAGGGGTGCCGCGACGCCACCGCCACCTATACCCTGCGCCCCGACGGCGAGATGACGGTGGTCAACCGCTGTCTGAAAGGGGCGGAAGGGAAGAGCGCCGAGGCCAAAGGGAGAGCCTGGGTCAATGAGCCTCCCGACACGGCACGGCTCAAGGTCACCTTCTTCTGGCCGTTCAGGAGTGATTACTGGATCATCGACCTTGGAGAGCAGTACGATTTCGCCGTGGTCGGAACCCCGGACAGGGAGTACCTCTGGATCCTGAGCCGGACGCCAACCATGACCACGGAGCTCTACGCCGGCATCCTGGAACGGCTGAGACAACAGGGATTCGACCCAGGGAAGCTGCTCAAAAACGGGCAGTAAACACGGTAGCCCACCCCCGTTGCAACGTTACCCCCTTGTTTTTTGCCCCGTGAATACGTATATTCCCACAGGTCAGAAGCGCCGGCTTCGGCAATGACCCATCAATCGTCTTTCAAGGAGCTATTAAAGTATGTCCGACTCAACACTCGAGGAGATCCTGAATTCCGTGGAGGTCGCCGAGAGACCTGCGAAAGCCCCGCGCAAGAAACGGACTCTGGCAGCCAAGGTGAAACCTCTGGACCCGAGACGCGCCGCCGACAACGGCGACAGGGTGACAGTGGAGTATACCGCAACCCTCCCCAACGGCAGGGTCTTCGACAAGGCCACCAGCGACAATCCCTTCAGCTTCACTCTCGGCGCCAACCAGGCCTTGCCCGCCTTTGAGTATGCCATCAAGGGGATGACGATCGGCGAAACGAAGACGATAACAATTCACCCTCTGGAGGCTTACGGCATCTGGAAGGAGGAGGCGGTCATCACGGTGGAGAGAAATACCTTCCCGGCAGGAGCGGACATCCAGGTGGGAAAGCAGGTCAAGGTAGCCTTCAGCGGCGGAACCGAGCAGGTGATGAAGGTCGTCGGGGTCATCGATACCGAGGTCAAGCTGGACGGGAATCATCCTCTCGCGGGATATCCGTTGACCTATCACAACCTCACCCTCCAGGCCATCGAATAATCCAGCTGATCACCCTTTCGAAATAACACGGAGCAACGGAGCAGTGGAGCACAACTCCATCGGATGGAACAGTCAAGCACCTCTACCGGAGCGCCAAAGACACTTTTCTCTTCCGCTCTTCCTCCGCGGCACAGTTGCTCCGTGTTTAAGCTGCGCTCTCCCGGCTCACCCCTCCCCGTTGACCTTTCCCAGATAGTAGTCGTAGGTCCCCTCATAGACCCTCATCTCTCCGTGATCAATCTCGAAGACCCGGTCCACCAGCAGGCGGAGGAAATGGCGATCATGGCTGACCAGCACCACCGTCCCTGCGAAGTTTTTCAGCGCCCCCAGAAGGATCTCCCGCGACCGGATGTCCAGGTGGTTGGTCGGCTCGTCCAGGACGAGGAAGTTCACCTGCCGGGCCAGTAGGGTTGCCAGCACCACCCGGCTCTTCTCTCCGCCGGAGAGGTTCTCGATCCTCTTGTCGGCCGCATCGCCGGAGAAGAGGAAGGCGCCGAGGAGGTTCCGGATGACGCCAATCCCGGCCAGGGGGATCGCGTCCTGCAGCGTCTCGAAGACGCTCTTCTTCGGGTCGAGAAGCTCCATGGCGTGCTGGCTGAAGTACCCCAGCTCCACATTGGCGCCGAGCCCCACCGTGCCGGTAGTAGGCTCTGCCTGGCCGGCCAGTACCTTGAGAAAGGTCGACTTCCCGGCGCCGTTGACTCCCACCACGGCGATCTTGTTCCGGCGGCGGATGACCCCCGAGACCCCGCCGAAGACCGGATGCTCCCCGCCGTCGGGGAGAGCCCAGCTCTTGGCCAGCGACTCCATAACCACCACGTCGTCGCCGCTTCTCGGGGGATCGTTGAACTCGAAACGGACCACCCGCTCCTCGGCAGGGATCTCGATCCGGTCGATCTTCTCCAGCTTCTTCACCCGCGACTGCACTTGGGCCGCGTGGGACGCCCTGGCAGCGAAGCGGGCGATGAACTCCTCCTCCTTGGAGAGCATCTCCTGCTGCCGGCGATGGCTGGCCAGGAGCTGATCCCGCCGGAGCTCCCGCTCTCGCTCGTAGAAGTCATAGTTTCCGCCGTATGTAGTGATGCTCTTGTTGGCCACCTCCACGACCCGGGTCACCACCCGGTTCATGAAATCGCGGTCATGACTCGTCATCAGGAGCGCCCCGTCGAAGGTGTCGGCCAGCCACTGCTCCAGCCAGATGATCGACTCTACGTCCAGGTGATTGGTCGGCTCGTCCAGGAGGAGCACATCGGGCTTAAGGGTCAGTATCTGGGCCAGGGCGATCCGCATCTTCCAGCCGCCGCTGAACGACTCCACCGGCTGATGGAACCGGTCGGGTCCGATACCGAGACCGGTGAGCACACTCTGCGCCCGGGAGTCCAGATCATACCCCCCCTTGTGCTCGAACTCTTCCATGACCGCACCGTACCGCTCCAGGAGGTCGGCCATGGCGTCCTCGGACATCAGCTCTCCCATGGCGGATTCCATCTCCTTCAGCTCCCGGCCGAGCCGCACCGTGTCACCGGCCCCGGCCATCACCTCTTCCAGAGCCGATCGGCCGGTCATGTCACCAACATCCTGGGAGAAGTAGCCGATGGTCGTCTTCCTTGCCCGGGTGATCTCGCCGGCATCCACCTCCTCTTCTCCCGTGATGATCCGGAAGATGGTGGTCTTGCCAGCCCCGTTGGGGCCGACGAGACCGGTATGGGTGCCGGGGAGGATCTGAAATCCGGCGTCGCGAAAGAGAACCTGGGAGCCGTGCTGGCGGGTGATATTGGAGAGATGAATCATCAGTTGCTCCGGAGATGAGAGTGGTAAACGGTTTTGTTACCACGCCGGGCGGTCCGATGACAACAGAAATTGTTGCGCAACCGTCCCCGAAGAGTTCACCTCTCCCCCCTCTTTTCCCGTCATCAAGCCTCCCATTCATGATAGAATCCCCCTCCATGGACCGTTTTGTTCTCACCTCAGCGTATACCCCCCAGGGGGACCAACCACGGGCCATCGAAGAGCTGGTGGAAGGGCTCAACCGGGGGGACCGGGATCAGGTACTCCTGGGGGTCACCGGATCGGGCAAGACCTTCACCATGGCCAATGTCATCGCCGCGGTGAATCGCCCCGCCTTGGTCCTGGCGCCAAACAAGACCCTGGCTGCCCAGCTCTACGGCGAGTTCAAGGAGCTCTTTCCCGACAACGCCGTGGAGTATTTCGTCTCCTACTACGACTACTACCAGCCCGAAGCATACCTCCCCACCACCGACACCTTCATCGAGAAGGACTCGGCCATAAACGACGAGATCGACAAGCTCCGCCACGCCGCCACCCGGAGCCTCCTCACCCGGCGGGACGTGATCATCGTCGCCTCGGTCTCCTGCATCTACGGCATCGGCTCCCCCGAGGCGTACGAGGCCATGCACATCTTCTTTCACCAGGGGGAAGAGTACGGCCGGGACACCCTCCTCAAGAAACTGGTGGAGATCCAGTACGAGCGCAACGACCTGGATTTCCACCGTGGGGCCTTCCGGGTGCGGGGAGACGTGGTGGAGCTCTTCCCGGCCCACGACGACGAGCGGGCCTACCGGATCGAATTCTTCGGCGACACCGTGGAGTCCATCTCCGAGATCGACCCCCTGCGGGGGCAGATACTCCATCGCCTCTCCAAGGTCGCCATCTATCCCGCCTCCCACTACGTGGCCACCAAAGAGACCCTGGAACGGGCCGTGCTGCAGATCCGGCTGGAGCTGGAGGAGCGGCTCCGTTGGTTCCAGGAGCAGAACCTGCTGTTGGAGGCCCAGCGGATCGAGCAACGGACCAGCTTCGACCTGGAGATGCTGGAGGAGATCGGCTTCTGCCAGGGGATAGAAAACTACTCCCGCCACTTCGACGGCCGTCAAGCCGGCGAGCCGGCCTTCACCCTCATCGACTACTTCCCGAAAAATTTCGTGCTCTTCGTAGATGAGTCGCACATCACCGTCTCCCAGGTAGGGGGGATGTACCGGGGGGATCGCTCGCGCAAGGAGACCCTCGTCAATTACGGCTTCCGGCTCCCTTCGGCCCTGGACAACCGCCCCCTGACCTTCCCCGAGTTCGAGGGGAAGATCAGCCAGGCGATCTATGTTTCCGCAACACCGGCCGACTACGAACTCCGCCACTCCGGCGGAGTGGTGGTAGAGCAGATGATCCGCCCCACAGGACTCATGGATCCGGCTATAGAGGTCCGGCCCGCGTCCTCCACCCCTCCCAAATCAGGGGGGGAAGTAAAGGGAGGAGACGGCCAAGTGGACGACCTCCTCCATGAGGTACGGGAGACCATGGCCAAGGGGGAACGGGTCCTCATCACGACCCTCACCAAACGGATGGCCGAAGAGCTGACCACCTACTACCGGGAGCTGGGCATCCGGATCAAATACCTCCATTCGGACATAGACACCATCGAGCGGATGCAGATCATCCGGGGACTCCGCCTGGGCGAGTTCGACGTCCTGGTGGGGATCAACCTCCTCCGAGAGGGGCTCGACCTCCCCGAAGTCTCTCTGGTGGCGATCCTGGACGCCGACAAGGAGGGGTTCCTCCGCTCCGCCCGCTCCCTCATCCAGACCTGCGGCCGGGCAGCCCGTAACGTAGCCGGCCATGTCATCATGTACGCCGACCGGGTGACCGGCTCCATGCAGGCCTGCCTCGACGAGACCGAGCGCCGCCGCAAGCTCCAGGGGGAGTACAACCGCGAGCACGGCATCACCCCCCAGACCGTGGTCAAGGGGTTGAGGAGCATCCTGGAGTCCATCACCGAGAAGGACTACTACACCGTCCCAATTGCGGCCGAGAGCAGTGAGGAGTACGGCTCACTGAAGGAGATCCCGAAGCTGGTGAAGAAGCTGCGCAAGGAGATGCTGGCGGCAGCCAAGGAGCTGGAGTTCGAGAAGGCCTCGGAGCTGCGGGATCGGATCAAACGGCTGGAGGAGCAGGAGCTGACGCTCCGTTAACCGCCGGGAATATGCAGCTCGCTGCGACAAAGTTTCTTGCGCATCGCGGCGCATTTTGTTACTGTTCCGCGACATTCGGGCCGATGGTAATATGCCTCACACGACCCTACTCCCTCCTCCCCGTCCTCTACTTCGCGTGAGTAACTGTATCATGAATAAATCCCTGCAATCCACCCCTGAAGGCTCCATCGGTATCCTGGGGCTCGGACTCCTTAGCCGCAACCTGATTCTAACCATTGCCCGCCAGGGTTTTCCCGTGATCTGCCACGACGCCGATCCCCTCCGTAGCTCGGAGCTCCGGGAGCGGGCGGGGGGACTCCCCATTAGGCTCTGCGACGCCATTGACGAGTTTGCGAAGCAACTCTCTCCTCCCCGAGCCATTCTGATGCTCATGCCGGGGGGGCCCCATCTGGAGGGGCTGTTCCATGAACTCGGCACCCATCTGGCCCCAGGTGATTTCATCATCGACGGCGCCTCCACCCACCACATCTTCACCCCCCGCAGACGGAAATTCTTCGCCGACCATGGGATTCATTACCTTGCCACGGGGATTGCCGCTCCCTGTCACGGCAACGACCCGTGCTACTGCGCCCTCTTCCCGGAACTGGAGAAACTCTGCGGCCGAATCGCTCCCATCTTCGATGCGGTAGCCCGAACCGCCACGGGTGAACCGTGTGTCACCTTTGTGGGAGAGCAGGTGGGCAAGCATCTCAGACGCCTGCGGCAGCGGGAGCAGGAGCAGGGAGTCCCGAAAAACGGGGAGTCGCTCGGCTCCGTAAGCAAAGGAGCGCCGTGAAGGTCATCGGCCTGACCGGAGGAATCGCCTCCGGCAAGAGCAGCGCGGCGCGACTCCTCGAAGAGTTCGGTGCGGCGGTCATCGATGCGGACCATCTGGCAAGGGAAGCGGTGCGGCCGGGAACCGAATCCCTGGCGGCCATCGTCGCCCTCTTCGGCCAGGAACTGCTGCAGGCCGATGGGACCCTGGACCGGAGTGCGGTGGGGCGACGGATCTTTGCCGATCCTGAGGCAAGGAGAGCCCTGGAGAAGATCGTCCACCCGGAGGTTCGCCGCCTGGCGAGTCAGAAGCTCCAGAGCCTGAAAGAGTCCGGAACCCGGATTGCCTTCTATATGGCGCCTCTCCTCATGGAGAGCGGCGCCGGCGCCCTCTGTGACGAGATCTGGGTGGTCGATGTAGATGAGGCGACTCAACTGCAGCGGGTTATGGCTCGTGACGGCGTTACCCGCGAAGAGGCGCGCCAACGGATGGCGGCGCAGCTCCCCCTGGCGGAAAAGGCGGCCCGGGGGGATCTGGTCATCGACAATCGGGGGAGCCTGGAGGAGCTGGCGGCGCGGCTCAAGGTTACCTGGGAAGAGGCGATAAAGTAGATGGACCTCCTTGGTAATTACTACCCTGGAGCTCTTTTTTTTCAGGAGAAGTGATCGAAGCCCCGCGACGTGGGGGTATAGGGGGAGCCGTCTGGAGATAGGAAGAGCAGGCCGGAAGCGGCGGCGATCTCTCCGATGTCGGTCATGGGGAGCCCCACAGCGGCGGAGAGAGAGCGGATCTCCTCCTGTCGGTCGGCCGGAGCGGTGAAGAGGAGCTCGTAATCTTCCCCCCCCGAGAGGGCCAGGGCAAACAGGTCGTCAGCCAGTGCGGGGACCCGGTCGCGGTACTCCTGAGAGAGGGGCAACCGGTCGAGGAAAAGGGTGGCGCCCCGACCGGACTGCGTCAGGATATGCCCCAGATCGGCGGCGAGGCCGTCACTGATATCGATCATGGCCGTGGCCATCCCCCTCTCCGCCAGGAGTTGCCCCGCCTCATTCCGGGGGAGAGGAGCCAGGTGCCTGATTATCGCGCCGCCATTCCGCTCTCCCCGACGGAGGAGCGTCAGCCCCAGAGCGGAGTCCCCCACAGTTCCGGTAACATAGATCCGGTCACCCGGTATGGCGCCGGAGCGCCGAATGATCCGGTCGGAGCGCTGTTCCCCCATGAGGGTCACGCTGATGACGAAACCGGCGCGGGACGAGCAGGTGTCACCGCCGACGAGGGTAACGCCGTGGCGCTGCGCCATGGAGGTGAAGCCGTCCAGGAAGGGATCGAGAAGCTCCAGGGAGAAGGTCGGCGGGATCGCCAGGGAGAGGAGCGTGAAGCGGGGAACCGCTCCCATAGCGGCGATATCAGAGAGATTCACCGCCAGAGACTTGGCGCCCAGCTCAAGAGGAGTAGTGAGGGTGAGATCGAAATGGACCCCCTCCACGAGCATGTCGGCGGTGATCAGCGTCTCAAGCCCGGGGGTGGGGATGACGGCTGCGGCGTCATCCCCGATGCCGAGGGTGACGCCGCGACCGGAACCGGAGCGGGGGACGATCCGGTGAATGAGGCCGAATTCACCAAGCTCCTTCAAGGTCACCGGACCCCCTCCACCGTGAGGGCCGGCTGCCGGGAGGTGCTGCGGCGCGCGGGAACTTTCTGTTTCGGTAGGGCCCCCTCAGCGGGCGGGTCCAGTTGGGGCGCGAGGGGCGGAGGAGGGTAGCTCTCCAGGGCGATTTTCAACACCTCGGCGATCCCCTTCACCGGGATCACCGTGACCTTCCTCAGGATCTGTTTCGGAATCTCCTCCAGGTCCTTCCGGTTCTGTTCGGGGATGATGACCGTGGTGATCCCGGCTCTGATTGCCGCCAGCATCTTCTCCTTGAGCCCCCCGATGGGGAGGACCTTGCCGCGGAGGGTGATCTCGCCGGTCATGGCAACCTCCCTTTTTACCGGAATCTTCGTCAAGGCGGAGACCAGGGCCGTGGCCATGGTGATTCCCGCCGAAGGGCCGTCCTTGGGGATCGCCCCGGCTGGAACGTGGACATGGATCTCGCTGGCGCCGAAGATCTCCTCGGAGAGATTGAGTTCCGCCGCCCGTGAGCGAATCCAGGAGAGCGCCGCCTGGACCGACTCCTTCATGACATCTCCCAGCGATCCGGTGATGGTCAACCCCCCCTTCCCCTTCATGATGGTCGCCTCAACATGGAGAACCTCACCACCCACCGGGGTCCAGGCGAGCCCGGTGACGATACCGATCTCGTTCTGCTCCATCTCGTCTTCCCGGAGAAAACGGGGGGGGCCAAGATATTTCTTCACGGTACCGGCGGTGACCGTCACCTTCTTCTTCTCCCCTTCGGCCACCTTCCGGGCGATCTTCCGGCAGAGGCTGCCGATCTCCCGCTCCAGATTTCTCAAGCCCGCCTCGCGGGTGTACTGGGAGATGACGATCTTGACCGCCTCGTCGGTGATGGCGATGTACCTGCCGCTGACTCCGTTTTCCTTCATCTGACGCGGCACCAGGTAGCGCTTGGCGATCTCCAGCTTCTCCTCTTCCGTGTAGCCGGAGAGATGAATCACCTCCATCCGGTCCCGCAGCGGTCCCGGCACCGGGTCGATGTGGTTGGCCGTGGCGATGAACATCACATTGGAAAGGTTGAAGGGGAGATTGATGTAGTGATCCGAGAACATATGGTTCTGCTCCGGATCCAACACCTCCAGGAGAGCCGAGGACGGATCTCCCCGGAAGTCGGAGCCGAGCTTGTCCAGTTCGTCCAGCATGAAGACCGGGTTGTTGGTGCCGGCCTGCTTCAGCCCCTGGATGACCCGGCCGGGGAGCGCCCCCACGTAGGTCCGTCGATGCCCCCGGATCTCCGCCTCGTCCCGCATCCCTCCCAGAGAGACCCGGACGAACTTCCGGCCCATGGCCCGGGCGATGGATTTGCCCAGGGAGGTCTTCCCCACACCGGGAGGGCCCACGAAACAGAGGATCGGCCCCTTCATCTGCTTCCGGAGTTTGCGGACCGCCAGAAACTCCAGGATTCGCTCCTTGATCTTGTCCAGATAGTAGTGATCCTCGTCGAGAATCTTCTTGGCCCGCTTCATATCCAGCGAATCACGGCTGGCGTTTCCCCAAGGAAGCTCCACGAGCCAATCCAGATAGGTCCGGAGCATCCCCGCCTCGGCGGCGTCGGGGTGCATCTGATCCAGCCGGTGCAGCTGCTTGAGCGCCTCCTTCTCCACCGTCTCAGGCATCTTCGACTCTTCGATGCCCTTGCGGAGGTCGGCCAGCTCTTCGGAGCGGGAGTCGGTTTCCCCCAACTCCTGCTGGATGGCCCGGAGTTGCTCCCGGAGATAGTACTCCCTCTGACTCTTCCCCATCTCCTCCTTGGCGGCGCTCTGGATCTGCTGCTGCATGGTGAGGAGCTCTGTCTCTTTGTTGAGGAACTCCGTCACCTTCTTGAGCCGATCGATGGGGGAGAAGATCTCCAGTAACTGCTGGGACTCCTGAACCTTGAGACCGATGTTACTGGCCACCAGGTCGGCCAGGCTCCCCGGCTCCTGCATATTTTCCATGATCACCAGGACCTCGGGGGAGATGGATTTCCCCAGCGCGATGATCTTCGAGACCTGTTCCCGGGCGTTGCGCATGAGCGCCTCGGTCTCCAGGGAGTGCTCCTCATCATGATTTTCAAAGAGTCGCTCCACCTGTACCGAGTAGAACGGTTTGGTGGCGAGATACTCCGTGATGGTCCCCTTGGCCAACCCCTGAACGAGAATCTTCACCCGGCCGTCGGGGAGCTTCAACATCCTCATGATCATGGCGATGGTGCCGACCTCGTAGATCGCCTCGGGGGCCGGGTCTTCGTCGTTCATATCCTTCTGGGTGGCAAGGAAGATCAGACGGTCGTTGGCCAAAGCGTGCTCCACCGAGTTGACCGACATCTCCCGACCCACAAACAGCGGCAGGATCATATAGGGAAAGACCACCACGTCCCGTACCGGAAGGAGCGGGAGTTGGTCGGGGATCTTCAGCTCTTCGGTTTCCTGGGTCTCTTCCATGCTCTTGGCTCCTCTGACTCGTCTCCTGCTCCCCTCTCTTCCCTGGTGCGAGAGGGGGTGGAACAGCCGTCACTGAAGAGCGGGCGGCTCAACGTGCGACGGCTTCAATAAAACAACTCAGCCCGCCAAAGTCAAGGCTTGGCGAGCTCATGCCACTCGTGAGGGCACTTTATGTCAGAACGGTGGTGAGGTCAACGAGAAAAACCACCCCGGAGGGAACGGCAACCTGCGCGAAAAATTTGAAATTCTTCCAGCGAGTGTGTATACTTCGCGCTTTCATGAGCTGTTCCGGCCACGCCGGCGCCGCACGCACTCCATAGCGGGAGGATACTCCATGACGTCTGTTCGGACAATTCCGTTGATTCTGCTCATCGCACTGCTGACAACCGGATTCGACTGGGGATTCGGCGGCAAGGACAAATGCGGTGAAGCCCGCGCACTCCTCCGGGGCGCCGCCGCCAAAAGCCCGGCCGAACGGCAGAAGGACGAGGCGCGGATCAGGGGGCTCTGCCCGGATGGTTCTGCTGTTCACGTACTTGAGGGGCGCCGTCTGGAACAGGAGGGGAAACAGGAGGAGGCGATCTCCGAATACCGGGTGGCCCTGAAGATCGATCCCATCCTGCCTGAGGCGAGCAGAGCCCTCGGCCTGATCTACCTCCAGAAAGGGCAGAGCGATGAGGCTGCCGTCGAGCTGACCAAGGGGCTCGCCGATGGGGGTGACCCCCGGATCCAGCGCGCCCTGGCGACCATTTTTGCCGACAAAAAGTTCTATCCACTTGCCGCCTACCATTATACCGCAGCCCTCAACGCCTACCCCGACGATCTGTCGCTCCACCTGGGATTGGCCGACACCTTGCGGCACATGGGCTCACGTGACGACGCAGAAAAGCAGTACCTCAACTGCCTGACCCTGGATTCGAAGAACACCGATGCTCTGCTCGGCCTGGCGGCACTCTACGAGGAGATGGACCAGCCGGCCAAGGCCCTGGATCAGGCAAAAAAGGCGTCCGAAACCGAGCCGAAAAATCTTGAGATCCATGCCAAGCTGGCGGAATTGTACGAAAAAACCGGCGATCTGGCACAGGCGGCAGTGGAGTATCAGATCGCCGGGAGATCGCAAGGGGAGGTGGCCGTCGGTTATCTGAGCCGCGGGGACGCTTCCCTGGCGAAAAAGGAGTACGACAAGGCCATCGCCGACTATCTGAACGCCCTCAAGGAAAAGCCCGACTGGCCGGCGGCCCAGGGTAAAATCGCCGTCGCCTACCAGGAGGCGGGACGAGATGAAGATGCCATCAGGGCGTTCAGGGAGGCGCTTCGCCTGAAGGGAACCAGCGGGGACCTGCACTACAGGCTCGGCACTCTCTATGAAAAGCGTGGGCTCACCGACGAAGCGGTGGTGGAGTACCGGCAGGCGCTCAAATATTTACCTGAACATTATGAGACCCGCCTGCACCTCGCCGAGATTTACGCCTCTCGGGGGAGCCTCCCCCCAGCCATCGAACAGTATCAGTTGCTCATCAAGCAGAAGGGAAGTAACCCGGTCCTTTATCTCAAGATGGCGCGGCTTCAGCTCCTGAGCAAAAACGTCAGGGAAGCCGCGGTGTTCTATGAAGAGTGTCTCCGTCTCGACCCGGAGTGCATCGATGCCCACCGGGAACTGGCAAACCTGCAGAAGAAGGGGGGAGAGATCGAGGAGGCGGAGAAACACTATCGTCAGGTTCTCCGGCTGAAAAGTGACGACGCCGAGGCGAGGAACGCCCTCATCACCATCTCCGTGGAGAACAAAAAATACGATGATGTCATTCTCCTCCTCAAGGAGGGGGTGGCCTTGAATCCCGGTGACGCCAACTACTACTACAAGCTGGGCATCATCTACGAGTACCAGAAGGCGTATCCGGCCGCCACAGAGCAGTACAAGCGGGCGGTGGAACTCAACGCCGATCATGCCAAGGCGTATAACGCCCTGGGGCGGGTCTATATGAAGAGTGGCCGGACCGCAGAGGCGCGGGAAGCCCTGGAGGCGGCGAAGAAGATAGACCCTAACCTGGAAGAGACCAAGGTTCTGCTGGGGAATCTCCGGGATGAACTCTCCATCGATTCGGGCAAGTCCTACCGGAAACAGGGCAAAGCGGGCAAGAAGGGAAAGAAAGGGAAAGCCGGGAAGGGGTCGTCCACGAAAAAGAAAAAGAAAAAGAGCACAAAGAAGTAACCCAAATTACCAATTAATGCTGAACGTTGAGCGTGAAAAAGTGAAAAGCCGGGGAATATCCCCGGCTTTTCTGTTCGCCCTAATTTATTGGAATTTTTGTTGCGTCCAGGGCAGTAATCATTACCCTGGCTTTACCTTGGCGAAGAAAACCGAGTTCTCTGGCCGCCGATTTTGAGAGATCGATGAGACGACTCTTCCGCTTTCTGCATCGATCGTTGACGGTCACCACGACCTCATGGTCGTTTTCCAGATTGGTGACCTTGACTTTTGTGCCGAGGGGCAGGTCATTATGCGCCGCCGTGAGCTTGGCGGGATTGTACCGTTCCCCCGATGAGGTTCGCCGCCCCTTGTACCGGGCAGCGTAGTAGGTTGCGACTCCTTTTTTGCCGGTGTTGCTCTCCGCCACCCTCTCGGGAGTGGCGACCCCTTGTGTGACAACCTTGTCAATCTCTTCTGCTCTTAGGGGGGTGCTCGGCGCGAGCATCGTGCAGGCCATGACGGCCAGTACCGTCATTACCCGCAGATTCGGGTACCGCATTCATACCTCCTTCTGGGCGAGGTTCACTTATCTCACTATCTGCCTGTTTTGTCAAGTATAATTTTGGTTTACACAGTATAACACACCGTAAACATTGATATTCTTGGCCGTATTTTGTTTCTCCGGCGTTACCAAAGCTAAGCGCCGGCTCATCCGGCCACTCAGAAAATGGCTCCGAGAAATGAGTTTACAAACCCTCCATTTTTTCTTACAGTGACCCGCGAAGAATCACCCCCGTTGAAAAAAGGACCCCCATGGACCAGGTTAAGAGAACTCCGCTTTTTCAGGAGCACGAGGCGCTACAGGCGCTCATCGCCCCCTTTGGCGGCTGGGAGATGCCGATCCAGTACCCCACCGGCATCATCGCCGAGCACCGCTGGTGCCGGGAACAGGCAGCCCTCTTCGACATCTGTCACATGGGAGAGTTTCTCTATGAGGGGGATCTTGATGCAGGCGGAATGGAAGGACTCTTCACCTTCTCCGTCAAGAGCATTCCAGTGGGGCGCTCCCGCTACGGCTTCCTCCTCAACAAAGAGGGGGGGGTGATCGATGATCTCATCGCCTTCCGCCTCGCCGAGGAGAGGGTCATGGTGGTCGTCAACGCCGCCACCATCGCCAACGATTTTGCTACCATCGGCTCCCGTCTCACCGGCGCGGCAGCCTTCACCGATATCTCCGCTGCAACCGCCAAGCTCGATCTTCAGGGCCCCCTGGCCCGCGCCGTCCTTGTGCGGTTTTTCGGCGACGCTCTCGGCTCGATCCCCTACTTCACCTTTACAGAGTGCACCCTCCTGGGCGCCCCAGCCATCGTCAGCCGGACCGGGTATACGGGGGAACTAGGGTACGAACTGTTTCTCCCCACGGAAAAGGTTCGGGAACTCTGGGCACTCCTCCTCACCGATGACCGGGTCAGACCGGCCGGTCTCGGCAGCCGGGATCTGCTCCGCCTGGAGGTCGGCTACAGCCTCTACGGCAGCGACATCGACGCGGTCACCACCCCGCTGGAGGCAGGGCTCTCCTCTTTTGTCAACTTCTCCAAGGAGTTCATCGGCAAGGAGGCGCTCCTGCGTCAAAAGGAAGAGGGGCTTAAACAAGTCAAGGTCGCCTTCAAGGTCGCCTCCCGACGCGCCCCCCGGCACCACTACGACATCTGCTTCGAAGGAGAGCAGGTCGGCACGGTCACCAGCGGTGCCTTCTCCCCCATGCTCGGCTGCGGCATCGGCCTTGGCATCGTCACCCCGGAGATGGCCGCCATCGGTTCGCCCATTACCATCCGTCACGAGAGAGTGACCATGGAGGCGACGGTCTGCGACCTGCCGTTCTACCGGGAGGGGTCACTGCGGAAGTAATCAAGCAAGACCTGCAGGGGCGGGTTCAGCCGCGAACGCCACCATGTTCGCGGGCAAAGCCCGCCCCTACGGAAACTCTATAGCTCTTAATTATTTAGGGAGGTTCAAGATGGAAACCTATTTCACCAAAGAACACGAGTGGGTCAGAATGAAGGATGGGGTTGCCGCGGTGGGGATCAGCGACTTTGCGGCCCATCAGCTCGGTGATGTCACCTTCGTCGAGCTCCCCCCCTTGGGGAAGAGTGTCAAACAGTTCGAACAGTTCGCCGCCATCGAGTCGGTGAAGGCTGCCAGCGACATCTATGCCCCCCTCTCGGGAAAGATAATCAAGATCAACGACCTCCTGGAGGAGTCACCGGAGATCGTTAACGAGTCACCAGAAGACGCCGCCTGGATCGCCTGGCTTGAGCCGTCCAATCTGGACGAGCTGAAGAACCTCATGACCCAGGCTCAATATGAGGAGTTCCGGGGAGGAATGGAATGAGCGGCGCCGACTACTGCCCCTCCACTCCCGAGGAGATCCGGGAGATGCTGGCGGCCATCGGCGCGGCCGATCTGGAGGAGCTGTTCAGCCCCATCCCGGAGGAGTTGCGCGCCCGCTCCTTCGACCTCCCCGCCGGAATCTCCGAATTCGAAATGCTCGACCGGCTGAAAGCGTTGGCGCAGCAGAACGGCGCCCCCCTCACCCTGTTCATCGGCGGTGGCTACTACGATCATCTCATCCCGGCGGTGGTGGATCACCTGGCCGGCCGGGCCGAGTTCTACACCGCCTATACCCCCTACCAGCCCGAATGTTCCCAGGGAACCCTCCAGGCACTCTTCGAATATCAGACCGCCATCTGCCGCCTCACCGGAATGGAGGCGGCCAACGCCTCCCTCTACGATGGGGCAACCGCCCTGGCCGAGGCGGCTCTCATGGCGCTGCGGGCGACGGGAAGGAGCCGCCTGGTCATCGACGGCGGGGTCAGCCCCTTCTCCCGTGAGGTGATCAGGACTTACCTGGCCAACCTGGACGTTGAGATCATGGAGGTCGTCCCCCGCAACGGCGGCATCGACCGGGAGGCGCTCCTGGAGGCCCTTGATGATGCCACCGCCGCCCTTCTGGTCCAGAATCCGACCTTCTTCGGCACGGTTGAGGAACTCAGCGACATAGCGGCCGCGGCCCATGAGAAGGGAGCGCTCCTGGTGGTCTCCGCCTACCCGATCTCCCTGGGTCTGGTGAAATCCCCCGGTGAGATGGGGGCCGACGTCGTGGTCGGAGACGGCCAGTCACTGGGGAACGCCATGAGCTTCGGCGGCCCCTCCTTCGGCTTTATCTCCGCCCGCAAGAAGCTGATCCGCAACATGCCGGGACGGATCGTCGGCGAGACCGTGGACGGTCAGGGGCGCCGCGGCTTCGTCCTGACCCTCCAGGCGAGAGAGCAGCATATCAAACGGCACAAGGCCACCTCCAACATCTGCAGCAACCAGGGGCTCTGCGCCCTCAAGGGGCTGATCTTCCTCACCTCGCTGGGGAAAGAGGGTTTCAGGGAGCTGGCGCTGCTCAACCGGGACAAGGCCGAGTACGCCAAGGAAAATCTGACCGCCATCGACGGCGTCTCCCTGGTCAATGACGGCGCGACCTTCAACGAGTTCACCCTCCGCCTCCCCAAGAGCGCAACAGAAGTGGTTGAACGGCTCATGGCACAAGGGATCGCCGCCGGCCTCCCGCTGGGGAACTATGAGCCGGAGATGGAAGAGTGCCTCGTGGTAACGGTTACGGAGAAGCGGAGCAAGGTAGAGATCGACCGGCTGGCGGATGCGCTGCGAAATGAGCTGGAATGTATCCGCTTCTGAAGGAGATCTACATGGGATATATCCATGCCGAGATCGAACTGTCCAATCCCCGAGAGCCGGGCCTCAACCCTCTCAAGGCCCGAGCCCTGGTCGATAGCGGCGCATTGACCCTCCGTATTCCTGCCCATGTGCAGTTGCAATTGCGGTTGGAGGAGGCGGAGAAACGGGAGATAACCACCGCCGACGGCAGGAAATCCGTGGTTTCATATGTCGGTCCGGTCAAAATCTGTTTTCAGAATCGAACCGCCTTTGTGGGGGCGCTTGTGTTGGGAGATGAAGTATTGCTGGGGGCGGTGCCGATGGAAGAGATGGATCTTGTCATAAGCCCGTCCCGCCGGGAATTGGTCGTCAACCCGGAAAGCCCCAATATCCCGCAGGCGCTGGTGAAGTGACGTTCGGTCTGAGCAAATGAGTGACGGCTGGTTTCAGCGCGGTCAATAGAGTGAGGGAAACACCATGCAACTGATCTATGAACAATCCATTGACGGGCGCCGCGGCGTGCGTCTGCCGGCCTCCGATGTCCCTGCCGCTCTCCCGCTTCCGGCGGAACTCCTCAGGAAGGAAGCCGCCGGCCTGCCGGAGGTGAGTGAACTGGATACCGTCCGCCACTTCACCAACCTCTCCCGCCGCAACTTTTCGGTGGACACTCACTTCTACCCTCTGGGCTCCTGCACCATGAAGTACAACGTCAAGGCGACGGAGAACGGCGCAGCTCTCTTCAACGGCGAGCATCCGCTCCTGCCGCTCCTCCCCGGCGGAGAGCCCCACGCTCAAGGTTCTCTGGCGCTCCTCCATGGACTCGCCACGTCCCTGGCCGAGATCACCGGCATGGCCGAGGTGACCACCCAGCCCTTGGCCGGCGCCCACGGCGAGATGACCGGGATAATGCTCATCGCCGCCTACCACAAGGCAAAAGGAAACAAAAAGAGATACGTGATCGTCCCGGACTCCTCCCATGGTACGAATCCGGCCTCGGCCGCCATGGTGGGGTACGAAATCATCACCATCCCCACGGCCCCCTACGGCGACATGGACCTGGACGCCTTCCGGGCCGCCATGAACAATGAGGTGGCGGCGGTGATGATGACCTGCCCCAACACCCTGGGCCTCTTCAACCCGCATATCAAGGAGATCTGCGACATCGCCCACTCCTTCGACGCCCTCTGCTACTACGACGGCGCCAACCTGAACGCCATCATGGGAAAGGTCCGTCCCGGCGACGTGGGATTCGATGTCATCCATCTCAACCTTCACAAGACCTTCGGCACCCCCCACGGTGGCGGCGGTCCCGGCTCCGGCCCGGTTGGAGTCAAGGAGGCACTGGTCCCGTTCCTCCCGCTTCCACGCATCGTCAAGAACGACAGCGGTTTCATCCTGGAGACGACCAACCCCGCCAGTATCGGCCGGACCGCCAACTTCTTCGGCAACTTCGGGGTCATGGTCAAAGCCTACGCCTACATCCTGCTCCTGGGACGCGAAGGGCTCATCCGGGTCAGCGAGCAGGCGGTGCTCAACGCCAACTACATCATGGCGAGGCTCAAGGGGCATTACGATCTCCCCTACGACTTCACCTGTATGCACGAGTGCGTCTTTTCCGCCAGTCGCCAGGTCAAGCAGGGGGTACATGCACTGGATATCGCCAAGTATCTCATAGATCAAGGCTACCATCCCCCCACGGTCTACTTCCCGCTCATCGTCAAGGACGCCATCATGATCGAACCGACGGAGACCGAGAGCAAGGCGACCATGGACCTCTTCATCCAGGTGATGATCCAGGCAGCAGAGCTGGCCGAGAGCGACCCCGGTGCCTTTGCCGCGCTCCCCGCCACCATGCCGGTGAGCCGGTTGGACGAGACCCGGGCCGCCCGGTCCCAACAGGTCTGCTTTGCCGGCTGCTGAGGGGGGACAGTTTTGGCGCCTCATTGACACCGGCCCCCTGGATGGGGCGACGAACATGGCCGTTGACGAGGCGCTCCTCCTCTCCTTCGACCCTGCCGGCTCCCTCCCGATCCTGCGGCTCTACGGCTGGCAGCCGGCGGCCCTCTCCCTGGGACGGTTTCAGGATGCTGCCGGTGTCCTGGATCTGGAGCGGTGCCGCGCCGCCGGAGTCCCTGTCGTCCGGCGGATCACCGGCGGCGGGGTCATCTATCATGCCGACGAACTGACCTACAGCATCGTCTGCGCCCCCCATCACCTGCCTGGCGCCTCCTCCATCAAGGAGTCGTTCCGGCAACTCACGGCGTTTCTCCTGCTCTTTTATACTAAACTCGGCTTTCATCCCTGCTACGCGGCTGATGCTTCGCCCGGCCAACGATTCGGCGAACGGACCCCTTTCTGCTTTGCAGGGAAGGAGAGCTATGACATCCTGATCCAGGGGAAGAAGATCGGGGGCAATGCACAGCGGCGGCTGAAAGAGGTCATCTTTCAGCACGGCTCCATCCCGTTGTGCAACAGGTCCGAAGAGGGAGGGGAGTTCATGAGGGAGCGCCCCGACGGCATCGGGGCGCAGACCTTTTCTCTGGCCCAAGCGGATGTCGGGGAGGACGCGGCGGGCTTTAACTTCCTGCTGGCGGAGTCATTCATGGAGGCGATGGGGGTCGTGCTTAAAGTGGGGAAACTCACGACGCAGGAAGAAGAGTCCTCTGTCCGGCTATTAAGTACATATCAAGACGACGCCTGGAACCTCCACAGTGAAACGGCGTAAAGATGAGTCATTGCCTCACTCCGCAGCAACGCAGTCGCTGCTGTCCCCCTTGATCTTGGCCACAGCATGGGGGACCGCCGGCCAGACCGCTGCCAGGTTTTCCACGGCGCCGCCGGGACTCCCCGGGAGATTGATAATGAGGGTCCGGTTCCTCACCCCGGCGATGGCCCGGGAGATCATGGCATGAGGGGTCTTCTCCATGCTGACCCGCCGCATCACCTCGCCGAACCCCGGAATCTCCCGCTCCACGATCTTTCTGGTGGCGTCCGGTGTCACATCCCGGGGGGATAATCCGGTCCCACCCGTGGTCAGGATCAGGTCGAAGACGCCGCTGTCGGCCCATCCCTCCAGCTTGACGAAAATGACATCCAACTCGTCGGGGGCGATCTCCGTGTGAAGCACAGTCACCCCCCGTTCTGTCAGCCAGCTCTCCAGGGCCGGACCGCTCCGGTCCTCCCGCTCTCCCCGTGCTCCCTTATCGCTCAACGTCAGGATTGCCGCCTTCATTATTTCCCCTCCCTTAGTCTCTTCACGCGGCCGCCACTCTCCTTGAGGAGAGGGGCTAATCAACGTACCTCATTGGAACGTGAGTATCTCTTTCTTGCGCTCCCCTGTCAAGTGAAGTGACCATATCCGATGGTTATACGCAGAGGGCCAATCTGAGATTGTGTTACAGACAAGAATCTGCTACTCCTTGCAAACGGTAAGGTCGGACATTCTTCGCAATTCGCCATCCAGGAAAGGGAGGAGTCACCATGAAACGGTACGTGATCGATCGTGAATTCGGTATCGATGAACTCAAGCTGGAGGAGGCTGAGATTCCGCAACCGGGGCCGGGGGAAGTTCTGGTAAAGATAAAGGCCGCCTCGCTCAACTACCGGGATCTCCTCATGGTTACCGGCAATTACACTCGCAACCTCCCCTTTCCACTGGTCCCCCTCTCCGACGGGGCCGGCGAGATCGTCTCCGTTGGCGGCGGCGTGACCCGGTGGAAGGAAGGGGATCGGGTCATCGGCTGCTTCTTCCAGGAGTGGCAGGCTGGAAGGATCAACTCCATGGTCCCGAAGAGCGCCCTGGGGGGGGCGGGGAACGGGGTACTGGCCGAATACGCGCTCTTCCGCGAAGGGGGAGTCGTCCCCCTTCCGGAGCAGCTCACCTTCGAAGAAGGGGCCACCCTCCCCTGTGCCGGGGTTACCGCCTGGAACTGCCTCTACAAGGGGGGACTCACCTGTGGGGATACGGTGCTGACCATGGGGACAGGCGGGGTCTCCCTCTTCGCCCTCCAGCTGGCCAAAGCCGCCGGCGCCCGGGTCATCTCCACCACGGGGAGCGTCGCCAAGGAGGAGCGCCTTCGCGAGCTAGGTGCATCCGAAGTCATCAACTACAAGAAACACCCCGACTGGGAGAAACAGGTGCTGCAGTTGACCGGCGGCAGCGGCGTAGACATCGTCATTGAGGTAGGTGGAGCCGGAACGCTGCTGCAGTCCATCAAGGCATGCCGCATGGGGGGACAGATCAGCCTCATCGGCGTCCTCACCGGCCAGCGGGGGGAGATGAACCCCTTCCCGGCGGTGATGAAGGGGGTCTCTATCCACGGGGTCTATGTGGGCTCGCGGGAGATGTTCGAGGAGATGAACCGGACGATTGCCTTGCACAGGATCAGACCGGTCATCGACCGGCTCTTCCCCTTTGCCGAGGCCCGGGAGGCGCTCCACTACCTGGAAAGCGGCGCCCATGTGGGGAAGGTGGTCATCGCCATGCCGTGACCCCTTCCGGTTCCGGCCAAAGCATACGCAAACTAAAAAAGCCGGACCCTTTCGGGTGCGGCTTTTTTAGTTTGACCAGAGAGGCCGCGTCAATGAATCTCGCCTCTGATCACTTTACCGCCGCTGAGGCGAGAAGCGCTTGCGCCTTCTCCACCCCGTCAAACTGGCGAGACAGCTTCAGCGCCGCCCCCAGCTCCTTGCGGGCAGCCTCGTTCTGTCCGTTCTTCAACAGGGCTGCGCCATAGTGGTAGCGGTGCACAGGGTTATTCGACGCGCCGGTTGCGGCGAACTGCAGGAGCGGCAGGGCCGCCGCAACCTTCCCCTGCTGGCAGAGCACCCATCCCAGGGTGTCGGCCACCGCCGGGTCCTGGGGATATTTTGCATACATCCGGGCGGCCAAAGTCGCCGCCCGTTCCAGATCGAAGCCATGTTCCACCGCCAGGCTGGCGATGTTGTTGATGACCACATAATTTTCCGGATCACGTTTCAACGTCTCTTCGTACGCCAAGAGCGCTCCGCCATACTCCCCTCGAGCAATCCGGACGTCTCCCAGGAAGAGGGCCGGAAGTGGCGAGAACGGATCGGCCTTGGTTGCAGCCTGGAGCGTCGCCTCGGCCTCAGCATGACGCCCCACTGCAAGCAGGCTCCGGGCCAGCAGGAGCGAGAGGCTGGTAGATGAGGAGGGAAAAGGGTGCACCCCCGATGTCCGCAGCTCTTGTGTGGCATTGACCGTTTCATTACGCTGATCCGGGGGCAACTTCAACCCTTCCTGTGCCAGACGGATAGCTTCGGCATAGGCGTGCTGCTGCAGCAGCATATCGACGAGCAGAACACGAATCTCCCGGCTGCCCCGCTTTACCGCCAGGGCGCTCCGTAAGTAGGCCAGGGCTTCGGGCTGTTTTCCTGCCAGAAAGGCGATGCGGGACTGGAGCAGGTAGCGCTCGGGGCGGTTAGGCCACCGGCGGCTCAGTTCGGAAACCTGGGAGGCGGCCAGAGTCGCATCACCCGCGGCCGCGGCCATGCAGCCCAATTCAAACTGGGCGTCAAGAGAAAGGGGGTCCAGATAGATGACCTTATGATAGGAGGCCAGAGCCTTCTGCTCCAGTCCCTGCCTGCGCTGCGCCCGTGCCAACTGCAGGTGAATACCGGCGTTCTCCGGGTTTTTCTCTGCGGCCACGCTCAGCTCCACGTAACTCTTCCAGAGCTCCTTTTGCTGTTGCGGTTTGGCCGGTATCCCGCCGGTGTAGCGGTTCTTTTTCGCACCGGAGAGGAGCGGCGCCACCAGATAAGTGCCGGCCGCAGCCAGGAGATAGACGAAGCAGACCGCCGCAAGCGATGCTGCATACTGTCTCAACCACCAGAAGAGGAAGAACGGACGTGCCGCTTCTTCCTGCTCAGCGGGCGTCGCTCCCCGCTTTCTCTTGTGCCGCTTCGTCTTGAACTCGATAAAGTAGCGGCGATGCGCCAGCAGAAAGCTGTTGCCAAGAAACGCGATCAGCCCCAGGGTCAGAAAGCCGAAGAACCACATGAGGAGTTTGTAGGACATCGGTACTCCGCGAGTCTCTAAGAGGGTAATATGATGCCCTCCCCTTAACCCAAAGGGAGGGCATCCTGATAAATGTTACCAATTATCTCCCCTCTTTTGAGACAAGTGGGGGAGCAGGAAGAAGTAATTCCGATCCGCTACGCTCTGTTCTGCCTCCGCCTCAGCAGGGTCAAACCGCCCAACCCCAAGCCCAGAAGGACGTAGGTGGCGGGCTCGGGCACGGTGGTGACACCGGCAATTACATCTTTTGAATCCGAGCTGACTGGAGTCTGGTCAAGATTGGAAGGATTAGCGGCGTAAATGTCATAGGTAAAGCGGATAAACCCTTTAACCATGTCGTTATACGCGGTAGACGAGCTGATCAGGAAGCTCCCGGCGCCGGTGCTGGTTTTCGGATCCGCCGGATCGTAGGGGACCGTCAGTGAGAGCGGCACGGTCAGCGTTGTGGGAGTAAGCCCGACGACCACTGCCGGTGCGATGGGAATGCTGTTGAAGCTGAGGTCCGTATACGTTCCCCAGGAAGAGTCCCTGTTGGTGTTGATGAACTCTGAGCTGGTTATCCAGAGCCACGAGGCGGAATCATTACTGACAGTGAATCCCCAACCAACCGTGCCACCTGGTTTGCCATTAACAATTCCCCCCGAGGGACTAAGGGTGATCACCACCGAAGCGTGGGCGGTGATGGTCGCCGCAAGGACGAAGCTTGCGGCTACGAGGAGTGGTACAAAGCGTCGAAACATGCTGTGCCTCCGTTAAATTGAAATAGTTTGATCTGGGGTGAATCATTTCTGCTCCTATTGACTCCGCTCGGGGTACAGCCTTTTGCGGAGTCAATAGGAAGGTTCATCGGTTACGCCCGGGGTTATCGGACCTGGTTGTTGAACGTCTTGGTGAACGTCGAGCTCCCCGTGAACGAGTAGCTGAATGTTGCAGACAGCTTGGTTGTCGACGCACAGCCTGAGAGGTTGATCTGCACTGTGCCGATGGCGGAGCTGCCCACGGCAATGGTTCCGGTTCCCACTGTTGCAGGGAGACCGGTTACGCTGATAGCCGGCACGCAGGCCGCTGAAGGGGTTATTGTCAGACCGGTGATCTTAACATCATTTGCAGCCACCGTGCTGTTGTTGGTCAAGGTAAAGCCCCAACTCCGGGTGTCATAAGCGCCACTTCTGGTGATGCCGGCGGGGGGGGTAAGAACTGCAACCGCGGCAGGAAGAGTGGTGGTGGCAACGACGTTGAGCGGTCCGGTCAGCGGTAATGTTACTACCGGATTGACGCTGCCGGCGGCCCCACCGCTCCAGACAGAGAAGATGCGCGGGGTAACGGGGAAAGCCTTAATCGACACCGCAGTTCCGGCATTGAACCAGTTAGTCGGCTGCGAGAGCCCTCCCACGGAGAGGGAGATCGAGGCCGAGCCCACCGGACTTGCCGCCGTGGTTATCTGGTACTGGGTGGCAAGCTCGGCGGTATACGTGGCTGCCGTGGCCGGAGCGGTAATCTCATGAGAGGCGGCGCCGGCATCCGACCAGTTGGTGAAGTTGTACCTGATTCCGGTTACACCGGGTTGGGTAGCGGCGACGGCGATGGTATGCTTCTCCCCTGTCGGCCAGCTGTAGTTCTGGGGCGAGATCAGCACATTACCGTCCACGAGGATGGTACGGCCAGCCGGGGTGGTGGTGATGACGATCTTCGGCTGGTAGTTGATGTTGCGCGTGGCGGCGGCATGGTTCCCTGCGGCATCGGTAGCGGTGACGACGATGGCGTAACTCTTGGCGATGGTGGAGGTGAGTGTCAGAGCCTGGCTGAAGGCGCCGGCCGTGACGGCAGGGGTATAGGTGACGCCGTCGCAGGTGATGGAGACGGTGACCGCGGTGAGATCGTCGGTGACCGTGCCGGTAAGGGTGAAGGCAAGGGCCGGATCATTCGTTGTAAAATCGGCGGGAGGATAGGTTATCGCCACGCCGGGCGCCGTGTGGTCATAGGTGACGGTACGAGAGATCGAGGAACTGTTCAGGGCCGGGTCTGTGGCGGTGACCTGGATCGTGTTGACCCCGTTGATCAGGGTAAGAGCCCGGCTGTAGTTCAACCCGTCCTTGGTCGCTGCTAATGGTGCCCCCCCATTGAGGGTCACGTCAACCAGGGCGGTGGCGTCGTCAATGGTCCCGGTGACGGTGAGCAGCGCGCTGCCAACGGCGCTGCCATCCGTGGGGGTGGTGACTGTCAGACCGGGGGCCGTCTGATCCAGGGTGATGGTCCGGATATCGGTGATGGTCTGATCGGCGTTATCCGTGGCCACTGTGGTAAGGACGTTAGCCCCCGGAACCAGGGTATAGGCGGTGGAGAAGCTGTTACTAACCCCCACCAATGTCTGGCCCACACCGTTGATGGTGACTGACTTGATGCCGTTGACGCTGGAGGCGCTGCCGCTGATGTTGAGGGTGGTCACCTTGGTGACGGAACCGTCGGCCAGGGTGGAGATGTCGAGGGTCGGTTTGGCGGGTGAGTAGTTCACCGTCACATTAACCGTGCCGCTCACCGTGTTGTAGTTGGCCGGTACATCCGGCGTGAAGGTAACATCCTGCGCTGCCGTGCCATGGCCCGGCGTGGTGCTCGGGGTGGTGAAGGTAAATGTGCCGGCAACGGTGGCCGAACCGCCGGTGAGGATGGAATTAGCCAGAGTCTGGCCGCAGATGATGGCCGAGGCCGTGGGCCAGCTGTTTACGGTTGGGGTCGCCTTGTTCACGGTCACGTTAACTGAACCGGGCACGGTGTTGTAGTTGGCAGAGGCAGTCGGCGTGAAGGTGACAGACTGCGAAGCCGTTCCTCCGCCCGGCACGGTTGTGGGGGTGGTGAAGGTGAATGTTCCGGCCACATCGGCCGAACCGCCGGTGAGGGTGGAAGCGGCCAGGGTCTGGCCGTAGGTGATTGTCGAAGCAGTAGGCCAGCTGGCCACGATCGGGGTGGCCTTGTTCACGGTCACGTTAACCGAACCGGTCACAGTATTGTAATTTGCAGTGACTGTCGGGGTGAAGGTGACACCCTGCAGAGCGGTACCGGCACCAGGCGCGGTGGACGGAGTGGTGAAGGCGAAGGTTCCCGCCACGGAGGCCGTACCGCCGGTGAGGGAGGATGAGGCCAGGGTCTGACCGTAGGTGATTGTCGAGGCAGTGGGCCAGACGGAGACCGTCGGAGTCGCCTTGCTCACGGTCACACTGGCCGACCCGACAACCGTGTTGTAGCCGCCTGATTGAGTCGGGGTGAAGGTGACACTCTGGGAGGCAGTTCCGACTCCGGGCGCGGTGGACGGAGTGGTGAAGGCGAAGCTTCCGGGCACGGTGGCCGTACCACCGTTAAGAACAGAATCCGCCAGCGTCTGGCCGTAGCTGATGCCCGAGGCCGTGGGCCAGGCGGTAACCGACGGGGTAATCTTGTTCACCGTGAACGACTGCGTCACCGTAACGGCAGGGTTGTAAGTGGAATTACCCGCTTGGTCGGCTTTGATGGTGCAGGTGCCGGCTTTGAGAAAGGTCAGGACGCCGGGTGAAGGTGTAGTAATAGTACAAACGTCGGTAGTCGTAGATGAGAATGTGGGGGTGAGGCCGGTTGCAGTTGTTGTAGCGGTAAGGGTTGGGGTCGTGCCGAAATTGTCGGGGCCGGCGTGAACGAAGGTGATCGTCTGATTTAACATCACCGTCCCGGTTACGGAGAAGAGCATGCTGTTTGCTGTAACCACCCCGTTTAGGAAGACACCGTTGAGTGTCGTCAAATTGAGAGTGGTTGATTGTGTTATAGAATCCAGACCTGCAGAGGTGGTTATGTTCGAGTATCCCGCGGTATTGACCGGATCGTCAGCCCTATAGAATGCCCCTGTTCCGGTGGTCGTATTGGCGACAAGCACCCAGTAGCGGGTGCCGGAAGCAAGAGCAATCGCCGAAGCCGGCGTAAAGGTGACATTCGTCAGAGTCGCCGAAGAGGTGGAGGCAGTCCTCAGATCCGCGACAAAGGTGGTGGGAACCGTCGATGATGTGGTCGAACTGAACAGCCCCGCAACGTAAGTGAGAGAAGATCCCCCTGTGGTACCGCGCAGTGGCACGGTAACGGAAGTGATGGTGCCGGTCGCCCCGGCATCGATGTTAAAATAGGAGCCAAAAACTTTGCCTCCCGATCCCCCTAGAGCACTAATAGTGCTGGGAGTTGCTGATCCCAACGTATTAAAGATGACTGAGGGCGCAGCCGAGGCCGTGGTGGTGAGGGTAAGGGTGAGCATCGCCATCATGAGGAATAACAAGACGCCTTGCTTCATGAAGTCCTCCTTTGTTGTCAAGCTGTGACCTGTTGATACTGGTGAGATCTGTACATCGCTTCCGGGCCGGACATCTCTGATATTTTTGCCGATAGGCAGCTCTCCTCTAGTTCTAAATTGTGAGTCAATGTGTAATAATTATCTTCTCATGAATAAAGCTGAACTGCAGGAAATACAGCGGCTACACTATCGCATATTTGCATTATTAAAAATAGATGGAAAATGAGCCGATGACGACGTTTTGCCCTGCTGTGAAGCCTAAATACCGTATACGTTTCTGCTTTACATTTAGATTCACGTTTGCAACCGGAAAGACGCCGCACCGGCCGATGCTGCTGCTCCCGCCGCCAAGTAATATAGGCTGCAGCTCAACGCGTAAAAAAAGCCGTACCCGAAAGGGTGCGGCTTTTTTATTTGTGACAAATTCCGGCGGCCTCTGCTCACCGCCAGCGAGTAACGCGGGAAACCCTATCGTCCCTTCTTCAGGTCGACAAGAACCAGCTTGGCCACGGCCTTGAGGGTCTCGAAGACCCCTTCACCGGTCACGGCGCACGCCTCGAAGTCAGGAACAGCCGTCGGGTTCAGCTCCCTTTGGAGCTCATCAACGGCGACGATTTCGGCGAGATCCCGCTTGTTATACTGGACCACGTAGGGGAGCTTATCCAGATCGTACCCCTGCTCCTCCAGGTTGTACCGGAGGTTGTCCAGGGATTCGACATTAGCGTCCATCCGCTCCTCCTGGGAGTCGGCCACGAAGACGACCCCATCGACCCCCCTGAGAATCAGCTTGCGCGAGGCGTCATAGAAGACCTGGCCGGGCACGGTGTAGAGATGGAACCGGGTCTTGAAACCGCGAATCTCACCCAACTCCAGGGGGAGGAAGTCGAAGAAGAGGGTCCGCTCGGTCTCGGTGGCGAGACTGATCATCTTCCCCTTTGCCCCGTCCGCGGTCTTGTTGTAGATGTACTGGAGGTTAGTAGTCTTGCCGCAGAGACCGGGACCGTAATAAACGATCTTACAGTTGATCTCGCGGGAGGCGTAATTAATGAAGGACATGGCCCCTCCTGGATGCTCGGAAAACCGCAGGGGACTCCCTAGCGGAACAGGTTATCGATATCCTCATCGGTGATTTCGGCGAAGGGAAATTCCGGGTTACCGCTCTTCTCCTTCTCTTCCGCCTTCTTCATAAGGCCATTAAAGAGCGCGGCCAGCTCCTCGGACGCCTTTTTCACCCTGAGCCGGACCAGCCCCAACGAGGAACGGTTGTCGAAGAGCACCACCAGGATCACCCGCCCTGCGACAATGGAGATATGGAGATTGTCCTTCTCCCCCTCGTGGAAGAGGATGGAAAACTCCTTCTCACCGATGAGCTTGGCCAACCCGCCGGTAGCGGCGATGTTCCCGGCGGTCAGCGAGGCCAGAGAGGTGGTGTCGAACCGCTCGGTCTCCCCTACCCCGGCTATGAGTTGGCCGTTTTTGTCCACCAGGAAGATGACTCGGGCGTTGGCCTCACGCAGCAGCTTTTCGCAGAGCGCGGTAACCAGACGGTACTCCTCGTCGTACATCACAAGTTGTGGATTCGGCATGGAGCCTCCTTGGCCTCAAAGCAACGGCCTGCGCCGCAAAGATCGCACGGAATCATTAAGGGTACACAGTAGACTAACTTTTCGACCACGTCAATACGCTCTCGGCAGGCGTGATGACGGTTGACGCCGACCGGGAAATGGGCGAAGATGCGCGGCAGATAGCGGGAGGAAGTATCACGGGAAAGGGTGCCCAGTGGCTAAGACAGACGAGATGATAAGATCGACGGGGGAGCGGACCGTGGGGCCGGAAACGGTACGGATGCTCGATCTGGGGCACCCCTGGATCATCGCCGACAGCTACACGAACCGTTGGCCGGCAGGCTCGGCAGGAGAGATCATAGAGCTCATGGACGCCTCCGGACAGTTTCTCGCCACGGCCCTTCTCGATCAGGGAGAGCGGATCATCGCCCGAGTCCTGTCCCGGGAGCGGATGCGCCTCGATCTCACCTGGATAAAAGGACGGCTGGAAGTCGCACTCCGCCTCCGCCGGGATCATCTGGACCTGGGGGATACGGACGCCTTCCGCCTGGTAAACGGCGAGGGGGACGGCCTCCCCGGCCTGACCGTGGAGCGGTACGGCGATTTCCTCATGCTGCAGCTCTACTCCGCCGCCTGGCGCCCCCACCTGAAAAGTCTCACCCGGGCACTGCAGGAACTCCTCTCACCTCGCGGCATTTACGAGAAGAGCCGCCCCCGGAACACCCGCGACCTGGAGTCTGCCGGCGCCACGAAGAGTTACGGCCGGCTCCTCTGGGGTGTCGCCGCGCCTGAACGACTGGAGGTCCGGGAGAACGGTCTGAAGTTCCTGGTGGAGCTGGAGCGGGGCCTCAACACCGGGCTTTTCCTCGATCAACGGGAGAGCCGCCGCGACTTGATGCGCCGCGCCCCGGGGAAGAAGCTACTGAACCTTTTTGCCTATACGGGGGCCTTCTCCGTGGCGGCCGCAGGGGCGGAGGCCGAACTCGTTACCACCGTCGACGTCTCCCCCGCCTACACCGACTGGGCCAGGGCCAACTTCGGCGTCAACCGGCTCAACCCGAAACGGCACGAGTTCATCGTCGGGGAGTGCCTGGGGGCCTTGGCCGACCTGAGCCGCAGAGGTAAGAGCTACGACATAATCCTCATGGACCCGCCTTCGTTCTCCACCACCACCAAGGGGCGCTTCACCACCCGGGGCGGCACCTCCGACCTGGTGGCGGCGGCTCTCCCGCTGCTGACCCAGGGCGGCCTCTTCATCGCTTCCTCCAACCATCAGAAAGTGGACGTGGCCGACTACCTGAAGGAGCTGCGGCGGGGCGCACTCCAGGCGGCGTGCGACCTGCGGGTCATCTCCCTGGGCGGTCAGCCGGCGGACTTCCCCTATCCCGTCACCTTCCCCGAAGGGCGGTACCTGAAGTGCGCGCTCTGCGTCAAGACGCCGATCTAAGTAGGCTTCCCCTGCACTTCTCACCTGCTGAGCGTCCGCTGTCATTGCCGTTTTTTGTTTGGCCATGGCGATGATTCTGCTATAGTACCCAACTCGCGCGGGCCGGTTGCTGCCGCGCCATGACCGACAACAACCGGGGATACACATGGAACTGTTCGATCTTACCCTGCATGAACTGAGCGAAAAACTGCGGCGCCGGGAGCTCTCCTCGGTGGAGGCGACCGGGGCGATGCTGGCCCGCATCGAGGCCACGGACAAGAATGTGAACGCCTTCATCACCGTCACCCCGGAGCAGGCGCTGCGGGATGCCGACGCAGCCGACCGGCGGATTGCCACCGGTGAAGGTGAGCCGCTCACCGGCATCCCGATAGCGCTCAAGGACATCTTTCTCACCCAGGGGGTCCGGACCACCTGCGCCTCCAGGATCCTGGAGAACTTTATCCCCCCCTACAGCGCCACCGCCTGGGAGAAGCTGAAGGAGCGGGGGATGGTCCTGCTGGGGAAACTGAACCAGGACGAATTCGCCATGGGCTCCTCTTCCGAGTCCAGCGCCTTCGGTGTCACAAGGAACCCCTGGGACCTGGAGTGCATACCCGGCGGCTCTTCCGGCGGGTCAGCCGCGGCAATCGCTGCCCGTCAGGCCACGGCCACCTTGGGGACCGACACCGGCGGCTCCATCCGTCAGCCGGCGTCCCACTGCGGCTGCGTCGGCCTTAAGCCGACCTACGGGCGGGTCTCCCGCTACGGGGTCATCGCCTACGCCTCTTCCCTGGACCAGGTGGGGCCGGTGACCCGCGATGTCAGAGACTGCGCCCTCATGCTCGGCGCGGTGGCAGGTCATGATCCCAAGGACTCCACCAGCGTCGATCTTCCGGTCCCCGACTATGCGGCAGCTCTTGAAGGGGGAGTCAAGGGGCTCAAGATCGGGCTCCCCAAGGAATACTTCATCGAGGGGCTCGATCCTGACGTCCGCAGATGCATGGACGAAGCGGTGGCCACGTATCTGAGCCTCGGCGCGGAGATCGTGGAGCTCTCTCTTCCCCACACCGACTATGCCGTTGCCTGCTACTACCTCATCGCCACCGCCGAAGCCAGCTCCAACCTGGCCCGCTACGACGGGGTCCGTTTCGGCCATCGGAACCGGGACGCCAAGGGGCTCATGGAGATGTACTGCAAGAGCCGCGAGGAGGGATTCGGGGCAGAGGTGAAGCGGCGGATCATGCTGGGGACCTATGCCCTCTCGTCCGGCTATTATGATGCCTACTACCTGAAGGCCCAGAAGGTCAGGACCCTCATCCGTCGGGATTTCCTCAAGGCGTTCGAAAAGGTTGACCTGATCCTTGCCCCGGTGGCGCCGACTCCGGCGTTCAGGATCGGTGAGAAGGTGAACGATCCTCTTCAGATGTACCTCTCCGACATCTTCACCATCCCCGTGAACCTGGCCGGTACCTGCGGCATCTCCGTTCCGGCCGGCTTCAGTAGCGGCGGACTCCCCATCGGGCTTCAGCTCGTCGGCCGCCCCTTCGGCGAAGAGTCGATCCTCCGTGCCGCCTACGCCTTCGAGCAGGCGACGGAGTGGCACAAACGGAAGGCACAAATTTGATTTAATCCTATCCATCCTCTGTAACTTGCTCTCGGAGTAACCTGAATGAACTACCAACCTGTCATCGGACTCGAAGTCCACGTCCAGCTGCTGACCAACACCAAGATCTTCTGCGGCTGCCCCACCACCTTCGGCTCCGAGCCCAACTCCCAGAGCTGCCCGGTCTGCCTCGGCCTCCCCGGGGCGCTCCCCGTACTCAACAAGAAGGTGGTGGAGTACGCCATCCGGGCAGGTCTGGCTACCGGCTGCGCCATCTCCCCCCGCTCCCTCTTCGCCAGGAAGAACTACTTTTATCCGGATCTCCCCAAAGGGTACCAGATCAGCCAGCTGGAGCTCCCCATCTGCATCGGCGGTCACCTGGATATCGAGGTGGACGACCAGGTGAAGCGGATCGGCATCACCCGGATCCATATGGAGGAGGATGCCGGCAAGCTGGTCCATGCCGATATCTCCGGTCTGGGAGAGGGCTCCGGGGTCGACCTGAACCGCGCCTGCACCCCGCTGCTGGAGATCGTCTCCGAACCGGACCTTCGCTCCGCCGACGAGGCGGTGGCTTACCTGAAGAAGCTCCACCAGATCGTGGTCTACCTGGGGATCACCGACGGCAACATGGAGGAGGGGAGCTTTCGCTGCGACGCCAACGTCTCGGTGATGCTCAAGGGGGCGGCGGCCTTCGGAACCAGGGCCGAGATCAAGAACGTCAACTCCTTCAAGTTCGTCAAGCAGGCCATCGAATACGAGATCGAGCGGCAGATCGATCTCATCGAGGAGGGGGGGAAGGTGGTGCAGGAGACCCGCCTTTTCAACCCGGACTCAGGGGTGACCCGCTCCATGCGGAGCAAGGAAGAGGCCCACGACTACCGCTACTTCCCCGACCCGGACCTGGTGCCGCTGGTCATCTCCAACGACTGGGTGGAGGATATCCGGCTCACTCTCCCTGAACTCCCCGAAGCCCGGCGGGCCCGCTACACAGTGGAGTTGGGGCTTTCGCTCCAGGATGCCGAGGTGCTTACCTCCAACCGGGAGCTGGCCGACTACTTCGAGGGGTGCCTCGGCCACGGCAGCCAGCCCAAGGGTGCAGCCAACTGGATCATGGGGGAGGTGACGCGCGGTCTCAACGACCGGGGCCTGGAGATCACCGCCTGCCCGGTGACACCGAAGCTGTTGGCCGACCTCCTGGCCCTCATCGAAAAGGGGACTATCTCGGTAAAGATCGCCAAGACGGTCTTCGACGAGATCTGGCAGAGCGGCAAGGGGGCTGCGGAGATCGTGGAGGAGAAGGGGCTGGTACAGGTTTCCGACAGCGGGGCCATCGAGAAGATCGTGGACGAGATCATCGCCGCCAACCAGGGGCAGGTAGAGGAGTTCCGGGGGGGAAAGGAAAAGGTCCTCGGCTTCTTCGTCGGCCAGATCATGAAGGCGAGTAAGGGGAAGGCCAACCCGGCCCTGGTGAACGAGATCCTGCTGAAGAAGCTGAAGGGGGAAGGATGATGACTGAGAAGAAGACGGCGATACTCATCATGGCTCACGGGAGCCGCCTCGCCGAGGCCAACGACGCGGCCCGAGAGATTGCGGCCATGGTCAGGGAGATGACCGGCTACGAGATCGTGGAGGTCTCCTTCCGGGAACTCCATCTCCCCAACATCCAGGAGGGGATAGACGTCTGCGTGGCGCAAGGGGCGCAGCGAATCCTCCTCATCCCCTACTTCCTCTTCGTCGGAGCCCATGTGCGGCACGACCTTCCCGAGGAGATTGAGGAAGGGATGAAGCGACACCCGGGGGTAGAGATGGTCATGGGGCCCCACCTTGGAGTCCATCGGAAGCTGGCCGAGGTGGTGATGGAGCGGATCGCCCAGGGGCTCGACGCAACGGGGTGGCGCTGATGTCCCTGCACCTGCGTCCCGAAGAGATAGAGGCCGAATCGTTCCGGATCATCGAGGAGGAGGTCGGCCCGCATTCATGGTCCCCGGCCCAGTGGCCCATCGTGCGGCGGGTCATCCATACCAGCGCCGACTTCGACTTCGCCAGGAGCATGTTCTTCTCCCCCGATGCCGTGGCCCGGGGCGTGGCTGCCCTGCGGGAGGGGAGAGGGATCGTCACCGACACCACCATGGCCCTCTCCGGTATCTCCAAGCCGCGGCTGAAGCAGCTCGGAATCATCACCTCATGCCATGTGGCCGACCCGGATGTGGCGACGCAGGCAAAGGCGGAAGGGATCACCCGCTCCGTGGCTGCCATGCGCAAGGCGCTGTCTCATCCCCACAACGGTATCTTCGTCATCGGCAACGCCCCAACGGCCCTCTTTGAACTCCTCCGCCTGGCTGAGAAGGAGGGGTTTCGCCCCGAACTGGTCATCGGCCTCCCCGTGGGGTTCGTCGGCGCGGCCGAGAGCAAGGAGCTGCTCCTCACCAAGGCCCATGATCTGGATATCCCCTTCATCACCAACCGGGGGAGAAAGGGGGGCTCCACCATCGCGGCGTCGGTAATAAACGCCCTTTTGATCATGGCGGAAGGAGCCTAAGCGGTGGTGCAGTGGCAATGAAACGGCTCCGTTCCGGCTACACCACCGGAGCCTGCGCCACGGCGGCGGCCAAGGGGGCGGCTCTCATGCTCCGGGAGCAGCGGCTTATCGGCGCCGTGGAGTTGACCCTTCCCCGGGGGGAGACGGCGCATTTTCCCCTCCAGGGGCAGGTTTTCTCCGCCACAGAAGCGGCCTGTTTCGTGGTGAAGGATGCGGGGGACGACCCGGACATCACCAACGGGGCAAAGATCCATGCATCAGTATTTTTCGGACCAGCTGAAGGAGCAGTTCCGGTCACAATCTTCGGGGGGGTCGGCATCGGCAGGGTCACCAAACCGGGGCTGGCCGTCGCGCCGGGTGAGTGGGCCATCAATCCGGTCCCCCGCCGGATGATCACGGATGAACTCCTCACGATATTTCCGCCTCACGCTTCACGCCTCACATCTCACGCCTTGCCTATCATCCCTCACGTCACCATCTCCATCCCCAACGGCGAGCTCCTTGCCAAAAAGACCCTGAACGCCCGCCTCGGTATCATCGGCGGACTCTCCATCCTCGGCACCACCGGCATCGTCCGCCCCATCTCGGCCCAGGCCTGGACCGACACCATAGACGCGGCCATCGACGTGGCCCTGGCCTGCGGGTGCGAGGCGGTGGTCTTGTCCACCGGCAGAACAAGTGAACTCGTTGTGCAGCGCTTTCTCTCCTCCCCACTCATTCAGAATGCCCCCTTCCCCCTGTTGGGGGAGGGACAGGGCGGGTTGGAGCTGAGTGAGAATACCGCTTTCCCCGAAGAGGCCTTCGTCATGATGGGGGATCACGTGGGGCACGCCCTGCGAAGTTGTGCCCGCAAGGGGGTGACGCGGCTCATCCTGGCCGGGCAGTTCGCCAAGCTCCTCAAGATCGCCTGCGGTCACGAGCAGACCCACGTCTCCTCCTCGGAACTGGACCTGACCACCCTCGCCGGCTGGCAGGAACTGGAAACTAGCGTCTTGCCACTCAAAACAGCGGTCACCGCCCGCGGCGTCCTGGAGGCGTCAGGCAACGATCAAGAGCTCATCTCCATCGTCTGTAAACGGGCTCAACGGTTCGCGTCGGCTCTCGCCCCCGGTGTTGAGCTGAAGGTTTTACTGGCAGGGTACGGCGGAGAAGTGCTATATTTCGCCTGAATTATTCCTCGCCCCCCCACCTGTTAACGACTCATCGAAACAGAGCAGGAATAGACCGGCTCCAGGAGTTCATCATGACCCAACAGAAGATCTATCTCGTCGGCGCCGGCATCAAGGGGTGGGAGGGGTTCGGCTCCAAGGCCCTGGAGGTCATCTCCAGTGGGGAGGTCCTCATGGGGGCGCAGCGCCACCTGGACATCTTCCCCGACTATCCCGGTGAAAAGCTGGTGCTCGGCGACCTCCCCGCCATGCTAGAGTTTCTCAAGAAGACCGAGAAGCGGGTGACGCTCCTCGCCTCAGGTGACCCGAATTTCTTCGGTCTCTCCCGGTTTCTCCTGCGCAATCTCCCCAAGGAGCGGATCGAGATCTTTCCCAATGTGACGAGCATGCAGTACGCCTTCGCCCGGATCAAGGAGACGTGGGACGACGCCCTCTTCGTCTCCGTGCATGGCCGGGGGATCAAGAGCGCCATCGACAAGATCATCGCCTCGGAGAAGGTGGCAGTGCTCACCGACGGAAAGCACTCTCCGGCGGTTATCGCGCAAGAGCTGATCAAGCGGGGGGCCGAAGGGTACATCGCCTGGCTCTGCGAAGACCTGGGAATGCCGTCGGAGAAGTTTACTCGCACCGATGTCAGGGGGCTGGTGGAGTTCCCCTGTTCCCCCCTCAACATCCTGATCCTCATCAAGGCGTGGGAGCCGACCCTGGAGACCTGGCCGGTCATGGGGATCGACGACGATCAGTTTGCCACTGCCAAGAAGCTCATCACCAAGCAGGAGGTCCGGGCGGTGACCCTGGCCAAGCTCCAGCTGCAGAACGATCAGGTCCTCTGGGACATCGGCGCCGGAAGCGGCTCGGTCTCCATCGAGGCGGGAAACCTCATGACCAACGGCAAGGTCTTTGCCCTGGAGAAGAATCCCAACTATCTCGGCTTCATCCGGGAGAACCTCCGAAAGTTCAGCGCAGGCAACGTCATGCTCATCGAAGCGTGCGCTCCCGAAGGGATCGACGACCTCCCCGATCCCGACCGGGTCTTCATCGGCGGCTCAGGCGGGATGCTGGAGGAGATCATTGAAGCGGTGGACAAGCGGCTCAAGCCCGAGGGGATGATCGTCCTCAACGCCGTGACCCTGGACACCCTCACCAAGGCGGTGGAGTTCCTGGAGGATCACGGCTATTCGGTGGAGGTCTGCTGCGTCAACGTGGCTAGGACCCGCCCCCTCACCGAGTACAAGATGTTTGAGGCGCACAACCCTGTCTACATCATCACCGCCCGGAAAGGGGGGGAGTGATGGCGCGGATCTTTGCCGTCGGCGTCGGGCCCGGCGACCCCGAACTCCTCACCCGCAAGGCCGAACGGGTCATCCGGGAAGCCGCCGTCATCTACGCCCCGGCCGCCTCGGCCGATGACGCCAGCTACGCCCTCTCCATCGTGGAGCAGTTCATCCACCGTGACCGGCAGGAAATTCTCACCAGGGTCTTCCCCATGACCCGTGACGAGACCGTGCTCAACCCCCTACGCGCAGCCACGGCCCGCGAGCTTGCCGGCCATGCACAAGCCGGCCGGGAGGTGGCCTTCATCACCATCGGCGATCCGCTCCTTTACTCCACCTTTCAGCCCATCTTCCGCATTCTCAGTCAGGAGTACCCGCTCATCCCGGTGGAGTTCGTGCCGGGGATCACCAGCATGAACGCCGCCGCCGCCGCCGCCGGAGTCCCCCTGGCCCTGGCGGACGAGACCGTCGCCATCCTCCCCGCCACGGCGGACGAGGAGAAGATTTTAGCGACCCTCATCGCCTTCGACACCGTCGTGCTCTTAAAGATCAGCCGGGCCTTCGACCGGGTGTACGGGATGCTCCGGCAGCTCAAGCTGGAGAAAAAGGGGGTCTTCGTCCGCCGGGTCGGCTCCCCCGAGGAGGAGGTCATCTTCGACCTGGCCTCTCTCCTGGGGAAAAAACTCGATTACCTGTCGCTCCTGATCGTGAAGAAGTGAAGTCACTTCTTCACAGAGGTCCCACCGTGAGGTTGCCCCGTGTCATCTGAAATTAACGTCCATTTCATCGGCGCCGGTCCCGGCGACCCGGAGCTGATCACCGTCAAGGGGGCCCGGCTCCTGGGGGAGGCTGAGGTGGTCGTCTTCGCCGGAAGTCTCGTCAACCGCGCTATCCTCACCACCTACTGCCCCACTGCTGCACTGCATGATTCGGCTGCCATGACCATGGAAGAGGTCATCGGAGTCATAGCCGGGGGGGTGACCGAGGGGAAAAGGGTCGTGCGGCTCCATACCGGGGATCCGGCACTTTACGGCGCCATCCAGGAGCAGATGGTGGAGCTGGACCGGCTGGGAATCTCGTACCGGGTAATTCCAGGGGTGACCAGCGCCTCCGCGGCTGCGGCGGCCCTCCGGCAGGAGTTGACCCTGCCGGAACTCTCCCAGACCCTCATCCTCACCCGTCTGGCCGGCAAGACCCCGGTACCCGAAGGGGAGCGGCTCTCCAAGATCGCCCGGATCGGCGCCACCATGGCCATCTATCTCTCCGTGGGGATGATCGACTCGGTGGTGGAGGAGCTGCTGACTGGCGCCTATACGCCGGAAACCCCGGCGGCTGTGGTCTATCGGGCCTCCTGGCCGGACGAGCGGATCATCGAGGGGACTCTGGCCAACATCGCCGGAAAGGTCGCCGCGGCCGGAATCGACCGGCAGGCGCTCATCATGGTGGGCGAGGTCTTCGGGGTGCGGCGTAATGGCCTCAAGGCGCGATCGCTCCTCTACGACGGGACATTTACCCACGGATTCCGGACGGGGATTGTCGGCTAGCCCACTCGTCCCGGGGAGCCTCAGGAGTCCGGAACTTCTCTTCCCCACCATAATCCACGATCTCTCCTTCACCTCGCCTCTCCGAGCTTATTCACATCAACGGTGACTCCTCACGCTCGCCCCACCCTTTAGCTCCGAAGCGCCCCGACACCTCTTTAAACGGGGAGCCGTGCTACAGCCCCAAGCCCATAACCAGCTGATTCTGCGAATAAAATTTTTTTGCACCTCTAATGTTTTGCCTTGACATTAATCTTGCCCCTGAGTATAGTTTCCGCCACTGTGGTATATTGTGGGAAAAAGTGGAAATATTTGCCGGAGGAAGCGTGTTTCGGGGTATCTATGACGCCATCATCGACACAAAGGGAAGAACGAGCCTGCCGGCCCGCCTCCGGGAGACGCTCGTCGAATCCTTTGGTGATGAACGTTTTTTTGTGACAAATTCCAAGCCGGTGCGGCTTCCCGACGGCGCCCATGCATCGGGCCTGGCTCTCTATCCGTTCAACCACTGGCTGGAGTTGGAAAAGCAGGTCATCTCCTGTGCCCCCGAGGAGATGACCCCGGCGGAACTTGATGCGGTTCAGCGCTATATCCTGGCTCCGGCGGTGGAGTGCACCGCCGACAAACTCGGCCGCTTTCTTATCCCCCCCCACCTCCGCAAGACCGCAGAACTGGAGCGGGATCTCGTATTTATCGGCCTCGCCACCAAGACGGAGATCTGGAGCGAGGCCCAGTGGGGCAGAGTCCGTCTGCAAGACGTACAGAATTTCCCGGTAAACTCATCTACCCTGACTAAATTGAGGCTCTGACCGATGGAGTTCCGACACCTCCCGGTCATGCCGGAAGAGGCGCTCAGCCTCCTCGCCCCCCGCTCCGGTGGAGTGTATCTGGACGGGACTCTCGGCGGCGGTGGCCATAGCCGTCTGATTCTCGAAGCCAGCGCTCCGGACGGCGTACTCTACGCCTTTGACCGGGACCGGAGCGCCCTGGCGGCAGCGGTCGCAGAGTTAAAAGAGTTCGGCGACCGGTTCCATCCGCTCCACGGGAACTTCGCAACCATGGCCGAAACCCTCTCCCGATGCGGAGTCAGCACGATAGACGGCTTTCTGCTGGATCTGGGGGTTTCCTCCCACCAGCTGGATACGGCGGAGCGGGGTTTCAGCTTTCAGACCGATGCCTTCCTGGATATGCGGATGGACACCGGGAGCGGCCCCACGGCCGCACAGCTGCTCAATGAGCTGTCCGAAAACGAGCTGGCGCGGATCTTCCGGGATTTTGGCGAGGAGCGGTGGGCGCAGCGGATCGCCCGCTTCATCTCGACAGCCCGGGCAGAGGCCCCAGTGGAGACAACTGTCCGTCTGGTGGATCTCATCAAGGGGGCAATCCCCAGGGGAGCATGGGAAGAGCGGCTCCATCCCGCGACCAGAACCTTCCAGGCGCTCCGGATTGCGGTCAATGATGAACTGGGGAGTCTGGAACGGGGAGTGGCAGCAGGAATCGGGCTCCTCTCTCGGGGCGGACGAGGGGTGATCATCTCCTTTCACTCCCTGGAAGACCGGATCGTCAAGCACTCCTTCCGGGAGCGGGCCAAGGGGTGCATCTGCCCTCGCGACCTGCCACTCTGCGGCTGCGGTCATCTCCCTGAGGTGAACATCCTGACCTCACGGGCACTCCGGCCGGGCGAGACGGAGACGATGGCAAACCCCCGCGCCCGGAGCGCCCGGATGAGAGCCGTTGAAAAAAGGTAAACACCGAACAGGAAGAGATCGCATGGCAAACGTAAAAGCTGCATTCACCAAGGTAGCGGCGCCTCACCCCCTTGAGGCCGTTGACCAACAGTGGAATATGTTCCCCTACCTGGTGGTGGTGATGCTCCTCCTGACGCTGGTGGCGCTGTTCCATGTCTGGTCACGGGTCACAGTCATTGACCTGAATCTCCAAATTTCCGAAGCCGACGGCGCCATTCGTGAGGCAAAGCAGGAGGCGAGCCGTCTCCGCCTGGAGATCGCCTCGCTGAAGACCCCGGAACGGATCGAAAAGATCGCCCGTGAAGAGCTGGGGATGGCCCTCCCCTCCGACGTCCAGATTCGCAACGTCCCATGAAGAAGAGCGACCCCAAGCAAGGGAACAGGGGCAGGATCAAACTGATCGGTGTCCTCTTTGCGGTGGTCTTCGTAGTCGTCCTGTCCCGTGCCTACTATCTGCAGATCATCACCATGGACGAGTGGGTCAAGAGGGCCGATCGGCAGCACCAGAAGACCGTACCGCTGACTCCAGGCCGAGGAAACATCTCGGATCGGAACGGTCTGCCGCTAGCGGTCTCCATAGAAATGGACTCCTGCTTTGCCGAACCCAAGGTCATCGAGAGCATCCCGGAAACCGCCGCTAGGCTGGCGCCGCTTTTGGGAATGAACCGCCAGGAGTTGGAGAAGAAGCTCCAGGATAACCGGCTGAAACATTTTGTCTGGCTGAAACGCCGGATCCCGCCTGACCTGAGAAAACGGGTCGATGCCCTCCAGCTGGACGGGATCGAATTTGTCAAGGAGACCAAACGGTTTTACCCGAACTCCGAGGTGGCGGCCCATGTGATCGGTTTTACCGGCATGGATCCCGAAGGGCTGGAGGGGATAGAAAAGAGATATGACAAGGATATCCTCGGGAATATGGGGTACCTGATCACCGAGCGGGACGCTCTGGGCCGGGACATCACCGTAAAGGGAACCTTGATCGGCAACTCATCCAAGGGAAGCAACGTGACCCTCACCCTGGATCGGAACATCCAGTACATCACCGAAAAGGAGCTGGCCAAGGCGGTGGTCGACAACGGAGCACACTCCGGAATGGCCCTGGTCATGGAGTCCCAGAGCGGCAGGATTCTGGCCATGGCCAATTACCCGACCTTCAACCCCAACGCTTATTTCCGTTATCCCCAGTTCGCGCTCCGAAACCACGTGCTGACCGACAGTTTCGAGCCCGGCTCAACCTTCAAGGTGCTGCTCATCGCTGCGGCTCTGGAAGAGCGGGTCATCACCCTCCAGGACAGCTTTGACTGCGAGCTGGGGAGCTACCGGATCGGCGGGGTCACCATTCACGATACCCATCGTTACGGCCGTCTCTCCGTAGCCGACATCCTCAAGTTTTCCAGCAACATCGGCGCCACCAAGATCGGCCGCCGCATGGGGCAGCAGCGGCTTTCCGCCTACCTCAAGAATTTCGGCATCGGCGACCGGACCGGCATCGATCTTCCGGGGGAGGCCACCGGGAGCATCCGGGGGGGGCAGTGGTATGACGCCGACCTGGCCACGGTCTCCTTCGGCCAGGGGGTCTCTACCACGGCGATCCAGCTGACGGCGGCCATCTCGGCGGTGGCCAACAACGGTGTCCTCATGAAACCGTTCATGGTGGAGAAGATCACCGACGAAAGCGGTAACGTGCAGCAGCAGTTCGCTCCCCAAGTACGGCGGCGGGTCGTCTCCGAGGTGACTGCGCGCAAGGTCACCAGGATGATGGAGGCGGTGACCCAGCCCGGCGGCACCGGAACCAGCGCCGCAGTGGAGGGGTACAGCGTCGCCGGGAAAACCGGTACGGCCCAGAAGGTCGACCCAGCCACCAAGCGCTACTCCAGCAAGAGAATCGGCTCCTTCATCGGGTTCGTCCCGGCGGAAAATCCCCGGCTGACCATCCTGGTGGTGGTGGATGAACCGACGAAGAGCCCCTACGGTGGGATCGTGGCAGCTCCCGCCTTCGGCGCCATCGCTCGGCAGACCCTCTCCTACCTTCAGGTCCCCCCCGGGAAGATCGACCGAAAATCACCGGTCCCGACGCCGGAGCAGGCGGCCCCGGCCAAGGCTGAAGACGAAGCCGCAGAGGGGGAGATCGTCAACAGCGACAACGGAGAGCTGATGCCCAACATCCGCGGGATGAGCATCCGCCAGGTCATGCAGCTCATGGAAAAGCGGCGGCTCAACATCAGACTCATCGGCAGCGGCCGGGCGGTGGAACAGCAGCCGGCAGCCGGAGCGCAGATCACCCCGACGGACCAGGTCTGGGTCCGCTTCGCCCCCTCAGCCTGACAGCGGAAATCAGTCATGAACTTCTCCTCTCTCATCGCAGCAATCGATCCCTCCATCATGATCCCGGCTGATCCCGAGATCACGGGAATAGCCTACGACTCACGCCGGGTCTCCCCCGGAACCCTCTTCTTCGCCCTGAAGGGAACTGCCGTGGACGGGCACCGGTTCATCCAGGAGGCGGTCCGGTCGGGAGCGGTGGCGGTCGTACTGGAAGAGTCCGCCTTCGCACCGGCAGGGATCCCCTGGGTGGCGGTGGCTAACGCCCGTCTGGCCCTGGCCAGGATGGCGTCTCACTATTACGGCGATCCGACAGCCGGGATCCCGGTGGTGGGGATCACCGGCACCAACGGCAAGACCACCACGACCTATATTCTGGAGGGGATGCTGGCGGCGGCAGGGCGCCCGGCGGCGGTGCTCGGAACCATCAGTTACCGGTTCGGCGACTTCCAAGTGGAGGCGCCACACACCACACCGGAGTCGGCGGACCTCCAGCGGCTTCTCCGGGAGTTGGTCGACCGGGGAGCAATGAGCGTGGTCATGGAGGTCTCGTCCCACGCCCTGGAGCAGCGGCGGGCCGACGGCTGCAGCTTCGACGTGGGGCTCTTTACCAACCTGACCCCCGAGCACCTGGATTATCATCGGACCATGGAGTCGTACCTGGCAAGCAAGCGCCGCCTCTTCAGCGACCTGCTCATCCCCGACAGTGGAAAACCCCGGAGGCGGGCCGTCATCAACCTGGATGACCCCGCCGGAGCAGAACTGGCAGCAGCGGCCGCTTGCCCCGTCATAACCTATGGGCTCGATTCGGCCGCCCATGTGACGGTCCGCACCCCCTGCTGCTCCGTGGCGGGGATCACCGGAACCCTGGTCACCCCGGAGGGTGAGTTCCCCTTCCGCTCATCAATGCTCGGCCGATTCAACCTCTACAACATCCTGGCGGCGGCCGCCGTGGGATTTTCCCTGGGGCTCTCCCTGGAAGCCCTCCGGAGCGGGATCGAACAGCACCGGAAGGTCCCGGGGAGGATGGAGCAAGTCCCCAACGACCGGGGAGTGACCCTTCTGGTGGATTACGCCCACACCGGAGATGCCCTGGAAAATGTCTTGAAAACCCTCTCCGCCCTGGACGGCCGACGGATCATCACCCTCTTCGGCTGCGGCGGTGATCGGGACCGGGGAAAGCGGCCGGTCATGGCTCAGGCGGCAGGGCGCTACAGCGACCTGACCATCATCACCTCCGATAATCCCCGCACCGAGGAGCCGGCGGCCATCATTGCCCAGGTCCGCGAGGGGATACTGGGGTTGGGACTGCGGGAGTACCGCGCCGAGGAGCTGGTGGAGTTTATGAGGGGATTCACAACCGTTGAGAACCGGCGCGTCGCCATCAGACTGGCAGTCAGGCTCTCCCGCCCCGGTGACATCATCCTCCTGGCCGGCAAGGGGCACGAGGAGTATCAGATCATCGGGACCACTAAAGAGCGCTTCGATGACCGGGAAGAGGCTGCCGCCGCCTTCCGGGAGGAGACGGCATGATGTTTTCCATCGCCCAGATCGCCGCAATGACCGGCGGGAGTATCGTCGGTCCCGGTGACTCAGGGGTGACGGGAGTCGCCACCGATTCGCGGAGCATCACACCGGGCCAACTCTTCGTGCCGCTGGTGGGGCCGCGCTTCGATGGTCACGCCTACCTCTCCAAAATGGCGGCCAAGGGGGTTACAGTCGTCCTCGCCGCCGGCAGCTGGGCTGAGGGCAATCCCCTCCCCGCCGGAGTGACCACCGTGGTGGTCCCAGATACGCTGCGCGCCCTGGGAGATCTCGCGGCAGGCTACCGGGCCAGCTTCACCCTCCCGGTGATCGGTATCACCGGCAGCAACGGCAAGACCACCACCAAAGAGCTCCTGGCGACCATCCTGGAACTGACCGGCCCCGGCCTCAAGAGCAGCGGCAACCTGAACAACCTCATCGGCCTGCCACAGATGCTCTTCCGGCTCCTTCCAAGCCACCGCTGGGCGGTTCTGGAGATGGGGATGAGCGAACCGGGCGAGATCGACCGGCTGGCCGAGATCGCCCGCCCCTCTCTGGGGATCGTCACCAACGCCTTTCAAGCCCACCTGGAGAGCATGGGGAGCATCGAAAATGTGGCTCGGGCCAAGGGGGAACTCTTCCTCCGGCTCCCCCCGGGCGGGACGGCGCTCTACAACGCCGATGACCCGCTGGTCGCCCGTCTCCCCGGGGCGAGCGGCGTGCTGCGACGCTCTTTCGGCCTCGTCTCGGGCGAGGTGACAGCTTCCGACGTGACCTCCCATGGTCTCGACGGGATGAGCTTCACCCTCCACCTGGCGCAGGAGCAGCTGCGGGTACGGTTTCATGCCTGCGGTCGCCACCTGCTGGCCAACGCCCTGGCCGCTGCAGCAGCGGCCGAGTCTCTGGGGGTCGGGGGGGTGACAATCCGGGAGGGGCTGGAACGGTTCCAACCGGCCGACCGCCGCTTCGCGATGGAACGGATCGGCAAAATGACCCTCATCGATGACAGCTACAACGCCAATCCCGCCTCCATGGAGGCGGCGCTCACCACCCTACCCGAAATTCATGGCTCAGGAAGGATCATCGCCGCCCTGGGAGATATGCTGGAGCTTGGTCCTGAGACGGAAGCGCTCCACCGGCGGCTCGGAGAGCAGGCGGGGAGGATCGTCCAGCGGCTCTATCTGCGCGGCGCCATGGCGCCCGCCGTCGCCGAGGGGGCCCGCAGGGCGGGGCTTCCGGCGTCGGCCATCGTCATCGCGTCAGAGCACGATGCGATCGCCTCCGCCATCCTCCATGACGCCAAAACCGACGACCTGCTGCTGGTCAAGGGGTCCCGCGGCGCGGGGATGGACCGGGTTGCGGCCCTGATCAGGGATCACTCCCTACTCTCAAAGGAGGCATAGAGCCCTCATGCTCTACCATCTGCTCTATCCGCTGGCCTCCAGCGTCAAGTTCTTCAATATCTTCAAATACCTCACTTTCCGGACCATCTACGCGATGATCACGGCCCTCATCGTCACCTTCGTCGTCGGCCCCTGGGTCATCAGGAAGCTGGAGTCGCTCCAGGCGCGCCAGATCATCCGGACCGACGGCCCCGAATCACACTTGAAGAAACAAGGGACCCCCACCATGGGGGGGGTGATAATTCTCGCAGGGATCATCGTCCCGACGCTCCTCTGGGCCGATCTGGCCAACGGCTACGTCTGGCTGACCCTCTTCATCATCATCGGCTACGGGGCCATCGGCTTCGTGGACGACTATAAGAAGGTGGTAGAGAAGAACCCCAAGGGGCTCTCCCCCCGGCAGAAGATGTTCTGGCAGCTCCTCCTGGGAGCGGTTTTCGGGATCACCCTCTTCAACATGCCCGGCTTTTCCCGGGAGCTCTACTTTCCGTTTTTCAAGAACCTCCACCCGGACCTCTGGTTCTGCTTCATCCCCTTTGTGATGCTGGTCATCGTGGGGGCCAGCAACGCCGTGAATCTGACCGACGGTCTCGACGGCCTCGCCATCGGACCGGTGGCCATCAACGCGGCCACGTATCTCCTCTTTGCCTACATCGCCGGGAACGTCAAGCTGGCCACCTACCTGCAGATCCCCTATGTGGCCGGCGCCGGTGAACTGGCGGTGGTCTGCGGCGCCCTGGTCGGTTCCGGCATCGGCTTCCTCTGGTATAATTCGTACCCCGCCGAGGTCTTCATGGGGGACGTAGGTTCCCTCTCTCTGGGAGGCGGCCTCGGCGCCCTGGCGGTGATCACCAAGCAGGAGATTCTCCTGGTCATCGTGGGGGGGGTCTTCGTAGTGGAGGCGCTCTCCGTGATCTTTCAGGTGGGCTCCTATAAGTACCGGGGAAAACGGATCTTCCGGATGGCCCCCATTCACCACCACTTTGAACTGAAAGGGGTAGCCGAGCCCAAGATCATCGTCAGGTTCTGGATCATCACCCTGATCCTGGCACTGGTGGCGATCTCAACGTTGAAGATGCGGTAGCTGATCGTGGACGCGCAACGAAATGGAAGCTCTATGAACCTGAACGATAAAAAAGTCCTCGTCGTCGGCCTGGCCCGCACCGGGATCGCCTGCGCCCGGTTCCTGGTTAACCGGGGGGCGCGGGTCACGGTCACCGATATGAAGCCCGCCGACCGGGTGGCCGGGGAGATGGCGGAACTGGCCCGGTTTCCCATAACCTGGGAACTGGGAGGACACGATGAGTCCAGCTTCCTTACCAGCGACCTCATCGTGGTGAGCCCTGGCGTCCCCATGGAGCATCCGCTCCTCCTGAAGGCGAAGAGCGCCGGCCAAGAGATCATCAGCGAGGTGGAGCTGGCGTCCCGGTTCCTCTCCGTCCCCCTGGTGGCGATCACCGGGACCAACGGCAAGACCACCACCACCACACTCATCGGAGAGCTCTTTAAGGCGTGCGGCCGCCACCCCTTCGTGGGGGGGAACATCGGCACCCCGCTCATTCAGGCAACCGAGGCCGAAGTGCCGGCGGACGTGGTCGTGGCGGAAATCAGCTCCTTCCAGCTGGAGTGGATCAGCTCCTTTCGCCCCCGTATCGCGATCCTCCTCAACCTCACCGAGGATCACCTGGATCGGTATCTGGAGATGGAGACATACTGCAGCGCCAAGGCACGCATCTTCGAGAACCAGACCGGTGACGACTACGCTCTCCTCAACCTGGATGCCCCCCTGGTGGCCCGTCTCGCCCCATTACTCAAGGCCCGGCTCTTCCCCATGAGCCAGAAGCAGGAGCTTGTCGAGGGGATCTTCCACCGTGACGGAGTCATTACTTTCCGCCATGACGGCAAGGAGGCGCGCTTCCCCACCGCCGACTACCTCTTGAAAGGGAGCCACAATACCGAGAATATCATGGCGGCCCTGGCGTCGGCCCTCCTCTCCGGCTGTGACGAGAGCCGCTGCGGCAAGGCGGTCGCCTCCTTCGCCGGACTCCGCCACCGGATGGAGCTGGTCCGGCGGATCAACGGGGTCGCCTGGTATGAAGACAGCAAGGGGACCAACGTGGGGAGTGTGGTCAAGTCGCTGGAGAGCTTCCCGGGCGGCATCACCCTCATCGCCGGCGGCAAGGACAAGGGGGGCTCCTATGAGCCGCTTGCAGAGCTGGTCAGAGAGCGGGTGGCCCACCTCATCCTCATCGGCGAGGCCCGGCAGCGGCTCTCCCGGGCACTGGGAGAGCTCACCGACACCCGGTTTGCCGAGACACTGGAGGAGGCGGTTGCTGTGGCCCACCGGCTGACCCGGCCCGGCGGGGTGGTTCTCTTCTCCCCTGCCTGTTCCAGCTTCGATATGTTCCGGGATTACGAAGAACGGGCCAACCGGTTTATCAGCGCGGTGCAACGTCTTGACGGTGACCGGTCGTGATGAAGGATCTGGAAAAATACGACCTGATCATCCTCCTCATGGCAGTGGCGCTCACCTGCTTCGGCATCGTCATGGTCTACTCCACCTCGTCGGTCATGGCTGCGAAAAAGTATCATGACGGCTTCTATTTTCTCAAACGGCAGGGGATCTACGCCTGCATCGGCTTCGGCATCATGCTCTGCGCCATGAGGTTCGATTACCAGATCCTGCGGAAATGGGCGGTCGTCCTCCTCCTGGGGTGCATCTTCCTTCTCCTGCTGGTCTTCATCCCCGGTGTGGGGGTCAAGGCCAAGGGGGCGGCCCGCTGGATCAAACTCCCCGGTTTCAACCTCCAGCCGTCGGAGCTGGCCAAGATCGCGCTCATCATCTACATGGCCTACTCCTTGGACAAGAAGAACGATCAGGGGAAGATGAAGATCTTTCTGGCCGGGTTCTTCCCCTACATGGTGATCCTGGCCCTCATGCTCGGCATCCTGCTCAAACAGCACGATCTCGGCTCGGCGCTCACCCTCTTCTTCGTCGCCTTCATGATGCTCTTCATTGCGGGATCAAAATTGAAGTATATCGGCGGCTGCGGCGTCCTGGCCGCGCCGTTCGGCTGGTATTTCATCGTCTCCGAGCCGTACCGCTGGGAAAGGATCAAGGCGTATCTGGACCCGTGGCAGGATCCCACCGGCACCGGCTTTCAGATCATCCAGTCGTGGATCGCCGTCGGCACCGGCGGTCTCTTCGGCCAGGGGCTGGGGGAAAGCAAGCAGAAGCTCTTCTACCTCCCTGAAGCTCACACCGACTTCATCCTGGCGGTGACCGGTGAAGAGCTGGGGTTCGTGGGGATCACCATCATCGCCTCCATGTTCTTCCTGCTGGTGCTCCGGAGCATCCGGGTCGCCCTCTACGCCGAAGACAACTTCGGCCGGTTCCTCGCCTACGGCATCGCCGTTCTCCTGGGCACCGAGGCATTCTTCAACATGGCGGTGGTCACCGGCATGGTCCCCACCAAGGGGCTGGCGCTGCCGTTCATCAGTTATGGCGGCAGCTCACTCATCGTGACGCTGTTGGCCACCGGAATCCTCCTCAACGTCTCGTCACGGATGCGGGGGACCCCATGAGACTCCTCATCGCCGGCGGCGGCACCGGCGGCCACCTGTTTCCCGGCATCGCGGTGGCGGAAGAGTTCCTCTCCCGCGACCCCCGCAACGAGCTGCTCTTTATCGGCACCGAAGCCGGCATCGAGGCCCGGGCGCTCCCCGCGGCCGGCTACCGGCTGAAGAGCATCGCCACGGCGGGGATCAGGGGGAAGCGTGGGCTCGCCAAGGCCAAGAGCATTGCCCTTCTCCTCTACGCCTACGCCCAATCCCGCCGGATCCTGAAAGAGTTCCGGCCGGAGCTGGTTCTCGGAGTCGGCGGCTACGCTTCAGGTCCGGCGGTGCTGGCGGCCCGGGGGCTGCTCATCCCCTGTTTCATCCACGAGCAGAACGCCATCCCCGGGATGACCAACAAGATCCTCGCGCGAGTGGCGGCAAAAGTCTTCATCTCACTGGAAGAGTCGCGCCCCTTCTTCCCCCGGGAGCGGACGCTCCTCACCGGCAATCCCCTGCGGCGGCAGATCCTGGAGTCCATTATCCCCGATGAAACGTCTGAGCACACCTCACACCTCACGCCTCACGATTTTCACCTCCTCATCTTCGGCGGCAGCCGCGGCGCCCATGCCGTCAATCAGGCCATGGTGGCGGCGCTCCCGTACCTTGAACCCCTCGGTACCCGACTCACCGTGACCCACCAGACCGGCACCGACGACCTGGAGCTGGTCAGAGAAGGATATCGTGCGGCAGGGGTTGCCGCTGAGGTGATCCCCTTCATCGACAACATGGCGGCCGAATACGGAAAGGCTGACCTCATCGTCTGCCGCGCCGGGGCCACCACCATCGCGGAGGTGACCGCCACCGGCAAGGGGTGCATCTTCATCCCCTTCCCCCATGCCGTGGATGACCATCAGCGCCGCAACGCAGAAGCGCTCCTGAAAGAACGGGCCGGATTCATGCTCCTGGAGCGGGAACTTTCGGGGGAGAGCCTCGGCCGCCTCATCCTCGACCTGATGAACGAGCCTCGGCGGATCGCCGAAGCGGCCCGCAACGCCCGAAGCCTCTGCCGGCTGGACGCGGCGCGGCTCATAGTGGATGAGATGCTCAGGAAAGCAGGTCAGGAACAAGGTTGAGGTTGAGGAGAACGCAATTCGGGACAAAGGATCAAGCCATGGCTACCGTCAGGACACAAGAAGAGGTGCTGCAGCTGCTGCGCAACGATATGCCGTTACTTCGTGAACGGTACGGCATCACCCGGATGGCTCTCTTCGGCTCCTTTGCCCAGGGGAGCCCCCGGGATGACAGTGATGTGGATATCGTGGTGGAGATAGAGGCCTCACGGCCGCTGGGGCTCAAGTTCTTCGAGCTCTCCGACTATCTTGCCGACCGCCTGGGGAGAATGATCGACCTGGTGACCTTCGGTATGCTGAAGATCTGCAAGGAAGAGCCGGAAACGGTGCTGCGGCATCTTGTCTATATCTGATTAACATTAACGGAGCACCCATGTACGGAAAGATAGAGAAGATTCACTTCGTCGGCATCGGTGGCATCGGCATGAGCGGCATCGCCGAGGTCCTCCTCAACCTGGGGTACAAGGTCTCCGGTTCCGATCTCCGCGGGTCGGAGACTACCGAGCGGCTCGCTGCTCTGGGGGCGGAGATCGGCATCGGGCATCAGGCCGAAAATCTGCAGAACGTCGATGTGGTGGTCATCTCTTCCGCCGTCAACGACGACAACCCCGAGGTGGTTGAGGCCAGACGGCTCCATGTGCCGGTGATCCCCAGGGCCGAGATGCTGGCCGAGCTTATGCGGATGAAGTACGGCATCGCCATCGCCGGCACCCACGGCAAGACCACCACAACCTCCATGGCCGCCTCCATCCTGGGGCATGCGGGGATTGACCCGACCATCGTCATCGGCGGCAAGCTGAACGCCATCGGCACCAATGCCCGCCTGGGACAGGGGAAGTTCCTGCTGGCCGAGGCGGATGAGTCCGACGGCTCCTTCCTGGTCCTCTCCCCCACCATCGCGGTGGTGACCAACATCGACGCCGACCACCTGGACCACTACTCCGGCATCGACGAGATCAAGGAAACCTTTGTGGAGTTCATCAACAGGGTCCCCTTCTATGGTCTGGCGGTGCTCTGTCTGGACGACCCCAACATCCGTGACGTGCTCCCCTTGGTCAAAAAACGGTATCTGACCTACGGGCTCTCGGCCCAGGCCGACATCCGCGCCACCCACGTCCGCCACAACGGGTTCATGACCTCCTTCGTGGCCCACTACAAGGGGTACCGGCTGGGAGAAATCTCCTTCCCCATGCCCGGTCCCCATAATGTGCTCAACGCCATGGCCTGCATAGGTGTAGCCCTGGAGTTGGACATCCCCTTCATCGCCATTCAGGAAGGGTTCGCCCGGTTCGGCGGCGTGGGGCGGCGGTTCCAGGTCAAGGGGGAGCTCGGAGGGATCATGGTGGTGGACGATTACGGGCATCATCCGGCGGAGATCAAGGCGACCCTGGCCGCAGCCCGACAGGGGTGGCCCGAACGACGGATCGTGGCCGCCTTTCAGCCCCACCGCTACAGCCGCACCCATGAACTGTTCACGGACTTTGTCGCCGCTTTCTCCGATGCCGACGTCCTGATCCTTACCGACGTGTACGCTGCCGGGGAACAGCCCATTGAAGGGGCCACCAGCGAGCGCCTGGCCCGGGAGTTGCGCCGCCACGGTCAGAAGGATGTGACCTGGCTCGCCGACCGGGAGAAGATTCCCGGACAGCTGGCCGGAATCGTCAGAGAGGGTGACATCGTTATCACCCTGGGCGCAGGGAACATCTGGCAGCAGGGAGAAGCGCTGGTGAAACTTCTTCAAGGATCATGAGATGAGATCTCCTCCCCGTGCACTCTCTGCGGCGGAGTTGTTCCAGCCATGAGCAACCTGAACCTCGATACCATAGGGTTTCGCGGCCGGCTTCTGGAAGAGGAACTGCTGGCGCGACATACCTCACTGAAGGTCGGCGGTCCTGCGGAGCTCTTCGCCATCCCCGAGGACGAGCAGGACCTGCTGACGCTGGTTCACTGGTTGGATCGCCAAAAGATTCCCCGGTTCGTCATTGGCGGCGGTTACAACCTCCTGGTCCGGGACGGCGGAGTCAGGGGAGCGGTGATCTCGCTGGAGCGGTTTACCCGAATCCAACAGATCAACCCTCCCCACGGACTTGTCCGGGCCGAAGCCGGCGCCGACAACCTGGCAGTTGTCCGGTATGCCCAGGAGGTGGGGCTTGGGGGGATCGGGTTCATCGCCGGGATTCCCGGCACGGGGGGGGGGGCGGTGAAGATGAATGCCGGCGCCTACGGCTCGGGAGTCCTCCAACGGACCAGATCGCTGACCCTCCTCCGGGAGGGGAAAATCGCCGACCACTTCATGTCCGAGCTGGAGTACGGCTACCGGCGGCTGGCCCTTCTTCCTGGCGATATCATCCTGGCGGCCCTCTTCTTTCTGGAGGGAAAAGATCCCGCCGAAACCGAAGAAGAGATCCGGAAGGATCTGGAGCTGAGACGGAGCAAGCACTCGGTGGGATACCCCAGCGCCGGATCATTCTTCAAGAACCCCCCCGGCCAAGCTGCCTGGCGGCTCATCGACCAGGCAGAGCTCCGGGGAGAGCAGATCGGCGGCGCCCAGGTCTCCGAGCTCCACAGTAACTTCCTCATCAACCGGGGTGGGGCCTCGGCCTCAGATTTTCTGCGGCTGGCGGTGCTGGTCAAGGAGCGGGTCAAGTCGGTCACCGGAGTGGAGCTGGAAGAAGAGGTGCGGGTGGTGGGTGAAGGGCGTTCAGATGACTCTCGCGGCTAAAAGATGATTTTTCCCGGACAGCGGTTAACATCCCGACTCCGATCTAAGAGAGGTGTGTAATGACTCGTGAAGAGCTGAAATCCAGCCGCATCGGCGTCCTCATGGGGGGGCTCTCCGCCGAACGAGAGGTGTCGCTGAAGAGCGGAGTAGCCATGGCCGAGGCACTCCGCCGCCGCGGCTATCGGGTGAAGGAGATCGATGTGGACCGGCAGCTCCCTCTCGTCCTGATCAGGGAAGGGGTGGAGATCGCCGTCAACGCTCTGCACGGCCGTTTCGGAGAAGACGGCTGCGTCCAAGGGGTGCTGGAGCTGATGGCGATTCCCTGTACCGGTTCAGGAGTCATGGCCAGCGCCCTGGCCATGAACAAGATCTTCGCCCGGCAGCTCTTTGCTGCGGCAGGGCTGACCGTGGCCCGCTGCGTAGTGGTCCGGCGTGGCGACTCCTCTGACTCGGCAGCACTCCCCTTCCCGCTTCCGGTGGTGGTCAAGCCGTCCCGGGAGGGATCGTCCATGGGGATCAGCATCGTCCGGCACGGAGGAGAACTGGCCGCGGCGTTGGAAAGCGCCCACCGCTATGACAATGAGGCGCTGATCGAGGAGTTCATCCCCGGCAGAGAGATTCAGGTGGGGATTCTGGAGGATGAGCCCATCGGTGCCATCGAGATCGTCCCTAAAAATGAATTTTACGATTTCGAAGCAAAGTACACCCAGGGAGGAGCGGAACATATCATCCCGCCGCGAATCACCCCGGAACAGCTGAAGCGGGCGCTGGATGCCGGGAAAAAAGCGCATCTTGCCCTGGGCTGTTCCGGCTACAGCCGTGTTGATTTGCTTGTGCGTGAGAACGGTCTATGTTATGTTCTTGAAGTGAATACCCTCCCTGGAATGACCGCCACCAGCCTTCTCCCCGAAATTGCCCTCGCTGCCGGGATCGGATTCGAAGAGCTCGTAGAGAGAATTCTCGCGACAGCACTCCGGCAAGGATAGCAGGCATGAGGGATTTCAAACATACCACGCGACGACCGACTCAGGTAGTCAAACCTGTGGGGAAGAACCGGGTCAAGCAGACGAAGAATAAACGTAAACCGCTCAATTTCCGGAGACACCTGAAACGGGCAGGAAAATGTATCGGTGGCGCGACCCTCGCTCTCCTGCTGGGGTTCGTCGGCTACCACTCCTACCGGATCGCTTCCCACGTCGTCCTGTTCAATCTCGACACGATCGACGTCTCTCACAACCGGCGGGTTGACTTCCGCGAAATAATCGCCCTGGCCAACGTCAGAGTCGGCGACGATCTACTCCGACTCAATCTGCGAAAGATAGGGGAACAGCTGGAAAAAAACCCCTGGATTGAGTCGGTCAGAGTCAAGCGCTACTTCCCCCATACCGTGGCCATCGAGGTGACCGAGCGGGAACCGGTGGCGGTCATCAACGTCGGTTATCTTGCCTATCTTGATGAAAAAGGGACAGTGTTCAAGGCGCTCAACGAAGGTGACGACCTCAATTACCCGATCATCACCGGGATCATGAAAGACGATTTTACCAGTGACCCCACAGGAACCATCCGGGCGCTCAACGAGAGCGTCGCACTTCTCGCACTTCTGAAACAGGGAGAGGTTTTCCGCCTGGATGACGTCTCAGAACTGCACTACGACACGGGGTTTGGCTTTACCCTCTTTACCACCAGGGGAGGGATTCCGGTCCGGCTCGGCGCAGCCGGGTACCCGGAAAAACTGGCCAGACTGGCGCGGATTTTCAAAGAGCTTCAGCCGCAGATGTCGAACCTGGAATACATAGACCTGAACTACACCGACAAGATCGTTGTAAAAAAAGTTTTCGGATAACAGGAGTTGCCATGTCCGCTACCAGAAAAGAAAATCTCATTGTCGGCCTCGATATCGGGACGACCAAGATATGCGCCATCGTCGGCAATGTGGCCGAAGACGGCATAGACATCGTCGGCATCGGCACGAGTCCGTCCCGGGGGCTCCGCAAAGGGGTGGTGATCAACATCGAGAGCACGGTCGCCTCCATCAGAAAAGCGGTGGAAGAGGCAGAGCTCATGGCCGGCTGCGAGATCAAATCGGTCTATGCCGGTATCGCCGGGGGGCATATCAAGGGATTCAACTCCCAGGGAATCATCGCCATCAAAAATCGCGAGGTCTCCTCCGAAGATGTGAAGCGGGTCATCGATGCAGCCAAGGCCATCGCCATCCCCATGGACCGGGAGGTCATTCACATCCTCCCCCAGGAGTTCATCATCGACGACCAGGACGGGATCCGTGAACCGCTCGGCATGAGCGGAGTCCGCCTGGAGGCGAAGGTACACATCGTCACCGGGGCGGTGGCCAGCGCCCAGAACATCATCAAATCGTGTAACCGGGCAGGGCTTGACGTAGCCGACATTGTCCTGGAGCAGCTCGCCTCATCGGAGGCGGTCCTCTCCGCCGAGGAGAAGGAGCTGGGGGTGGCGCTGGTCGATATCGGCGGCGGCACCACCGACATCGCCATCTTCATCGACGGCGCCATCAAACACACCTCGGTCCTCTCCCTGGGGGGGAACCAGATGACCAATGACATCGCCGTGGGACTCCGGACCCCCATGGCGGCGGCGGAGGCAATCAAACAAAAATACGGCTGCTGCCTCTCATCGCTGGTCGGCAAGGATGAGACCATTGAAGTCCCCAGCGTCGGCGGCCGCAAGCCCCGGGTTCTCTCCCGCCAGCTCCTGGCGGAGATCCTGGAGCCGCGGGTGCAGGAGATCTTCGACTTGGTCAACCGGGAGATCGTCAAGTCCGGGTACGAGGATGTCATCGCCTCCGGCGTAGTCATCACCGGCGGCAGCACCATACTGGAGGGGATGCCCGAGTTGGCCGAACAGGTCTTCAATCTGCCGGTCCGGCGAGGAATCCCCGCCAATATCGGCGGACTGACCGATGTGGTCAACTCACCGGTCTACGCCACCGGGGTCGGGTTGGTGGTCTACGGCAGCAAGAATGCGACGATTGAATTTCCGACCGGTCGGCCCGCCGGGAGCGGCGGCGATGACAACCTCTTTCGGCGTGTGGCGCGCCGGATGAAAGAGTGGTTCGGTGAATTTTTCTAATGAGAGAGTCGGCGGATCTACAGCATAATCACACGAAAAGGGGAGCGGACATGCACGACATTGATGAGACCAGTGAGCTCGTCGGAGCAAAGATCAAGGTAGTCGGCGTTGGCGGTGGCGGAGGGAACGCAGTCAACACCATGATCGATAATAATCTGCGCGGCGTAGACTTCATCGTAGCCAATACCGACGCTCAGGCGCTGAGACTGTCCAGGGCGCCGGCGAAGATGCAGCTGGGAGGAGAACTGACCAAGGGGCTCGGTGCCGGCGCCAATCCAGAAGTGGGGCGTGACGCGGCCCTGGAAGACCGTGAGCGGATGAAGCAGCTGCTGGACGGCGCAGATATGGTCTTCATTGCCGCCGGCATGGGAGGCGGTACCGGCACCGGGGCTGCCCCCGTGGTAGCCGAGATCGCCCGGGAACTGGGCGCGCTCACCGTCGGTGTGGTCACCAAACCGTTCACCCGCGAAGGGAAACTCAGGATGGCCAAGGCCGAGAACGGCATCCGGGATCTGAAGAAGCATGTGGACTCCCTCATCGTCATCCCCAACGACCGGCTGCTCGGCATCGCCAAGAAAAACACCTCCATACTCGACGCCTTCAAGCCCTCCGACGACGTGCTCCGCCAGGCGGTTCAGGGGATCTCCGACCTCATCACCACCTCCGGCTTCATCAACGTGGACTTTGCCGATGTCAAGTCTATCATGAGCGTGCGCGGCATGGCTATGATGGGGATCGGCCTCGCCTCTGGCGACAACCGGGCCATCGAGGCGGCCACCAGCGCCATCTCCAGCCCGCTCCTGGAAGATATCGATATCTCCGGCGCCAAGGGAGTCCTGGTCAACATCACCGGCGCTTCCTCCATGACCATGGACGATTTCGACGCGGTCAACCGGGTCATCCATGATAAGGTTCACGATGATGCCAACATCATCATCGGGGTGGTAATCGATGAGGCAATGGGGGACTCCCTCAAGGTGACCGCCATCGCTACCGGTTTCGGCGACCGGTTCGACGTCCGCGAACAGCCCCGGGAGAGCGGCCTCAGGTCCATCCAGAACCGGACCTCGGTCAATACGGACATCCCCACCTTCCTCCGCAAGGAGCAGCAGGGGCGAAGTGAGCGGGTAGAGCGGCAGCGCTCGCTCCTCACTGATGACGACGATCAGTACGACATCCCGACCTTTCTCCGCAAATCAGTGGATTAAGAACTCCAGCGGGCCTTAAACCGCAATCGTCACACCCTCCAGTACCCGGCTTCCCATCCCCCTCCAGGGAGGCCGGGTATTTTCATATGAATGCTTCAAGAGAGTACTCCAGCCGGAAAAAGACGGGTGACCCGCCATGACCTGGAAAATCAGGGAAAGCTACCGAAAAAAACTCGCCGCCGAGCAGGGGTACAGCCCGGCCACACGGGGAGGAATCCTCTCCGTCTGCCTCATCTACCCCAACCGCTATCACGTGGGGATGAGCAACCTGGGGTTCCAGAGCGTCTACCGACTGCTGAACATGACCTCCGGCGTGATCTGCGAACGGGCCTTTCTCCCCGACCCCCCAGAACTGAAGGAGTATCGCGCTACCGGCCGTCGGCTCATGACGCTGGAGACCCAGCGGGAGGTGGGGAACTTCGATCTGATCGCCTTTTCCATCTCCTTCGAACAGGACTACCTCAATCTTCCCCTCATCTTCCAACTGGCGGGACTCCCCCCGCTGGCTGAAGAGCGGGATGACTCTCAGCCGCTGGTGATCGCCGGCGGCGCGGCTCTCTTCCTCAACCCCGAACCGGTGGCGGATTTCCTCGATCTGGCGATCCTCGGCGAGGCTGAACCGCTCCTCCCGTCCATCGTCCCCCTCCTCATCGGTGAAGAGGGGCGGGAAGAGCTACTGAGAAAAGCAGCGCAACTCCCCGGCGTTTATGTTCCACTCCTCCTCTCCCCACGTTATGAGGAGGGGGTAGTCGGCCGGAGCGCCACCGGCGGCGCTCCCCAACAGGTGGCGCGGGTCTGGGCCGCTTCAGGGAAAGAAGCGCCCAGCGCCACCGCCGTCTTCACCCCCGATACCGAGTTCGGCGATATGGCCCTGGTGGAGCTCTCCCGCGGCTGTCCCAGAGGGTGTCGCTTCTGCGCCGCCGGATTCATCTACCTCCCCTTCCGGCAACACCCCCTGGCCTCGGTCCTCCAAGGAGTGGACGCCGGACTTGTATTCCGCAAAAAAATCGGCCTGGTGGGGGCCGCCGTCTCCGACTATCGCCAGATCGGCGCACTCAGCCGGGCGATACTCGACAGAGGGGGGACAGTTTCGGTATCATCACTCCGGATCGACGGGTTGGACGAGGAGATGATCGATGTCCTCATCGAGAGCGGACACAAGACCGTGACCCTGGCCCCGGAGGGGGGCTCCCAGCGACTGCGGGAGGTGATTAACAAGGGGATCTCCGAGGCCCAGATCTTCGAGGCATGTGAACGACTCATCTCCCGGAACATCCTGAATCTCAAGCTCTATTTCATCATTGGCCTCCCCACGGAGTGTGACGCCGACCTGGACGAGCTGACGGCTCTGGTGCGGCAGATCCGGGAACGGGTGGTCGCTGCAGCGAAACAGAACGGTCGGCTTGGGGAGATAATCCTCTCCGTCAACCCCTTCATCCCCAAGCCGTTCACCCCGTTCCAGTGGTGCGGCATGAATCCGTTGAAGGAGCTGGAGCGGAAGGAGGCGTATCTGCGGCGCGCCTTTGCCGCGCTCCCCAATATCAGATTTCAGATGGAGCCCCCCCGTGAGGCCCTGCTCCAAGGATTCCTTTCCCGCGGCGACCGCCGCCTCTCCCGTTTCATCCTCAAGGCCCATGAGCTGGGAAGCGTAAAGAGAGGGGCCAAGGCCGCAGGGTTCGATCCGGAGAGAGAGGCATGCCGGGAGATTCCGCTGGATGAGCAGCTCCCCTGGGATTTCATCGAGAGCGTTCCCAAGGAGCGGCTTATAGGAGAGTTTCACGCTGCTTTCACCGGCAATCCCACCAGGGGAGGAGTGCATGAACCATGACGGAGCGTGACCATTCGGCAGGCATCTGGCGGGAGGTGATCTGGCGCGGCCAGGTGGCCCTCTTCAAGGGGGGGACATTCCTCCTGGCGCTGACCCCCCTCCCCCTCATCCCGGTGATCGGCAGCCTCCTGGGGAGCCTCTGCTTTCTCCTCCTCGGCTCCCGGCGGCGGGTCGCCCTGGAGGGGATCAGAGGCTCACTCTCTGTCCTTCCGCGGGACAGCGATCCCGCGCGGATCGCCCGGGGTTGCTTCGCCAATCTGGGGAGCTCTTTCATCGAAAATTGCAAGCTCTACCATGGCTGCGCCGAGATCCTCGACAGGGTGGAGATCCAGGGGTTGGAAGAGTACCGCAAGGCGCGGGCCAAGGGGAAGGGGGTCATGTTTCTCACCGGCCACTGTGGTAACTGGGAGCTCATCGCCCTCACCTTCGGTTACCGCTACGACCCCTTTGTCGTCATGGTCCGCGAGCAGAAGAACCCCTACCTGACCCGCTGTATCGAGGCGATGCGCAGCCGCTACGGTAACACCATCATCTACAAGAAGACGGCGCTTCGGGAGATGATGCGGCTTCTCCGCAACAACGGGGTCACCGGTATGCTCATCGACCAGGCGGTGATGCCATCGGAGGGGTACCTGGTTGATTTCCTGGGCCGTCCCGCCTGGACCACCAGTATGCCGGTGCTTATGGCTCGCAAATGCGGAGTGGCGCTTCTTCCCGCCTTCATCAGCAGGGAGGGGGAGGGGCACCGGATCGTTATCCATCCGGAGGTAGAGTTTGCCTCCGACGACCCCTCCGACGAGGCCCTGGCCCGGGATACAGCCCTCCTCACCCGCTACGTGGACGATTTCGTCCGGAGCCATCCCGCACAGTGGTATTGGGTTCACCGCCGGTGGAAGAACCGCGAGCCCGCTCCCGGGAGGGCTTCGCAGCACTCTCCTTGACTCCTTATCACGAACCCAGTAGTATGCGGGCTCTTTCAATCTTGTCTGCCGAGGAGGACGCCGTGAGCGATAAACCGTGGTCAGAAGTCAACCTCCTTCGCCCCAAGAAGGGGTATATGGGTGGCGAAGTTCTCATAACCCTGGTGATCCTTATCGGCTGGGGGGGGGCAACCTTCGGCTTCCAGCTACTCCAGAAATTTCTGGAGACGACCCCCCAGGGGGAAAATTTCTTCACCCGCTTCACCTTCTTCAATCTGCCGCTCAATGTCTGGTTCACCGGCCAGTTCCTCCCCTTGTGGTTCGTCATTCTCTGTTTCGTCTTCAACCTCTACATCGACCGGCTGACCGCACGGCACAGTCGCACGAGATACCCCTATGAACATTAGTGACCTCCATATCAGGCTTATCCCACTGATCATCGCGGTGGTGGTTCTCACCTCATTTCTCCTGATAGGGCTCAGCCACAAGGTGAGGGAGAGCTCCGAGTACGGTCTCGGCGGCCGCTCCCCTGGCCGGCTCGGCAGCGGTGCGGCCATCGCCAGTAACTGGATGAGCGGCGCCAGCTTTCTCGGCATGGCCGGTTACTTCTACCTCTACGGCTACCAGGCGTTCGCCTGCGTCATCGGCTGGACCGGCGGCTACGTGCTGCTCCTCATCCTCCTGGCGGGACAGATCCGGCGCTTCGGCAAATACACCGCCCCCGATTTCGTCGGAGAGCGATTCGACTCGCCGGCTGCGCGGCTCATTTCCGCCCTCATCTCCATAACCATCTCGGTGATCTACTGTGCGGCCCAGTTCAAGGGGATCGGAATACTTTTCGGCTGGCTCTTCGGTCTCCCTTATTCTGTTGCCGTGACCTTCGGGGCCGTGGCGGTGATCTCTTACGTGGTCTTCGCCGGCAGCATGGGGGTCATGAAGACCCAGCAGCTCCAGTACACCGTCCTCATTATCTCCTTCATCCTCCCTCTCATGTTTCTGGCCAAGAAATTGGGCTATTTCTGGCCGCTCCCCCAGTTCGGCTACGGCGCGGCGCTCTCCCAGCTCTCACCGGAGTTCAGAAACAGCTTCACCCTCCCCTTTGCCTCCTCCTCGCTCTTCCAATGGTCGGCTCTCTGCTTCACCCTGATGGTGGGGACCGCCGGGCTCCCCCATGTACTCTCCCGGTTCTATATCGTCCCCAACATCCGCGACGCCCGCTGGAGTGTGGTCTGGGGGCTCTTCTTCATCGCCCTCATCTACTGGTCGGCGCCGGCCTACGCCGTCTTCGCCCGGCTGATCGAGGCAAAGAGCGGCAGCTCCCCGGATCCGGCCGCTGCCCGAAGCATGGCGGACATGGTCATCATCACGGCAGCTACCCAAGGGGGGCTCCCGATCTGGCTGGTGGGAATCCTCGCCGCCGGCGGATTGAGCGCCGCTTTTTCCACCGTGGCGGGGCTCCTCATGACCGGCGCCGCCTCCTGTTCCCATGACATCTATGCCGGCTTCCTCCGTCCCAACGCCTCCGAATACCGGAAGATGCGGGTAGCCAAAGGGTGTACCCTCCTCCTGGCTCTGGCAGTATACCTGATCTCCATGAATCCCCCCGGACTCATCGTAGAGATCACCGCCGTCGCCTTTGCCCTGGCGGGAAACACCATCTTTCCCGCCTTTCTCCTGGGAATCTGGTGGGGGCGGGCCAATCGGCAGGGGATCATTACCGGCATGCTGCTTGGGACTCTCGTCACCTTTGCGGCGCCGCTCTTCGGTCGGTTCGTTCCGGTGGTTGCCGAGCTCTTCCCGCTCACCTCATCGGCCCTCTGCGGCGCCCCGCTGGTGATCCTCGTCACCATCCTGGTATCACTTGTGACTCCCCCTCCTCCGGAACGGATCCGCCGGTTCCTGGCGACGGAAGTCCACGGGCATCTTGATTGACCAGGAGGCGGAGATGGCTCTGATGCTGGAGGCGCGAAGCGGTGAATATATGACCGGACGGGGGGTAAAGCGGCTCTTCGACGAGCTCTGCGATGGGATCTTCCGGGAGTTGCGGCGACTCCCGGCCGTTGAGGGGCAGGAACTTCTGGCGGAACTGCGGGGGACTCTGGACGGTGAGATCGCCACCGAACAACAATTCCAGGAGGAGTTTTCCCGACTGCAGGCGGAGACCCTCCGGACCGCAACGCCGGAAGAGCTGGCGCGAATCTGCCGGGAAATCGTCTCCCTGGTGGCCGGCTCCTTCCTCCGGCACGAATCGGTCCCCGCACTGTTCGCCCTCTGCGGCGAGGCTCTGGAAAGCATGCTCGAACAGGCGCTCCGGTTGACCGAGGAGGAGCTGACGCGGGAGGGGCTCGGCCCTCCCCCCTGTTACGCCTGGCTGCTGCTCGGTCCTGGGGGACGGCGTGAGGCGACCCTGTCCACAGAGCTGGAGGGTGTTCTCGTCCACGGTCCCGGCGAGACGGCGACCCGGTACTGCGCCGAACTGGCGGGACGGACGACGGTCATCCTGGAACGGTGCGGCTTCAAGAAGAGCAGGCGCGGAATCATTCCCGACAATCCGCTCTGGCGCGCCTCCACTGAGGGGTGGCTGGAACGGATCGAAGAGCTCTGCTGCCGCGACAGCAGAGCCCGGTCGGGGAGCTCACCGCACCGTATGGCACGTCTGGGGAGCCCGCTCTTCGAGCTGGCTGACCTGCGGTTTGCTGCGGGAGATTCCCTCCTCGGCGAAGAGCTCATTATTATGGTCCGGAACGCGGCGGAGCGGCACCCCGCCTGCATCATGGCTGCGGCCCGCACCGTGGCTGCGCTGCCGACCCCATTCACCTTTCTCGGTAATTACCGTGTTGAACGGAAAGGAAATCATCGGGGGATGGTCGATCTGGACCGGTGGGCCTGTCATCCCCTGGTCGCCATGGTCCGGCTTCAGGCGGTTACCGGAGGGATCGCCGAGACCAGCACCCTTGAGCGGCTCCAGGCGCTGCTCAGAAGAGGGTCGCTGGACGTCGAACTGGGGAAACGCCTGCTTAAGGCGGGACTTCGGCTCTTCCGACTGAAGGCGCTACTTGAAATCCAGGGAGCGACCGCGGAGGGTGACGGGACCTACCTGCTCCCCAGCACTCTTTCCTCCGGTGAGGAATTCGAACTGCGGGAGGCGCTGGAGGCGGTAACCACTCTTCGGAAAGTGATCCACAGCAGCCTAGCGGAAAAGGGGTGACCGTGCGTCTTTCCCTCTCCTCTGGAACACTCTTCACCTTTCCCCTGCCAAGGGTCTTCGAGATGGCCCGGGCCGCCGGGTTCGACGGCCTGGAGCTAATCATCAACCAGGAGTTCCAGGGGGTCAACAGCCGTAACCTCATCAAGGAGCTGGCACGGATTCACCCGATCCACTCAATCCATGCACCGTTCATGATGCTGGATGGGTGGGGGGGACCGGTGGAGATGCTCCAGCGCTGTGTGCAACTGGCGGAAGAGGCCGGTATCGGGCTCGTCAATTTCCATCCCCCTTCATGGCTCGGCCTGGAGTTGGGCTATCTGCGCTGGCTCTACAGGGTGTGCGATTTTCAGAAAGAGGTGGGGCGGGACAACGTCCTCGTTACCGTGGAGAATATGCCATGGGTGGGAAAATTTAAGATTAACCCCCATATCCTCTCCGCGACGCAGAAGATGGTGGAGTTTATCGCCGAGCGCAACCTCTTCCTGACCTTCGACACCACCCATCAGGGGTCGGGTAAGACCAGTTTCATCAACGACTTCTACAGCTACTACAATTCGGGAAGAATCAGGAACATCCACTTCTCCGATTACGGCCATGGCAAGGAGCATCTCATCCCGGGCCACGGCATCCTCCCCCTGACCCGGTTTCTCAATCACCTGAGCCAGACCAACTACGACGGCGCCTTTACCCTCGAACTCTCCCCCCACGAATTCCCCCGGGACGAGAGCATCATCATCGATATGCTCAAGGAGATCCACACCTATCTGGTGAGAGAAACGACGGGACTGGCGCCTGACGCTCGGCGCGAGGCTCCAGGGTAATACCGGTCCGGATTCCAGGATTGGATCCCGTACCCGGTGTCAAGCACCCAGCGCCTAGTTCCCGGTACCCGGGGCCCAGCCCCTACCCTTTCACAATATAAACTGAGCAGGGGGCGTTCCTGACCACCTTGTAAGAGACGCTTCCCCGAAGATTTCTCTGAAGAAACCCCTTCCCGGAACTTCCGATGACAATGACATCGATCTCCTCCTTTTTTGCGCAGGCGATCAACTCATCCGCCGGATCCCCGTAAGCGATCCTCACCTCCAGAGGGATATCCATCTCCGTGGCGTCCTTCTCTATGACATAAAAGAGCCGCTGCCGGAGCTCTTCCCACTCCTTACTCTGGGTAACCGGCCCCTTGGGGATGAAATCGGCAAAGGTGGGGTTTGGTGAATTGGGCAGGACCAGCATCGCATAGATCGTGCTCTTGAACCTGCTGGGATTACCAACCGCTAACCTTACGGCCTCTTCTGCCGCCTTGTCAGACTGGGGCGATCCGTCGATGGCCACCATGATCTTCTTGGCAAGATTGAGCATGCCTCCTCCTTTACGTAAAAAATTGTTCCCGCCCAAGGAAAAATCGTTTGCGCCACTTTTCCGGCTTGACATTCATAAAACATAATTCTATATTTCGAGCAGATACAATACCATGTATGACCGGCAGTTTGGGAGATATTTCGACCTTCTCTCCTGTAATGAATATGTAAAATTTATATTAATAAAACATGTATCAGGATGTTTTATTATTCCCGAGAAGGACTCAAGGTACCGACAATGGCCCGAAAAGAAAAGACCGAATATATCATCCAGGCGGTCTCACACGCACTCGACCTCTTGGAGCAGTTTCACGACGAAGTCGACGAACTCGGGGTGACGGAGCTTTCAAAACGGCTCAAGCTCCATAAGAACAACGTATTCAGGCTACTGGCTACCCTGGAGTCGAGAGGGTATATCGAACAAAATAGGGTTACGGAAAACTACCGTCTGGGACTCAAGACGCTGGAGCTGGGGCAAACGTTCATTCGGCAGATGGGGCTGCTGCGTCAGTCACGGCCGGTGCTCGAAGAGCTGGTCCGGCAGTGCAACGAGACCTCCTATGTGGCGATTCTCAAGGATTTCCACATAATCTACCTGGATGTGGTGGAGACCGACCTCACCGTAAGGGTAGTACCGCGGGTTGGTTCCCGGCTGCCGGCCTGCAGCACCGCTGCAGGGAAGGTTCAGATCGCCTACATGACAGATGAGGAGTTGGAGCAGTACCTTCCGACCAGGGAGCTTAAGAGGTATACCCCTCAGACCATAACCGACCGTGAGGAACTGAAGGAGCAGCTCAAAGTGATCGCTGAACTGGGGTACGCCATTGACAACGAGGAACTGGATGTGGGGGTCCGCTGCGCCGGAGCGCCGATCCGCGATTACACCCGCCGGATCATCGGCGCGGTGAGTGTCTCCGGCCCCTCCATGAGATTCAGCGACGAACGGCTGGAGCAAGAGCTGATCCCGCTGGTCAAGAAGGCGGCTGAGGAGATCTCCGGCAAACTGGGATATCACAAGTAGCTCGCTATCTCGCAGCTATGCATCACCGCAAATCCCTCGGGGCCAGAGAACCCGGGGGATTTGTTTATGGAACAGAAGACGCCGCCACGCCGATGACAGTTCCACCACCGTGGATCCTCCTCTTGAGGTGCACTGTCAATAAAATAATTGACTTTTATACGGCGTCGGCGCAGAAATAGGGGCCGGTTGCCGCTCTTCGCGCAGAACATATCGAGCTGGCCACTGGTCCCATTGCTACAGATACAGCCGTTTGGTTCATTTCCGGATCGGGCATGAGCCGCCAGGATGTAACAGGAGGCCTACGGTATGAACATTCGGAGCGTAATAGGGTTGCTCGGCACCATAGCTCTCTGCGCCATGAGCGCCGGCATGGCATGCGCCGCCAGCGGCGACCCGGGTACCGGGATCTATTACTCGCCCCATGACCTGACCCATGGCCCAGGAGGGGGTGGAGGGTTCCCGTCACTCCTCGGCTGGACCGCCGATCCGCAACAGCGACTCTGCGCCTACTGCCACACCCCCCATCATGCCAACCAGATCAAGTATGGAGAGAACGAATATGTCCCGCTCTGGTCCCGAGCAATTTCCAAGGGAGAGTACACTCCCTATGCTTCGGCTACCTTCTCGGTCATGGGAGGGACTACCTTGGCCAGCGATCCGCTCATCGGTCCCAGCCGCCTCTGCATGAGTTGCCACGACGGCGTCACGGCCGTTGACAACTACTATGGCAAGGTCGATGGCTTCGTTAAATTAACCAACTATGGGACCACATACCAGACGATGCCGGTCGTCGGCAACTCTACGCCTGTGGCAAATGGAAGCATGAACCATCCTATCGGCTTCATGATGACTGACGTCATCCCGGGTTATCCCGGCGCATCATATGCGGACCCGGATATCTGGTCCATGGGGGTAAATCCGAACTTCTATTATGTGGGAAATACCGGGAACCCGACGCTATCGGTGTTCAAACGTCTCTATCTGGGGGTCTACCTGACCTGTTCAACCTGCCATGACGTGCATAACAGCCTGAATAAGCTCACCGATATCCAGCCTTCCGGGAAAAACATGCTGCTGCTTGGAACCCAGAAGAACTCCGGTATCTGCGTTACCTGTCATACTTAAGAGAGTAGATGACCGAGCACCGTAACTGAACCCCTACGCTGTAAATTCCGCGGCCACTTTCCGATACCACCCCTCATAGTCGGTAACGCACGCCACCACCTTCTGCCTCAGATGGTCGGGAACCGGCCCCACCGCCACCAGATTAAGATTTTCGGGAGCGAACAGGGTCCGGGCGACGCGACGGATTTCCTCACTCTCCACCGCCAGTACCTCGCGCTGCTCCTCATCGGAAGGGCGCACCACCCCCACGATCTCTCCCCATCCGTAGCGCACCTGCATATCGTAACAGGAGTCGAAACCGAACTCCAGTTCGTAGAGATACCACCGCCTGACACGCGCCAGTTCGTCATCGGCAACCAGCTCGGTCACGATTCGCCGCAATTCGTCCAGGGTGGCGGTGATGGCGGTAACGAGATTGTCCGGGGCGGTGGCAAAGTCAATGGAGAAATTGCCGGCCTCGGTATAGGCGGAGATGGCCGCATCCACCGAATAGACCATCCCCATCTCTTCCCGTAGCTTCAGGTGCAGCCGAGAACTCCCCCCGCCCGAGAGCAGCCGCCTGATGAGGCGCAGCGCCATGAGCCGCTGATCCCTGACCGAAAACCCCCGGAAGGCGAGCTGCAGAGCTACCTGGCTGTCCTCATCCGAGACAAAGTGGGTCAGGGGTTCAGCCTGGACCCCGCGGAAGGGCGACATCTCCGCGCCCCCCCCCTCCTCCCATCCGCCGAATGCGCTCTCGGCAGCCCGGAGCAGTTCGGAAGGATCGATCCTTCCCACGGCCACCAGCACGGCATTGTTCGGCCGGTACAATCGCGCAAGATGGCTGCGCAGGTCGTCTGTGGTAAACGAGCCGATACTCTCCAGGGTACCGACGGTAGGCATCCCCAGAGGGTGCTCCGGCCAGAGAAGCCGGGAGGTCACCGTATCGATATCGACCTCCTCCCCTTTTTCGTTCAGATCATCCAGCGCCTCCTCTATGACGATCCGCTTCTCGGTTTCAATGTCCACCAGAAGGGGGTGTTGCAGCATCGCGGCAAAGAGTTCCACCCCGTCCACCAGATGGTCTGGGTGGATCCGCGAATAGACACAGGTCGTTTCCGCATCGGTGGCGGCATTGACCGCCCCGCCGATGGCCTCGAAGGCGGTTTCCAGCGCCAGCCCCGTGGGATACTCCCGGCACCCCCGGAAGAGCATATGCTCCAGAAAATGAGAGAGCCCCTCTTTTCCCGCCGGGTCATCACGCCCCCCGGCCCTTAGGTAGACCGCCACCTCGGCGGTATGCAGATGCGGCATGACCACGGTCACGACCCGCAGCCCGTTTTGTAAGACACTCTTGCTCCACTGAATCATCGAGCCTCCCAGTTTAAAGGGCCAGACCTCTGTCCGGCGCAGGAGACACCCTAGCCGAAAGCGCTCCGGATGTCAAAGGTTCCCCCTGAAGGATGCGGCCTATCTCCCATCCGCCGTACAACTATGCAATTCGCTGAGTTTATCCTTGATTTTCCCGCATCTCTTGGCTATCTTCTCCGCTCAACTACAAGGAGATAACCATGACCATTACGCACGCGGCGCTTCTCGGGATTGTCCAGGGTCTCACCGAAGTTTTACCCATCAGCAGTTCCGCCCACCTGATCCTGATCCCGAAAATTCTCGGATGGCCCGAATCGGGCCTCACCTTTGACGTAGCGCTCCACCTGGGGACCTTCATCGCCCTCTTCATCTACTTCCTGAAGGATATCGTCGACCTCGTAGTCAATTTCACCAGCGGCCTCAGACAGCGGCGTTTCCACACCTCGGCTGCCCGCCTGCCACTCTACCTCATTGCCGGGACCATTCCGGCCGCCATCTTCGGCAAGACAATGGAACAGCCCATCGAGGAGCTGTTCAGGAAGAGTCCGCTGCTCATCGCCCTTCTCCTCATCGGCTTCGGCCTGCTGCTCGCCTTTGCCGACACCATCGGCGCCAAGCGGTGGAAGCTAGACCGGGTCAATCTCAAGGCCACCCTTCTCATCGGCATGGCCCAGTGCCTGGCGCTCTGCCCTGGGGTCTCCCGCTCGGGGATCACCATCACCGCAGCCCTCCTCATCGGCTTCAACCGGGAGAGCGCCGCCCGCTTCTCCTTTCTCCTCTCGCTCCCCATCGTTGCAGGAGCAGCCCTGCTCAAGGTTGGGCACCTGGTCAAGAGCGGCATCCCTCCGGGAGAAGGCGGAATACTCCTGGTCGGTATCACCACCTCCGCCCTTTTTGGCTATATCAGCATCGCCTTGCTCCTGAAGCTGGTGCAGCGGCATACCCTCTACCCGTTTGTCTGGTACCGTCTTGCGGCTGGGGCCGGATTTCTTGGATGGTATCTACTGTAGCGCTTTTGAAGGGGAGACCATGACCGGAGGGATCAAGGAGTGGCCGGAGGATGAACGGCCACGGGAAAAACTGCTGAAGTACGGTGTCGCGACACTCTCCGAGGCAGAACTCCTGGCCATTATCCTCCGAACCGGAGATGCCGCCAGCAGCCAGAGCGCACTCGATCTGGGGCGGGCGCTCGTCACCCGGTTCGGCTCCCTCAGGGGGATAGTCAGGGCATCGGTCACCGAGATCTGTGCGGCGCCGGGGATCGGCCCCGCCAAGGCGGCGTCCCTCAAGGCAGCCTTTCATCTCGCCACGAAACTGGGGCAAGAGAGCCTTAAGATCGGCACGGATCGTTATACGGACCCCTCCCAACTCTTCGAATTTTTCCGCTACCGTTACCGGGAAGAGCGGAAGGAGTATTTTCTTGCCCTGCTGCTGGACGGCAAGAACCGGATCATCCGTGAGGTCAAGATCTCCGAAGGATCTCTCAATCAGAGCATCGTTCACCCCCGTGAAGTTTTCATGCCGGCGGTCCGCGAATCGTCAGCGGCTGTCATCCTCATCCACAATCACCCCACAGGCGATCCTACTCCCAGCCGCGAAGATCTGGCCATTACCAAGCGACTCCGCGAAGCCGGCGAGATTCTGGGGATCAAGATTCTCGATCACATCATCATCGGCGACGAACAGTTCACCAGCTTTGTCAGCCAGGGGTTGATGTAGAACCCGAAGCTGCGCCTCCTACCTCATCTTTTCCCCCATTTTTTCTAGACAGCAGGGACAGCCCCGTTCACGACGAAGCATAACGTACGCCGCTATTTAGTAAGTTATATTTATTAAGTTGCATTAAAGTAAAAATAGTGCTACAAGTTCGGCCACAGTAGTCACTATCCGGCAAGACCCCAGGCGGTATCATGATGGACTCTATCATCATCATCTGCAATGATCCACGTATCGGACCGGTTACAGAACTGCTCCAACCGCTCCTGACGATCAGAATTTGCATCGCCCCCGACTTCGATACCGGACTGAAAGAGGTCTTTGAAAAAAAGCCTCTGGCAGTCTTCATCCAGCACGAAATTTCCGGGATCAAGGGTGAAACGGTTATCAGGCACCTCACGGCACTTCTGCAGACAAACTCTCCCCAGTTCATTCATCTCTCCCCCGGCCATCTCGTGTGCGGGGGGGATGATGAAATCGATCTGAATCTTCCCCATGATGAACTCGTCACGCAGTTCAGAGAGCGACTGGACAGGATCCCCGGTGTCTGCTTGAGGGAAATTCAAGCCGAAGTCACCTCTCCTAGCCCGTCCCAGCTTTTTTTAGTGGCCGAGGAAGCAACGTGCTACTGCCGGGAAGCTTGTCCGTCACCGCAGTCAAAAACAACCGGAAATGATGACAAATCCAGACTTTCTGAAAACACCAGCCAGCCGCTCCCCTTGGGTGAGTGCTCTGAGGAAGAGAGACCTCTGCCGGAATCAGCTGCGATCAACCTCAAGCGTTCCAGAATACCCCTCGCACTGATCTTAGGGGTAACAGTGACGCTTGCGGGAGTGATCTTCTTCTCGCTGGACAACTCAGCAGCTCCTCATCAGCAGAGCGGCGCCGTGAGCAGGCTGGCACCGCTCCCCGCAACCTCTCCACCAACCGCCACGCCAGTCCCCGCCAGAGTGACATCCAGGGAGAAGTGCCCTTCATTCATCCCGAAGCAGGGGCGGGACCCGACATACGGCGCGGCTCGACCAGGGTGGGAGCGCTACCTCTCGCCGGAGCGCGAGTATCGCATCTTCCGGAGCAACGGCGGGATCAGGGCGCTTCAGCTCATCGCTCTCAGTCAAAACGCACTTGAGCCCGCCTTTATCGCAGCCGTTCTCCGAGAACTTTGCGGTGACGAACTCTATACGATAAATTCCCGGTCGCATAGGGGCGACTACCTCATCGAGCAGGGAGAGACGCCTTCCAGTGCGGACGTGACCCTCTATACGAAGAGAGAGAGCGGCAAACTCCACGGAATAGTTATCTCATTCCCGTGACCCGGATGATGGAGGATCCTATAACATGACCAGATCGATTATCCGCAGTTTCGCCACAGTGATATGCGGTTCGGCCCTCCTGGCCGGTTTCTGCAGTGTAGCCTCCGCCGTTGACCCCCGTTTTGAACTGGAGATAAAAGAGCTGTCCCGGAAAATGGGTCCAATCAACCAGCAGAAGCGCCCGCTCCGCCTCAAAACGACGCCACGCAAGAGAGCAACGACGCCAAGACCGGTAATGGCTTCGATTCCTCGCTCTTCCACCAATTTAGATCCCTATCCCGACAGCCTCTTAACCCTCATCAAGTTGGCCCCCTCCTCGGGAGAGATGGCAATGACCACGCTCCACGCCCTCTGGGATCGGCTCATCCCCGCTCCGCATCCCGACGCCCTGCTGGAGCTACAATCAGACAATTTCATGCTGACCCTCGATCCGAACGTTTACCAATTGCTTCCGGCCGCCGATGGCGGAAAAGTCATAATCGACGCCACGCGGAGCCTCCCCCCGCTCATCAAGAACCTCATACAGGAGAAGGATCCGCTCTTAAGGATCGTCTCCGAAACACCTGCGGCAGGAAAACCTTTCTTTTCTCAGCTCCTCCAGGCTGCAGGTTTCTACTCCGTTGAGCCGGAGTTTACCCTGGAATTCGGCGACGACCCCCGCTTGTCGGTGCAGGCGGAGTACCGGATCGAACGGACAGCGGAAAGTCTCCTGCATAACGAGACTGTGCTTCTCTACACCAGCGAGGGACGCTATGCCCTTCCCCTGTCGCTCAAGAAGTTTCTGAGCGGCGCCGGCTTTCAGGTCATCGAGCCAGATCTCCCTCCCCACGACACCGCACCCCGGCGAGATCGTGTCATCCAGGCCCGTGCAGGAGAGAGATTCCAGGTGGCGGATCTGCTGCTTGATGCTCTGGGGCTTGAGACAGAAGCAGGAAAGGGCATCGAATTCACGGGATGGAAACATCGAGGGATAAATCTTATGGTGCAGGTGGATCGCTCCTTCACCTACAACGGTAAGCCCTTTGCTCTGGCCGCCTATGACGGCGACCCGATAAACTATACACTCACACGGCTCCTGGAGAGCCAGGGGGTCACGGTCGTCATTCTCAGCCGGAAAGACGACTTCCACGCTGTAATCGAGAAGCTTCTGGCCGCCCTCAAGCTCCCAGCCAGCTTTGACCGGCACTCTCTCTGGCCCATGCGGGAGACCCCCTACACGGTACAGGTGAGTGGGTACCTCGTCCGGGATTCCAGCGCCGAACGGAACATCCTGCTCACAGATCGCGAGATCTCCCCTCTCCTGCTCGACCTCATGAAGCAAAACGGTTACGACTCCACCTGGTGAGATTCATGGCCCACGAGAAAAAACTCGGCGAGATACTACTCAGCGAGCGGTTTGTTACCCGGGAGCAGTTGGACGAAGCGCTGGAGTTGCAGAAGCTTTTTCCCGATCAGACCATCGGGCAGCTCCTCTGCCGTCTTGAGTTCATCACTGAGACGGTTCTCGGTGCCTTACTCGACCAGAAGGGGAGCCGACAGGAGCTCTCGGAGATTCTTGTCCAGAAAAATTTCCTTCCAGAGGAACAGGTGATCCAAGCCGTCGAACAGAGTGGACATGAGGGTACGCCACTCCACAGGACCCTCCTCAAGCATCAGCTCCTTGACGAAGAGCGGATCGCCCAGGCCCTTGCCCTTCAATACGATTTCCCGTACGTGAACTTGGGAAGCACCACCATCCCCGCGGAGATGAACCGGCTGATCAGCGCCAGTTACGCTCAGAAACGGCGGATCGTCCCGGTGTCGAAGATCGGCAACACCCTCACCCTGGCCATGGCGCTTCCCCTGAATGTGTATGAGATCAACGACCTCTCCTCATCACTGCGGCACAAGGACATACCGGTAGTGGCCCGCGAGAGCGAGATCATCTTGGCCCAGCAGCGGCTCTACTAGGGGAACACGCCGCTCCCGGGGGTCTCGAGAGTCGAGCTGGAGGAGGTGCCGGACAGCATCCTGGAGATCCTCACCGGAGGAGGGGATGAACCGGAAGTAGAAGAAGAGCTCAAGAAGGTCACCGAGAAGGATAGTGTCATTGTCAAGCTGGTGAACAAGATCATCTATGACGCCTTTCAGCAGCGCGCCTCGGATATCCATATCGAGCCGTATCCGGGCAAGAGCGACATACTCGTCCGGATCCGGATCGACGGCCGCTGCAAGATTTACCAGAAGATCCCCTACCGGTACAAGTACGCCATCCCTTCGCGGATCAAGCTCATGGCGGAGTTGGACATCGCCGAGCGCCGCAAGCCGCAGGACGGTAAGATCAACTTCAAGAATTTCGGCCCAGCGGACGTGGAGCTCCGGGTGGCCACCATGCCCACCGCGGGGCAGCTGGAGGATGTGGTGCTCCGCCTCTTGCGTCATGAGGATGCACGCCCCTTCGACACGCTGGGGATGAGGGAGCGGGATCGCCGCGAATTCGGGAACGCCCTGGTACAGCCCTACGGCATGATCCTGGTGGTGGGCCCCACCGGTTCGGGAAAGACGACCACCCTTCATTCGGGGATCGCCCACATCAACAATCCCGAGCTCAAGATCTGGACCATCGAGGACCCGGTGGAGATCACCCAGAAGGGGCTGCGCCAGGTTCAAGTGAACCCGAAGATCGGCTTCACCTTCGCCACGGCGCTCCGGTCGTTTCTTCGTCTCGACCCGGACGTGATCATGGTAGGAGAGATGCGGGATCAGGAGACGGCGTCCATCGCCGTGGAGGCGTCGCTTACCGGTCATCTGGTCCTCTCCACCCTGCATACCAATTCGGCGGCGGAGACGGTAACCCGACTCCTGGATATGGGACTCGACCCCTACAGCTTTTCCGACTCCCTCCTCTGCATCTTGGCTCAACGATTGGCCAGATCGCTTTGCGAGTGCTGCAGGGAGGAGTACCTCCCCGGCGAGAGCGAGCGGTGCGATATAATAAGAGAGTTCGGGGAGGAGAGCTTCCGGAGTGCGGGTGTTGCCAAAAACGAAATTCGTCATACCCGTGCCGTCGGCTGCTCCCACTGCCTCAATACCGGCTACCAAGGGCGGATCGGAATTTATGAGCTTGTCACCTGTACCGACGAGATCAAGTCGCTTATCCGGAAACGGGCAACCAGTGACGCCATAAGCCGCCAGGCAGCTGCGGACGGTACGCGAACCCTCAAACAGGATGGCATGCTCAAACTCTTCCAGGGAGCGACCGATCTCCAAGAAGTTCGGCGCGTCTGTATCAGGTGAAAGGCGCTGCAAAAAAAAGTTTGCTTTTTTTGAGCCGTTAGGCTACATTTTTCAATCTTCTAAGCCTCCATTACCCCCGCCTGCGGTGACTGATTGCAGAACGAACCGACGCTTGACAACTTACGCAGCGAAATCGACGCCGTCGATGATGCAATTCTTGATCTCCTGAACCGTCGGGCCACCCTCGCCCAGGCCGTCGGCAAGATCAAGTCCGAGAACCGGCGGGAGTTTCACGTCCCGAGTCGGGAACGGGAGATTTACGAACGGCTTACCGCCAAAAACCCCGGACCGTTCCCCACCGAGGCGGTCCGCAGCGTCTACCGGGAGATCATCTCCGCGTCCCTCTCCCTGGAAGCCCCCATGCGGGTGGCTTTTCTCGGCCCCCTTGCCACCTTCAGTCATCTTGCCGCCCTCCAGCAGTTCGGACTCTCGGCCGAACTGGTCCCTCAGAAATCGATCCCGGCGGTCTTTGAAGAGGTCGAAAAGGGGCGCGCCCTCTACGGGGTGGTGCCGGTGGAGAACTCCACTGAAGGGGTGGTCTCCCACACCCTGGATATGTTCATGGAGAGTGACCTGAAGATCAACGCCGAGGTGCTGCTGGATGTCTCCCACTTTCTCCTCTCCCGTACCGGCCGGATGGAGGATATCAGGAAGGTCTATTCCCATCCGCAACCTCTGGCCCAGTGTCGCGGGTGGCTAGCGGATAATCTCCCCAACGTGGCTCAAGTCGATGTCGCCTCCACGACCCTGGCGGCACAGATCGTCAGCGAGGATTACACCGCCGCTGCCATCGCCAGCGAATACGCCGCAACTCTCTATAACCTGAAGATCGTCAAGGAACGGATAGAGGACCAGGTCAACAACGTCACCCGTTTCCTCGTCATCGGCAAGAAAGCCATGGAGCGGGGCACGGATGACAAGAGTTCTCTCATGTTTTCTGTAAAGGATGAGCCGGGGATCCTCTACCGAATGCTGGAGCCGTTCGCATCGCGTGGGCTGAATCTCAGCAAGATTGAATCTCGCCCCTTCAAGAAAAAGGCATGGGAGTACATCTTCTTCCTGGACCTGAATGGGCACATAGCGAACCCCGAGGTTGCGGCTGCAATCAGGGAACTGCGGGAGTGCTGCCAGTTCGTGAGAATTCTCGGCTCATACCCCAGGGCGAGGTAAGCATGCCCTTCATCAAACGTCTCGCCATAATCGGTGTCGGTCTCATCGGCGGTTCCCTGGCTCTGGCGCTCCGAAGCAACGGGGCGGTGGGTGAGGTGATCGGCATCGGACGCGGTGAGGCGAATCTCCGACGGGGGGTAGAACTGGGAGTCATCGACCGCTACGATCAGGATCCGTGCAGCGGTGTACAAGGGGCCGACGTCGTCTTCCTGGCAACACCGGTTTGCACCATTGCCGGAATCTTGGCCCAGATCGCCCCGTTTCTGGCGCGCGGCAGCGTCGTCACTGATGGCGGGAGCGTCAAGGAAGGGATCGTCGCCGCCTGCGAACCGCTCATGCCGGAAGGAACCTTCTTCGTGGGGGGACACCCCATCGCGGGGACTGAGCACTCGGGGGTAGAGGCAGCTTTTGCCACCCTCTACAAGAACCGGCGTTGCATCCTGACCCCCTCGCTCCGGACCGATCCGACTGCCTTGGCCACCGTGGAGAAACTCTGGGAGACGGCCGGTTCTGATGTGGTGCTCATGGACGCGCACAAGCACGACCGGATCCTGGCTGCGATCTCCCACCTGCCGCATATGGTGGCCTATAGCCTTGTCAATGCCGTCGGGGGGTACGACCGGTTCGACGAAAACATCCTCCGTTACTCCGCCGGCGGTTTCCGGGACTTCACCCGGATCGCCTCCTCCGACCCGGTCATGTGGCGGGATATTGCTCTCATGAATCAGGAGGCAGTGGTGGAGATGATCGATTTTTTTGCCGACTCCCTGAGCAACCTGCGGCGACTGGTGGCCACTGCCGACAGCGGCGCCCTGGAAACCTTCTTCACCCGCTCCAAGGAGCAACGGGACGCCATAATTTAGGTTCTGGGTTCTAAGTTCAAGGTTCAAGGTTCAAGGTTCAAGGTTCTGGATTTTGGTTTTGTTGGTCATCGGTTGGAGGTCTTCCATGCAATCCTATACAGTTCAACCGGCGTCTTCCCTTCGCGGCGAGATCAGCGTTCCCGGAGACAAGTCAATCTCCCACCGCTCCATCATGCTCGGCTCCCTCGCCCGGGGAACCACCACCGTCCGGGGTTTCCTCCGCGGGGAAGACAATATGGCGACCCTCAACGCCTTCAGGCTGATGGGGGTAGAAATCGTCGATGACGGCAACCTGTTGACCATTGCCGGCCGCGGACTCCACGGGCTCATGGAGCCAGGGGACGTGATCGACTGCGGCAACTCCGGCACCTCCATCCGGCTCCTCACCGGACTACTGGCTGGACAGCGCTTCTTTTCCGTCCTCACCGGAGACCGCTACCTCCGGAACCGTCCCATGAAACGGGTGGTCGTCCCCTTGGGGGAGATGGGAGCAATCATTCACGGCCGCGATGGTGGCGAAAAGGCTCCTCTCGCCATCACCGGCAGAGCGCTCATGGGGATCGATTACTCTTCCCCGGTGGCCAGCGCCCAGGTCAAATCCGCGCTGCTTCTGGCCGGTCTCTACGCCGAAGGGGAGACCAGGGTGACAGAACCCCACCGCTCCCGGGACCATTCGGAACGGATGCTCGCCCATTTCGGCGCCGAACTCAGGGTGACCGCCACCGGAGCAGCGCTCACCGGCGGACAGGAACTGACAGGACGAGAGATCGTGGTTCCCGGCGACATCTCCTCTGCTGCCTTCTTTCTCGTTGCGGGGCTTATCGTCCCCGGCTCGGAACTTCTAATCACCGGAGTCGGAGTCAACCCCACCCGGAGCGGCATCATCGACATTCTCCAGACCATGGGGGGGGATATCCAGCTCCTCAACGTGCGAGAGCTCTCCGGCGAACCGGTTGCCGACCTCCTGGTCCGGTCATCGCTCCTGAAAGGGATCGAGATCGGCGGGGATCTGGTCCCCCGAGCCATAGATGAGTTCCCGGTAGTAGCCATCGCCGCGGCCTTTGCCGAAGGGAGCACCACCGTCAGGGACGCCAAGGAACTCCGAGTCAAGGAGACCGACAGGATTGCCGCCACGGCAGCCAACCTCCGCCTGGCCGGAGTCACGGTAGTCGAGAACCCCGACGGGATGATCATCACCGGCCGCGGTCGTCTGGACGGCTGCAGTGTGGACAGCCGGGGAGACCACCGGATCGCCATGGCGATGCTTATTGGCGGCCTGGCCTCCTCGGGAGCGACGACGGTAACTGATGTGGAGTGCATCGCGACCTCTTTCCCCAGCTTCCTGCCGCTTCTGGAACTGGTCGCTCAACGATGAGGAACCGCGGAGTCGTCATCGCCATTGACGGACCCTCCGGGGCCGGCAAGAGCACCCTGACCGCCTTGCTGGCGGAGCGTCTTGGCTATCTCCATATTGACACCGGCGCACTGTACCGGACCCTGGCCCTTCTGGTGAAGCGGACCGGTGTCGCCCCGGACGACCACTCCGCCGTTGAGGCTGTCTGCCGGAAAGCGGTGATCGGGTTCCGGCGTGACGCCGGCCACTGCCGGGTCATGGCAGGCGACGAAGACGTCACCGGGGCGATCAGGACTCCGGAGATCAGTATGCTCACTTCTCAGATTTCAGCCCAGGCCGCCGTCAGGGAGGTTCTCCTCTCCCTTCAGCGACAAATGGGGAGAGACGGGGGGGTCATCCTTGAAGGACGGGACATCGGCACGGTGGTCTTTCCCGATGCCGAGGTAAAGTTTTTCCTCAGCGCCTCGGCAGATGAGCGGGGACTCCGCCGCTTTCTTGAACTACAGGAAAAGGGGAGCACTGCCACCCTGGAGGAGACCATCGCCGAGGTGGTCAGACGGGACCGGCAGGACGCCGACCGAGAGCTCGCACCACTCAGAAAGGGCGCTGACGCAGTGGAGATCGACTCCACCGGAGAGACCATCGCCAGCGTCCTGGAGCGAATGGAACGACTCGTCCGGGAGTACCTCTCCACTTCAGCAGCAAGTGAGAGAAGGGGATCAGCATGAAAATAACGCTTGCAAAACGGGCAGGTTTCTGCTTTGGTGTCAAACGTGCTACCCAGATGGCCTTCGAGGCCGCCGATCGTGGCGGACAGACCTGCACCCTCGGCCCAATCATTCACTCCCCCCAGGTCGTGCAACGGCTGGAGGAGATGGGGGTTAAGGTTGTTAACGATGTGGAGCGCCTGGAGCGGGGGACTGTCATAATCCGCTCCCACGGGGTCGCTGCCGAGGAGCTGGATGCCGCCATCCGCAAAGAGATGGAGATCATCGATGCGACCTGTCCCTTCGTCAAAAAGGCCCAGGAGCATGTGAAGAGACTCTCGCAGACCGGGTATGATGTCGTCGTGGTAGGGGATGCAGATCATCCCGAGGTTCAGGGGATCGTCTCCTACGCCACCGGTCGTGTCTTCGTGGTCGGCTCCGGAGAAGAGGCAAGCCGACTCCCCAAGATGGTAAAAGTTGGGGTTGTCGCCCAGACCACCCAGTCCTTCGAGAATCTCAAGCAGGTGGTCCTGGAATGTCTTATGAAAGGTAATGAGACACGGGTCTTCAACACCATCTGCGACGCCACTGCGGTGCGCCAGGAAGAGGCCAAGGAGCTGGCCAAGCAGGCCGACTGCATGATCGTGATCGGCGGCTACAACAGTGCCAACACTCGTCGCTTGGCAGAGGTCTGCGCCGAACTTCAGCCGCGCACCTATCATATCGAGACCGCCCAGCAGTTGAACCCCGAATGGTTTTCGGGAGTGGCAACGGTTGGAGTTACTGCAGGCGCATCAACCCCCAAGTGGCTCATCGATGAGGTGCTGCAGCAGATAGAGCAGAGCGAGCGGAAGTAGGAGCGACACAGCCGTCGTCCGCAGGGATATATCATCTAGGATCCGGGCGCGTTTCGACGACGCCCGAGGTAGTAGAAATAAGAAGCAGACAAATAGACAGGGGGTACGGTGGCAATGGAGGAGAACAACATGGCTCTGCCGGATGACAACATCATGGCGCAACAGGTGGACGAAGAAGAGACTATGGGCGGTTCCGGCGAGTTTGAGGAACTTTTCAATGAGAGCCTCCGGCAGTTTCAGTCGGGTGAGCTCATCAAAGGTGTAGTCGTCAAGGTCGACCAGGACACCGTTTTGGTCGATATCGGGCATAAATCGGAGGGGCGTATCAACGCCGCCGAATTCCTGGACGAGCAGGGGAACATGACGGTTAAGGTAGGAGATGAAGTAAGTGTCCTCCTGGAGCGAGGCGAGGATGAAAAAGGTCATCTGATCCTCTCCCGGCGCAAGGCCGAGCGGCAGGCGGTCTGGGAAAAGATCGCCGAGTCCGGCGGCGAGGGTGGGACTATCGAAGGGAAGATAGTGGCTAAGGTAAAAGGTGGGATGACCGTCGACATCGGTCTGCCGGCCTTCCTGCCTGCCTCGCAGGTAGATCTCCGCCCTACGGCCAATCTCGATAAATATCTGGGACAGACGTATACATTCAAGATTCTCAAGCTGAACAAGAAGCGGGGGAACGTTGTTCTCTCCCGCCGCGTGCTCATGGAGGAAGAGCGGGAGTCCATGCGCGACCAGACTCTGGGAGTTCTTGCAGAAGGGCAGATAGTAGATGGCGTAGTCAAGAACATCACTGATTACGGTGCATTCCTCGACCTTGGCGGCATCGACGGACTTCTCCATGTCACCGATATGTCCTGGGGAAGATTGGCTCACCCTTCGGAGGCGATCAAGGTTGGAGACCAGCTCAAGGTCATGGTCCTCAAGTACGACCGGAACAAGGGGAAGATCTCCTTGGGGCTCAAGCAGGCACTTCCCGATCCCTGGCTCGATGTGGAAGGAAAGTTCCCGGTTGGGACAAAGATCAGCGGCAAGGTCGTGAGCCTCACAGAGTACGGCGCCTTCGTGGCGTTGGAGGAAGGGGTCGAAGGGCTCATCCATGTCTCCGAGATGTCCTGGACCAAGCGAGTTCGCCACCCCTCCGATATCCTCACCGTAGGTGACGAGGTTGAGGTGCTGGTACTCGGCATGGATCTGGCCAACCGGCGGATCTCCCTGGGACTCAAGCAGGTGACTGCCAATCCTTGGACCGAGATCCAGGAGCGGTATCCGGTAGGGACGAAGATTGAGGGGCAGATCAAGAATGTCACCGACTTCGGCGTCTTCATCGGCGTTGAAGAGGGGATCGACGGCCTGGTCCATGTATCCGACATCTCCTGGACCAGAAGAATCAAACACCCGGGCGAACTCTTCAGCAAGGGGCAGACCGTTCACGCGGTGGTTCTCAATATCGACCCAGAGAACGAGCGGCTCTCCCTGGGGATGAAGCAGCTGACTCCCGACCCCTGGACAGAGATCCCGGTCAGGTACCGCCCGGGAACCAAGGTGAAGGGGAAGGTTACCTCTGTCACCGAATTCGGGATTTTTCTGGAGATCGAGGAGGGAATCGAAGGGCTGATTCACGTCTCGGAACTCTCCCGGGAAAAGGTGCCGACCCCTAAGGGTTTCGCTAATGTTGGCGATGAACTGGATGCCCTGGTGCTTAACATCGATACGATCGAGAAGAAGATTTCTCTTTCAGTGAAGGCGCTGCAGGCTGCTACTGAGAAGGCAGAAATGTCCTCATACATGGACACGGCGCCCGAAGGGCTGGGTAATTTCGGCTCACTCATGGACGTCTTGAAGAAGAATACTGAAGAGTAGGGTACTCAGGGCCGCCCGGACCGGGTTCAGTCAGGAACCGGGCGGCTTACCCGCAAGGAGATGTGCATGACGAAGAGTGAACTGGTGGAGACGCTTGCCGAGACCCACGGCATCCTTTCCATGAAAGAGGCCGAAGCGGTGATCAACATCGTCTTCGACGGAATAGCGGATGCCCTCACTTCCGGTGAAAAGGTCGAGATTCGCGGTTTCGGCAGCTTCACGGTTCGTGAACGTGACGGTCGTGAGGCGCGTAATCCGAAGAGTGGTGAAGTCGTCAAGATTCCGCCCAAGAAAACTCCGTTTTTCAAGACCGGAAAAGAACTCCGTGAACGGGTTAACGGCGGAGCCTGAGTTCCGCTTGAAACTGCTCTGCCCGGATGGCGGAATTGGTAGACGCAAGGGACTTAAAATCCCTCGGTCGTGAGGCTGTGCCGGTTCGATCCCGGCTCCGGGCACCAATAAAATTGGATACTTACACACGCAAAGCCGGGCGAAAGCCCGGCTTTTTGTTGGTTCATGCCTATTTATGGGGGTCAGTAAAATCAGTCGGTTACAGTTTAATGAGGTTTGAAGCGTTTCAATACCGTCAACAAATAGTCAACGAGCTTCAACGTGAGACCGTGCCCTTGTCGCCCAGGACGGGGTCCCTTATTTTGTTTGGCAGCGCTCCGCCGCCTCAATGAGTTTCAGGAGGCCCGAGTCCGAAAGCAGCCAACCGTTGCTCAATGGCTTGTACGCCTGCCCCAGGTTCACCCGGGTGACTGTCGCTTCCGGCATTACTTCCACCATCGGCCCGGAACACGCTATCAAGGCGAGACTCGACAGCAGCAACATCACCGACCGCAACGTCCGCCCTACCCTGCATCGTTTTATCATCGGCTGCCTCCTGCTTCTTCGCGGGCGAGCTGTCGAGCCACCACTTGAGCAGTAGCCCGACAATGCTGATCACGCCGGTTATGACCGTGGTCCACATTACGCGGCCGGGATGGTCGGTTGGCGGGATGCCACCGTATAGAGGAAGTGAAGCGCTCCGTTACTCTTCCATGCCGGGTTAATAGCGAAAATGAAGTCCAGCACTGCAATTAGCAGTCCCCCGACAATGACCTGATTACTCTGCATCCAGGTGATAATGCCGGTCATGCTTCCGGCAGCGGTTACTGCCGGTACCACGGCAACGGCGGCCGGATCGGCGGCGCCGGCGATGGAGAACATCATGGTGATAATTGCGAGGATGATGATACCGAACAGACTTTTCATTTCTTTTCTCCTTTTGGTGGTTGTGGCGACTTGCGCAGCCAGTAATGAATGTAGCCAATAACATCGAATAGTTTATCTAGCAGGGAGTTGCCCATAATTTCCCCTCAGCGTCCCGGCGTTTTTTGAGCCCCTCCATGATCTTCCCTCCGGCATAGCACCATTTCGACAGTTCCGCCGGGACCTCCTCGTAATTCCCGGCGTTGAGCTTCTTCAGCAATGTGCTCTTTTCCAGCGCGCCGCCGCCCAGGTTAAAAACAAAACTGACGAGTGAAGAGAACTGATTATCCGACAGTGGAACGCTCACAGAATGCTCCACCGCTCGCTCCGCCACGATGAGATCGGACATGAGCCGTTGCGCAGCGTCGGAGCGGGATATGACGAGGCCCGGGAACACACAGTGAGTGCTGCCATACCCAATGGTCCAGGTACCGACACAATCTTTATATGCGACTAACTCGCACCCCTCGAAAGTCCTTATCAGCTCCATCCCTGCCGGATTTGTACGTCTCATTTTTTAACCCTCGAAAAGTGGCATCTGGAATCTGCATGATGGCTAACTGCTTTAACAGTAACAAAATGGGTACCATTGGCGTCCAAATTGACCACAGAGGAGTTAAGCCTGACAAGCTCCATTTGAGCGGTGACTAATTGTTGATGGTCATAGACTAAATACATTGTGAGAGCCGGGACAACATACAGAACCACCGCACGAGCCCACTGAGTAAGCACGCAATTCTTTTCGACCAGGCGGATTACATCATGGTGGAGGGCGTCCCATGCTGGCGGCAGGATGAATGTCCCCGGCGGAACAGGGGACCGGCGTTCCGGACCGGTCCACGATGGCTCATCATCGAAGTCTCCCAAGGTTCAACTCCCCTTTAGACCATCACGGTCAATTTGATCCTGTCCATGGCATCGATGCTCCCTGGCTGGATCCCTACACTCACCACCATCCCTGACCGGCCATCGGGTAGGGTTACGTGGTCGCCGAACTCCAACCCCAACTGATCCAAGTAGACCGTGACGTAGACGTAGGTTCTGCGAGTAGAAAACTGTGCCAGCAGGCTATTAGCCATAGATCCCGCTGTCCCGGAGTCGCCGATGAAGTCGCACTGGAACAATGTGTCCTTGGATTGAACTCCATAGCGGGAGATAGAGCCAGCGTCCTTGACCGCGACCACCGCGCCGTAGGGCTCTCCGCCGGAATTGCTGAGGTCCCGGTTATATTTCAGTGCGATGGAATTGATTATCTGGGTGATAGGCGCTCGCGCCCATTGCAGTAGTTGCTTGCCCCCCTCGGTCGCCACTGCCGAGATCGTGCGGGAGCTCCCGGATCCGGAGCGCGACATAAATGATGCACTGGAACCGCTGCCGACCCGGCAAAAGCAATTACTCTGCAGCGCCACGGTATTCAGCCAGGTGAGTTGGCTGACCGGGGAGAGGAGAGCGCCATTGAGGGTAAGTCCGGAATAGCCGGGAGCGACAGTATCGCAATAAATAGCGTCGGCGATCATGGTGTTGGCCGCACTGTCGCCGGAGATAGTTACGACTCCGGATTTAGTGATACTCCCGACGGTTAGGGTTGGGTTTCCGCTCTGGGCGGATGTTGACGATGCGACATCTACCGTACTGCCTGGGGTTTTCGTGACGCCGGTCGCGGTACTAAAACCCAGGGCCGCGGTGCCGTATTCGACCTCGTAAAATACTTCATAAATCAGGCAAGTTGCCGACCCAGATGCAGTATTGTCGAATTGTATCGTAATTTGCTCCGTTATATCGGCAAACGAGAGCAGGGTAAACCAGCCCGTATATGCGGTCGTAGTTGTTAAGCTGGTTAAAGGGTACGTGCCTGTATACCCAGGATATGCCAGAGCAAAACGGTTATACTGGTAAGCCCCAGCTAAAGCCCTATAGGTAATTCCCCCGCGGATGCGTAAGGGTTGATTGGATGTTGATACCGCCGCATTCCGACGGAATACCACACTGTTAGCGGCCCCCGTCAGACTGGACCCATAAGTTGTAGAGTTCCCGTCTACGGTATTCCCCAGAGAGACCCACGATCCCGAGGAGAGTGTTGCCGCGTCCAGTAGTATCGTCATTGTCCCGGTCACCGCGGCCGGATGATTATGGCTCCCCTGTTCGACCTGGATAGTATCGACCAGACTCACTAGTGTCGAAACCGCCAGACTCCCCGCATCCACTCCCCATCCTGTCGCCGTGAGGGTTAGCCCCGTCGTATTCGCGACCAACTGCCGGGCGTCGCTCAGGCTGACCTTCCCCGGTATCGTCACGCAGGCATAGCCGAACCAGGTCGGATGGACACTTCCACCCTGCCCGGTGTATTTCACTATCCCCGGTATGGCCGAAAAATTAATCAGCCGGGAGCCGATCTTCCCCCAAATCGCCCCAATAGATGACACTGGGTGACCGGCCAGCAGATACGTGTAATTCGCCTGATACTTCATTACCGCCGCGCCCAGGGCATGGGTGGTGATCAGTGTCGAGTTGAATCCCCGGGTGCAACCGGTTAATCTGTCCCCGGTTTTGCCCCCGACCTTGATCTGTTCCTGGTCGATCAGGATGACGCTACCGGCCACAATATGAGAGGCATCGGATACATCAAAGGCAAGATCTCCGACGATGATTTCCGTCAGGGTTGTGCTTGGGCCGGCATCCACTGCCAGAGTGGGGACTTTCGCCACCGTGCCGTAGACTATCGGCAGCATCTTTCCCACGTCGCCGGGATCGATGTTCGGAAAAGCGCTGGCATCGGCGATGATCCCCAGGGATCCATTGAGCCGGTAGGTGTCATCCTCCAGATCCAGCCGGACAGAGTACGCATCGCCCGAGAAATCTTTCACCCTGCCGATGAAAAAGCTGATTGGAGGATCGGTCGTCGCGTTCAGATCCCGATACCACAACCAGAGAGTGGCGGCGCCCGACTCCAGATCCAAGAGCGCCAGGTTCGCCATGTTGGGCGAGGCGTCGGGATCGACCACACAGGTGACGGAGAAATCGGCGACCCGTACCTCGTTGGTCTCCCCGGTCACCTGCTCGGATAACTCCCCCCAGCTCGATACCCACGCCTTAGTCGTGATCCCGCCGTTCCATGAGGGGATGGTGACGGCGACATCCGACAGATAGTACGTGGTCCCTGCCGCCGATATGGAGAGGATCCAGAGCGGTTGGGCGCCCCGCTTCTTCGCCACTGCCGCGGCGAATCCTGTGCTAAAGGTCTTCACTCTTTGGGCGCCTTGAGCGCGAAGCCATTGCAGACCAGCACGATGATCCCATCACCGGGAGACGCCAGGGTAAGCGGGTCGCTGTTCAGGTGGTTGACCAGCGGCGAAAGATCGGCATACAGCACGTTGCGGTCTTCACAGGTCGCCTTGTACCCGCAATTTGAACACCTGGCGTCAACAGTCCACATGGGTATGCTCCTTGTGCGTAAGTTAGAGAGTCTCTTCCAGTTGCATGTCGACCTGAAACCAGGCGGGCCCGGTCTGCCGCCAGTGCCAGGCAGTGAGTCTCACCGTATGGGCCACCGCGGCCGAATCGGTCCAGGTGAATTTAGTCCGCGCGCCGGCCACGGTGGTATAAAGGAATGTTCGGAGCGCCGCCAGCTCCGCCGCGGTCACCCGGGGGAAGGTCAGCACCACCGGCCGAACCGTCACTGCGGAGCGGTCTACCACGTAGCGGTTCCCGAGTGAATCCACGGCGGTTGTCTGGAAGAGCCGGGTATCGGCGGCAAAGGGCCGACTCGGCGCCCGGACCAGCGTGGCCGATGCCGCGCCGCAGCTGAAGACGGTGGCAGAGATTGCGGTGGCGGCTTCTTCTCCTCCAATGATCTCGTCGGCCATCAGAGCACCCGGCGCAGAGAGCACGTCACCGCGTAACGCAGCGGGGCACTCTCGGTGATGCCCAGGGTGGGCTCGGCGAAGCAGACCTGATATGAGGTCAGGGACCAGGGGTCAATCAGGGTGAACAGTTCCGTCATCCCCTTGGCCGTGGTCTGGAAAAAGGTGCGCAGCGCCGTGACATCGGTCAGGCTCATCCCGGACCACGCCAGGGTGATCAGCTCTTCAGATACTTCCGGATCGAAGGCATAAGTCACCCCGCCGGCCGTCCGGTCCGCTGCCTGTTCCAGGTGCGCCGCTACCTGGGGGCGGGCCGGGTTGCGCAGTGGGGCAAAATAGCCGGCGGTATGAGAGAGGGTCAGGATCGGGCTCGGTACCGCCATGCTGAACCCCGCCGAGGTCTCTGTGTACTCTCCGGAGACGGCTGAATCGTAGATGGTCACCCACGTCACGCCATCAGCGGAAACCTCGGTCCGGGTGGCGTGATACTTACGGGCGTCGGACCAGTAATGCCAGACCATGACCTTGGCAATGTCTGCCCGGAGCGAACCCAGGTCTACCCTGACCCACTGCAGACCGGAACCGGGGGCGAACATGTCGCCCGAAGCGGTATTTCCGTTGGTGATGGTGGCGGATCCGGCCCCGATGATGGAGGTGGTGGCGCAGCCGAGAGCGGCGTTGGTGCCGGTCAGGGTGATAGCCTCAATCTCCGCCCAGTGATTGTTGATGGATATCGTGTTGCCGTTGCACCAGTCACGGATATAGCGAATCGGCATCATGCGCGGTACCTCGTCGCCAATTGCTGCAACTCACCGTAAAGCTGACGGGCCAGGGTTTTCGGGTCGGTGGTGGTGCCGACGTTGACGGTGAGCCCGCCGACGTTGATGGTGACTCCGTTGCCCTGTAATCCAGCCTGAATTTTAGCCGTTCCGGAGGTGACTGAACTTTGAGCTAGAGGCGAGGTCGCGGGTGCTACAGGCGTAATACTGGGGACGAACGCCGGAGCGGCGTTCTGTGCAGCGTACTGCGGAGCGGCGTAAGTTGCTAACGGTTTACCGTCTGACGAGGATGGCTTGTAATCAGGACTTGTGAAATATGATCTTTGACTAGGGGTGAGCGCGCTGGAATATTGCAAATTTTTCTTATACTGGAGAGCATAGTAAGTGTAGTCTTTGACATTTAGGTTCCCAGTTTTCCATGCTCCGCTCGCGTCTTGGTACCATAACCCGTCCAAAGTTTGTGTCTTCATCGGATCATTATAGTCATGAACATTGGTTGACATCTTCTCGCCCGACCGTCCCATCCATTCTATCCATCCATCAAGAGACGCATTCTGCGCAGATACTGCCTTGTTCTGCGCCGCCGGTATGATCCGCTCTCCCTTGTGAAGAAATGCGTATCCGTCACCGGGAAACGAGTCGGTACCGACGGCAAAGGAACCGAAATACGGCGCATTGACAGAGACAAAGGGTGAATTGGGGCTAGTGTATGAGCTCGATGATCCAGATGATGCCTGTGGAGCGGAGGAGCCGCCAGAGGTCAATTGAGCGTTGGTAACATAGCCGTTCTGGATCTGACCGCTGTTTTTATTGACATAGGCGGCATCGTATCCGCCTTTACTGCCGTCCTCGTTGACCTTATCTTTATTCCAAACATACGAGACGCCCACCGTATTCCCCGTCAATAAGGCCTTCCGCTCCTGCAGAGCGATATCGTCCCGCAGCCTCTGGTTAAGCGTATCCTGCAGGCTGATCATCTTGTTCAGAGAGGCGATAGCCGGATCGTCGGCCAGCTTACGCGCAGCTTGCAACATCACGGTCAGCTTGATCTGCGCCTCGGTGCCGTCGGCCAACTGCTTGTTGAGCTTGACGGACTCGTCATCCATCCCCAGTTCTTTGGCCATCTGTTCGGCATATTTCGGCCAGAGCTGATTGACGCTCTTGTCCATCTGCTCGATCTCTTTGGCGTGTTGCTCGATGGCCTTTGCATCCTGCTCAAGCTGTTTTTCCTTGGTGTCGCTCTCCTTCTTCTCCGCGTCGTTCAACTCCCTGACGATGTCGGTCCGCTTTTTGGACTGATCCATCAGGAGCTTCTCTTTATCGCCCTTCACCCGCTCGATCTCGGTTTCAATCCCCAACTGCTTGGTCCGGTCGGTCTCGGCGGCCATCTCCGACCGCAATCCGACCAGCCGGAGATCGAGGTTTGTCTCTTGCGCCTGGGTCTCCCAGGTGAGCAGCTGCAGTTTGTAGGTATAGTAGTCGTAGGCCGATGCGGTTCCGGCGTCGTAGCGGGATTTTTCCAGGGCCAGGTACGCCCCGGACATCCCCTGGTACCGGCTGAGGATATTGGCGTTTTTCGTATCTTCCAGCTTGATGACAGCGTTGTTGTAGGCCTGCTGTTCGGCCAGAGCTTTCTGCCGTTCGGCGTCAGTCATGCCCACACTGCGGGAGAGGTCTGGACCTGCCGTCTTCGCATTACGGCGCGCCATGACTGCATCATAGGCCGCCTGGGACTCCTTGTCTCTCTGGAGCTCCTTTTCGTACTGCTGTTTCCCGGAGAGGTCGAACGTCTGGTCGATGGCATTGCCAACGGCCAATCCTGCGAGTGCCGCCAACCCCACGAGACCAGTGGTCCCGGTGGCGGCGACACTCACGGCTTTCAGCGCTATCGTCAATCTCCCCAGGTTGGCAAGAACCTCCGCCGTCCCGACAGCGACAATGGAAGCCTTAACCAAGTCCATATGCTCGGCTACACCGCTCATCCCCTTGGCGATTTCCGCCATGATCGGCATGACTGTCGCGCCGAGAGAGATCTTCAGGCTCTCTCCCGCCAATCCCAGCTCATTCATGGCCAACTTGTAGCGCTTGGCCGCCTCGGCCCCGTCCTTGTCGATGATCAGCCCCAAGGCGCTGGCCGATTCGGCGGCCTTGTCCATAACACCTGGCGTCAGTTTCATCAGCTGCTGCACGTCTTGCCAGGATCTGCCGAAGATCTCGTTGGCCATGACGTTGCGCTCGGTGCCGCTCCCCAGACGACTCAACGCCGCCATGACGTCAGACATGATAGCCGGGGTGGAGCGCAGGTTGCCGGAGGAGTCGCGGACGGAGAC
>CAIOGM010000039.1 GCA_903857795.1 uncultured Geobacter sp.
ATGTTCTCCTCCCCCACCTCCTCCCGCATCTCCACGTTGGCGCCGTCCAGGGTGCCGATGGTGAGCGCCCCGTTGAGGGCGAACTTCATGTTGCCGGTGCCCGACGCCTCGGTGCCGGCGGTGGAGATCTGCTCGGAGAGATCCGAGGCGGGGAAGATCTTCTCCGCCAGGGAGACGCTGTAGTTCGCCAGGAAGAGCACCTTGAGCCGCCCCGCCACCCGGGGATCGTTGTTCACCACCTCCCCCACCGCATTGATCAGCCTGATGATCAGCTTGGCCATGGTATAGGCCGGCGCCGCCTTGCCGCCGAAGATGACGGTGCGCGGGGTCACCTCCGCCTCGGGATCGGCCTTGATCCGGTTGTAGAGGGTGATGACGTGCAGGACGTTGAGGAGCTGCCGTTTGTACTCATGGAGCCGCTTAACCTGACAGTCAAAGAGGGAGTCGGGATCCACCTCCACCCCGTTGTGCTCCTTGATATAGGCGGCCAGTAAAAGTTTGTTGTCCCGCTTCACCTTGCGCCACCGGGCCGTGAAGAGGGGATCGTCCAGACGCGCCTCCAGCCCCCGCAGCAGATCCAGCTCCTTGGTCCAGGTGGGGCCCACCGTCTCGGTGACCAACCCCGACAGGGTCGGGTTGCACGCCTTGAGCCAGCGCCGGGGGGTGATGCCGTTGGTCTTGTTGTTAAACCGCTCCGGGAACATCTCGTAGAACTCCCGGAAGACGTCCTTCCTGAGGATCTCGGAGTGGAGCGCCGAGACCCCGTTCACCGAGTGACTCCCCACGATGGCCAGATGGGCCATGCAGACCTTCTTCTCGCCATACTCCTCGATGATGGACATCCGGGCCAGCCGCCCCAGGTCTCCGGGGAAGCGGAGACGGACCTCCTCCAGGAACCGCTGATTGATGTCGTAGATGATCTGCAGGTGCCGCGGCAGAATATTCCCCACCATCCAGACCGGCCACCGCTCCAGCGCCTCGGGGAGCACCGTGTGGTTGGTGTAGGCAAAGGTCTTGACGGTTATCTCCCAGGCCGTCTCCCAATCCAGACGCTCCAGGTCCAGGAGGACCCGCATCATCTCGGGGATCGCCAGGGCCGGATGGGTATCGTTCAACTGGATGGCCGCCTGTTCGGGGAGCTGGCGCCAGTCGCCGCAGTGTTTGCGGAACCGGTCCAGGATGTCGGCCAGGGTGGCGGCGGAGAGGAAATACTCCTGCTTGAGCCGCAACTCCTTCCCCTCCTTGATGTCGTCGGCCGGATAGAGGACCTTGGAGATGTTCTCCGTAGCCGCCTTCTCCTCAACGGCGCGGATGTAATCACCCCGGTTGAAGAACTGCAGGTCGAAATCGCAGGAAGCCTTGGCGCTCCAGAGCCGCAGGGTATTGACGGTGCTGGTGCCGTAGCCGGGAACCGGAGTGTCGTAGGCCAGGGCCACCACCTCTTCCGTATCCACCCAGTCGTGGCGGATGGCGCCGGCGCTGTCCACGCTGGTCACCACCCGGCCGAAGAAGCGGATGGGGTGGCAGTGGCGCTGCCGGTCGAATTCCCACGGATTGCGGTAGCGGAGCCAGTTGTCCGGAAGCTCCACCTGGGCGCCGTCCTGAATCTTCTGGGCAAAGATGCCGTACTCGTACCGGATGCCGTAACCGTAGGCCGGCAGCGCCAGGGTCGCCAGGGAGTCGAGGAAACAGGCGGCCAACCGGCCGAGGCCGCCGTTGCCGAGACCGGCGTCGTGCTCCTCCTCCACCATGGCGGAAAAATCGTACCCCAGCGACTCCACCGCCTCGCGGAACTGGTGATAGAGATCCAGGTTGATGAGGGAGTTCACCAGGGTCCGCCCCATGAGAAACTCCATGGAGAGGTAATAGACCCGCTTGGGGTTCTCGCTGTGGTAGGTCTGCTGAGTGTCCAGCCACCGCTCCACCATCCGGTCACGCACCGCATAGGCAAGAGAGTTATAGAGGTCGAAGTTGGAGGCGGAGTACTTGTCCTTGCCCAGGGTGTACTCCAGATGCTCCAGGAACTTCTTGATGATATTCATGAAATCGTCCAGCTCGGCAGCTTCGTTGATCATATCCAGCGGTTCAGTACTCATGGTCTCCTCGGGGCGCGGCGGGCGGAACGGGAATGCAAATCCATTGGACATGCCGGCGCCGGTATGATAATAAACAGGGGCTTTTATAGCACAAAACAAGGATAAACGATGAAAAAAATTGCCCTCTTCGCCAAGGTTCACGACCCCCGCTGCCAGGTTGTCGCCGGTGAACTGATCTCGTGGCTCATGGCGCGGGGGTGCGAACCCCTGGTGGAGGCGCACCTGGCCCGGCATCTGAAGTGGCCCAGCGGCCTGGCCGACGAGCTGATTCCGGGGGAGGCCGACCTGGTGGTGGTCCTGGGGGGAGATGGGACCCTCATCTCCGTGGCCCGCCTCGTGGGGGACCGGCGGGTCCCGATTCTCGGGATCAACCTGGGGAGCCTCGGCTTTCTCACCGAGATCACCGTGGACGAACTCTACCCTGCCCTGGAGGCCTGCCTGGCCGGGGCGTACCAGACCACCGAGCGGATGATGCTCCACGTCGTCATCGAGCGGGAGGGGAAGGTCGTCGCCGAGCACCGGGTGCTCAACGACGCGGTCATCAACAAGGGGGCGCTGGCCCGGATCATCGATCTGGAGGCGGCGGTCAACGGTCTCTATCTCACCACCTTCAAGGCCGACGGGCTGATCATCTCCAGCCCCACCGGTTCCACCGGCTACTCCCTTTCGGCCAACGGCCCGATCATCCACCCTTCCCTGGACTGCATCGTCATCACCCCCATCTGCCCCCACACCCTGACCAATCGACCCATCGTCGTGGATCGCAACGCCGAGATCACCCTGCTCCTCAACTCCCAGCACGAAGATGTATTTCTCACCCTGGACGGCCAGGTGGGGGTAGAGATGAAACAGGGGGACGTGGTCCGGATCATGAAGGCGGTGAGCAAGACCCGGCTGGTCACCTCGGTCAACCGTGACTTCTTCGAAGTCCTCCGGACCAAGCTGAAGTGGGGAGAACGTTAAAGGCGGTTCAAGGTTCAAGGTTCTATGTTCAAGGTTCTATGTTCTAGGTCCAAGGTTCATAGATTCAAGGTTCGAGGTTGAACGTTAAACCCGCTCCATCCAAAATTCCGGCAGCGCCAAACCTGCAACCCCGAACCCTTAACCTCAAACCCTGAACCCCGAACTTAGAACCTAGAACCTAGAACCTAGAACTTAGAACTTAGAACTTAGAACCCAGAACCTAGAACTTAGAACCCAGAACCTAGAACCAGGATTTCATGCTCACCTACCTTGCCATTAAAAATATCGCCATCATCGACACCCTTCAGGTGAACTTCCAGCCGGGGCTCACCATCCTGACCGGGGAGACCGGCGCGGGAAAGTCGATCATCATCGACGCAGTGAATCTCATCCTGGGGGGGCGGGCCTCCACTGAGCTGATCCGGAGCGGCGAAGACGAGGCCCAGGTGGAGGCGCTCTTCTGCCTGACCGGAAGCCCCCAGGTGGCGGCCGAGCTGGCGGAAGCGGGGATCGAGACGGACGGAGAGCTGGTGGTCAGGAGGACGGTGAGCCGGGCCGGCCGCAACCGGGTCTTTCTCAACGGATCGCTGGCCTCCACGGCCCAGCTGGCAGCCGTGGCCCCCCGCCTCATCAACATCTACGGTCAGCATGAATCGCAGACCCTGCTCCGTCTCGCCAATCACCTGGAACTCCTGGACGGGTATGGCCGGCTTACGCCGCTCCGTGCGGCCTACGGAGAACGTTACGCCGAACAGCAGCGGCTCGTGACCGAACTTCGCGCTCGGGAGAGGGATGAAGTCGAAGCGGAGCGGCGGCTTGACCTCCTCACCTTCCAGTCCGGGGAGATCGCGGAGGCGGCCCCCCTGCCGGGCGAGGATGAGGAACTGGAGCTGGAGCTGGAGCTCCTGGCCCATGCCGAGCGGCTTCTTCAGGGGAGCAGCGACGCCTTTGACCGGCTCTACGGTGCCGACGGCGCCCTTCTCTCCCGGTTGGGAGAGATCCGCCGAACCCTGGCCGACTGCGCCGCCATCGACTCCCGCCTGTCACCCCTGGACGCCGCCCTGGCCGAGGCCGCCCTCCAGATCGAGGACACGGCCCTGGCGCTGCGCGACTACGCCGCCAGGGTGGAGGCCGACCCCCGGCGTCTCCAGGCGGTGGACGACCGGCTCGACCTCCTGCGGAGCCTCAAACGAAAGTACGCGCCGACCATCGGGGAGATCCTGACACTGAAGGAAGCGATCGACCGGGAGCGGGAGGCGCTCCTGCTGCGGGAGGAGAACCGGGAAGGGGTTGAGCGACGGCGGGACGAACTGACCGCGGAGCTGAAGCAAGAAGGGCGCAAGCTCTCGGCCCTTCGCCGGGAGGCGGCCGGGAGACTGGCGGAGGCGATGACCGGGCAACTGCTGGATCTTGCCATGAAAAACGCCCTCTTCCAGGCCGACATCCAGCCCCTGGATGAGCCGGGACCCGCCGGCCTGGACCGGGTGGAGTTTCTCTTCTCCCCCAACCCGGGCGAGCCGCCGCGCCCCCTGGCCCGGATCGCCTCGGGGGGCGAACTCTCCCGGCTCATGCTGGCGCTCAAGCAGGTTCACCCCGAGAGCGATGTCCCCACCCTGATTTTCGACGAGGTGGATACCGGCATCGGCGGCGCCGTGTCGGCCCTGGTGGGGGAGAAGCTCAGGAAGGTGGCCGAAAGCCAGCAGGTCCTCTGTATCACCCACCTCCCCCAGGTGGCGGCGTACGCCGACCACCATTACCGGGTCCGGAAGCTGATCGAGAACGGCCGGACTACCACCACCGTCACCCCTCTGGATCCGTCCTCCCGGATTGAGGAGCTCTCCCGGATGCTCGGCGGCATGACGATCACCGAAACGACCCGGCAGCACGCCCGCGAGATGCTGGAGAGTGTAAGAAAGATTAATAATTACGAATTAGTAATTAATAATTTGTAATTATAATTTACCGGTCCCTGTTTCCCGCATTAAGGAGGGCGCATGATCCGCAAGGCCCGTATCACCGATGTAAAACCGATTCAGAAACTCCTAACCCACTTCGCCTCCCAGGGGGATATGCTCTCCCGCTCCCTGTCGGAGCTCTACGAGGCGATCCGCGACTTCTACGTCTTCGAAGAAGAGGACGTCATCCTCGGGGTCTCGGCCCTCCATATCGTCTGGGACGATCTGGCCGAAATCCGCTCGGTGGCGGTCTCCGAAGCCGCGGGGCGCAAGGGGGTCGGCACTCTGGTGGTGACCGCCTGCATCGAGGAGGCAAGGGAACTGGGGCTGAAACGGCTCTTCTGCCTCACCTACAAACCGGACTTCTTCGCCCGGTTCGGCTTTCGCCTCGTGGACAAGTCGGAACTCCCCCACAAGGTCTGGGGGGATTGCGTGAAGTGCGTCAAGTTCCCCGACTGTGATGAAAACGCCATGATTCTCGATCTCTGATTACGCTAAAAAACGGAGGATGTTTGAGCAACTTTGCTGCAGCTAAAAGGAGAATACCGTGTATGGGAAGCGA
>CAIOGM010000040.1 GCA_903857795.1 uncultured Geobacter sp.
CAACGGCTGGAGAGGGGAATCGGTGATCAGGTAGCCGGTGACGGCTGCCGTGTCCCATGCGGTGAAACGGACCACCGGTACGGTCAGCGATCGGGCCGAGGTGGGGAGAGCGAAGGATGCGACCGCGGGGGCGGCGGCGGCGTTCCGGGGCACGGTGAGTACGGCTGTGACGAGGAAGAGAAAGAAGCTGAGCGTAACGATTTTCATTGCAGCACCTGTTGATGAGTTACAAACGATTTCCGGATAGGTTTCTTCACTCAGTCGGGTAGGGTCAGGGGGGGGATTCCAATGAGGTAGGCCGGATCAAGCGGAGCGGGTCCGGCGGGTCTGATCTCAAGACGATACATCGCCGGTTCCGCTGCGCTTGACCCGGCCTACGTTTGAGCGGGTATCGGGTGTTTCGGTTCAAAAACCGGTCAGCCGATAGTTAATGAGGAGTTGCCATTACGCGTCCCCGGACCCTTCCTGCTTTTCCCACCTATCTTCGATGGCGATCCATCGGTCGTGCAGATTCTTGAACTCGGCCTGCACCAGGCGCAGCGCATCGATGAAGCGGGGAGCGTCGAGATGAGGTAAATGAGCAGCAACGGCTTTTCTGAGGCTCACGAGGGCGTCTTCGTCCATGGAGGTAATGTCCTGCTCGAAGAGATCCAGATGGCAGTCGTGCATCCCCTCCGGGCCAATCTCCTCCTGAAAAAACGAGATCTGCAGCAAGGCGTTACCGATGCTGCCGCGGATTCTGGAGTTGGGCTCTTTCTCGAGGCGGGCCAGGCAGGCGTCGATGATCTCTTTCTTGGGCCAGAGCAGATGTGATACATCGAAAATCTGGTTGTTCAGACGCTTTCCCACGATGAATTTGACATACGACGGGACCAATCGCTCCGGCGGCAGGGTAAAACTTTCAGACATATACTGATCCTCCAGAAAAATCATTTTAACGTGGTTAATACCATACTGGCAGTCAATAATCATCATTTTTCACTCTCCCTCCATCCGAACGAAAGAACGCCGATACGTGATAGATTTGTGTTACTTTGGTGGCAGAGTGATAATATTGCTACGCATTGAGGAAAGAGCGGACTGTAAAGAATCCCGTCACTTCCCTCCACACAACTGTCAGCTTTCTTTACACTCTCGTTACAAACTCATTTTTTGACGAGTGAACTAGCTGAATTTCCGTTCAGAAAAATTTCAAAAAATTGGCATGGGATGTGCTTCAGATGGTGAACTGCGATCAAAATTCAGGCAAAGCGAGGTGATTGGCGGAGTTGGATGCAGGTGATAAGATGATGTTTAAAAGTAACAGTTCCGGGCACAGCAGCACGAAATGGTGACCGGACAGATGAAAAAACGCAGCATACACCAGCAAAAGGAGGAAGGATTATGAGACGTAGCATCAGGATGGCGATTGTAACAGGAATTTGCGCGGCGGGAATTATCGCCAGCGCATCATTGTCATGGGGTGTACAAGTGTCGGCCGATAACCAGGTCGATAACTTCCTGTTCTCACCCAATGTCACCTTCACCAACATCGGGAGCAGCCTCAGCAGTACACAGACACTCGGCGCCGCTCCCCCCATCTCGGAATCGCTATCCAATACCGGTTCCTATTCACCAAACGTCGATGCGTCACTCTCGTCGACACTCCCCATCGCGGCGAATGGTGGTAGTTCCAGTGATGCTCTTTCGTGGGTCAATGCCGGGCCGAATCTCACGCCGGGCGCGACCACTGACGCCGTCTACCTTTCGGCTTCTGGTTCTGTTAGCGCATTAACTCCAGAAGTGGCCGGTCTCACGAGCCACGCGACGTTTACCCAGGCGTTCACCGTCGCCACTGTCGGAACTGTTAGCGTCAGCGCGGATGCTCACCCCTTCTTCGATTATTTCCTCACCGGAGCTTCTTGGGATACGGCCAAATTGACGTCTGTGAAATTCAGGAACATCTTCACGCTGATCAGCGATGATGTGACGGTCGGCGTTAACGGTATCCAGAGTGTTGATACCGGCTGGTACGGTTACTTCTCTCCGCAGGCCGGGAACAACACCCTCCTCGTTTCGCAGCTGTTTTCGGCTAATGTCATCGCAGGCGGTACGTATGGCGTAGAATCCTTTATCGACATCTCGGCTGCCGCGACAGTGCCCGAGCCGGGGACCTTCGTCCTTGCCGGCAGCGGTCTCCTGGGGCTGTTCCTGCTCCGCAGACGTTCCAACAAATCTGCATAATTCTTGAGAACCTAAACCACAACAGACGAGCAGCACGGTTTCTTACTTCCCAATTTTGAAAGGACGGTGGCACTATGAGTACTATCAGCAGAAGGAAATTCCTGCAAATTTCAGGTCTTGCGGCCGGCGCGTCCATGCTTCCCATGCCGATGAAATGGCTCGGGTCGGGCAAGGCCGAGGCGTTCTATCAGTCACCCAATATCCCGCTCTACGGCACGACGCTTCGTCTGGGCGAGATCCCGGTGGCCCTGCCGAACCCCCTCGGCGCCGGCGCCGTGGGCCCTGCAGCGAAATCCGGCATCACCGCCAATATCGGTGCCGAGTGGGCGCGCAATGAGAGCGCTTCCGTGGATATCAACGGGACGCAAGTCGCGTTCCCCTGGAGCTTCCCCAAGTCCGGTATCGTCGGCGACGGAGTTAATCTTCCGTTCCAGACCGGCGCCCCGGTCACCGGCGTGAGGCACTACTCCCTGACCCTCCAGCAGTTCGTCGATCCGGGTGTCGCCCCGACCCTCGGCGGCACGACCCTCTGGGGCTACAAGCCCGACCTCACCCTCCTCGAAGGGCTCACCGCCCTGGGCGCCGTGAAGCCCGGCAACCCATTCTACACTAATCCTGCGGTCAATCCTCAGCCAGCCCGTCAGCTTGGCGGCATCATCATCTCCGAGGCCGGTCCTAACGGCAAGGCGCTCCAGCTGACCATGAGGAACAACCTGCCGGCAACCGCCATCATCCCCAATGACCTGACGATCCCGGGGACCGAGCTTGGGCAGGACCGGACCACCGTCCACTTCCACGGCGGCCTCATGCCCTGGATCTCCGACGGCGGCCCCTTTGACTGGTTCAGTTCGGCCCAGCGGCTCGAGATCAACCGGGTTTCGGGTTCGAGCTTCATCAACAACAGCCAACTCAACCCCGGCGTTGTCGGCACGAACAGTGAGAACACCCAGGGTGAGTTCTACTGGGCAGCCGATAAGCAGTTCTCCCGCTTTGTCTGGTACCATGACCACGCCTTCGGGATCACCCGGACCAACGCCTATGCCGGTGTGGCCACAGGTCACATCTACCGTGACGACTTCGAGCGCTACCTGGTCACCCAGGGACTTCCCAAGACCCTGGAGACCAGTCTCCTGGACGGTATCATCAACCTCTCCAATCCTGCTCCGTTCAACGCTCCGACCAACGGCGACTGGCCGGTTCGTGAATACCCGCTGGTATTCCAGGACAAGGTCTTCGTCGGTGCGGACATCAAGCTGAAAGATCCCAGCTGGAATGGTGTGAAAACCCCCGGCTCTCTCTGGTATCCCCATGTGTACGAGGCGACCCGCTGGCGCCGCATGTCCAACAGTCTCACGAACCCGGTCAAGACCCTGCCGCAGCAGTCGGTAATCGCCGAAATGTTCGGCGACACCATGCTGGTCAACGGAACCGCCTCACCGTCTCTCGCGGTAGAGCCCCGCCGGTACCGGTTCCGTCTGCTCAACGCCTGTAACGCCCGCTTCCTCAACCTGCAGCTCTATATCCACAACGGCACCGCTACCGGGATCACCCTTGACCCTGTCACCGGCTACCCGACCAATACACCCTTCACTAATAAGGCGACCGGTGCTGCATCCTGGTTCGTCATGGGGAACGAGTGCGGGTTCCTGAGAAACACCACCGCCATCGCGTCGAACAAGCCGCTGAACGGAGCCGACTTCCCCTTCACCAACCCGGCTTCGACTTCCCTCTTGCTGGGGAGTGCCTTCCGTCCGGACGTCATCGTCGACTTCGGCAATTACCCGGTGGGGACCAAGGTCGTCCTCTACAATGACTGCCCCGCGCCGTTCCCGGGCGGCGACCCCCGCAACGACTACTTCCCCGGCTATAGCAACGGGAACACCGTCAACAAAAACGGTACGGCTGCCGGCGTGGCCCGCAATACCCGCTGCATCATGCAGTTCGTTGTCTCCAAGGGGACCAGCAACATGAACCCCGACAACTTGCTGAAGATCACCGTCGGGCAGAATCTGCAAACCACCGCTTCAGGCGCCGGTAAGGTCTGGAGTGATACGCCGCTCATCACCCAGCAGTCGGAAGCTGCGCCCGTAACCTATAATATCGTTGGGACGCCGCTCAATTGGACCTCCATCGACGGCGTCACCATCAACAAGTTCAAGAACCTCTCCCTCAACGAGGTCTTCGACGACTTTGGCCGCCTCGAGCAGCGTCTCGGCCCCCTGTCCGCGGCGCCCACCGGTCTGCTCTACCTGGATGCTCCGGGCCCTGAGGAGCTCATCAACAATCTCGATACCGAGGTCTGGGCTATCTACAACACCACGGCCGACGTTCATCCGATGCATTTCCATATGTCCAACTGGCAGGTTGTCGGGCGTCAGGCCTATGCCGGTATTGCTCCTAACCTTGCTCCCACAGGACTCCTCCGCGGCTGCCGTGCTGAGGAGATCGGCTGGAAAGAGACCGTCCTCTGCTGGCCCGGCGAGATCGTCTACATCATGGCCAAATGGGATATCCCGCAGATCGCCGGCCCGGCGCTGACCGGCCCGGCCAACACCCCAACCGGTCCGCACGATCCGGCGGTCAGCCCGCGCTTCAATGATGCGGCTCACGGCTTCATGCAGGTCCATGAGACCGTCTGGCATTGCCACATCCTGGAGCACGAAGAGCATGACATGATGCGTCCGCTCCTGATCACGATCACCCGTCCGTAACCTGTAGAGATTCAATGCAGTCGGTCCGGCGCTTGGGCGCCGGACTTCTCAAGCCCCGTGATTCCTCACGGGGCTTGTTTTTTAGTCAAAAAGCTGGTAACTAACTGACCCTTGCATATCTGGCGCAGTCACGGAGCAGGTGGAGATGAGTAAAAAATCGGTCTGTCTTCTCATCGGTATCGTTGCGGTCATCGCGTTTGCCGGCGGTTTCCTGGCCAACAGGTCCGGCGGAAAAACCAGTTCCCCTGGGGGGCGCACGGTCCTCTATTATGTGGATCCCATGCACCCGGCCTACAAGTCCGACAAGCCGGGGATCGCTCCCGACTGCGGTATGCAGCTGGAGCCGGTCTATGCCGACGGCGCTCCCGGTGGCGGCGTCGATAGTCATCTCCCCCCCGGTACGGTGCAGGTGACGCCGGAGCGGCAGCAGCTCATCGGCATGAAGAGCTCCCTGGTTACCAGGAGTCCGGCGGCGTTTACCGCCCGGGTGCTGGGGCGGGTGGCGCCCGACGAGACCAGGGTCTACCGGATCAACGCCTCGCTTCAGGGGTTCGTCAAGACGATCTCCCAGGTCACCACCGGTTCCTACGTGAAGAAGGATGAGTATCTGGCCAGCGTCTACTCTCCGGATCTCTACGCCTTGATCAACTCCTATATCTTCGCCCTCAACTCCATCGACCGAAAGAACAAGGCCGCCACCCCCGAAGAGATCCGGCGCCTCCGGAACGACCTCGGTGTCCGGAACAGCCGGAACAGCCTGATCAACATCGGCATGAGCGAGACCCAGCTGGACGAGGTCATGAAGTCGCGGTACAACCGCGAGGTGATCGACATCCGATCTACCGAAGCCGGGTTCGTGGTCAGCCGGAACATCTCCAACGGTGAGCGGTTCGAGCGGGGGACCGAATTCTACCGGATCGCCGACCTCTCCCATGTCTGGATCCTGGCGGATATCTTCGAGAGCGAGGTGTCGTATTTCAAGCCCGGAGTAAAGGTTCAGGTGCGCCTCCCCCAGCAGAACAGGAATTTCATCGCCCGGGTCGGTTCGGTCCTCCCTCTCTTCGATCCCGTCACCCGGACCATGAAGGTCCGGCTGGAGGTGGAGAACAGCGGCCTGCTGCTCCGTCCCGAGATGTTCGTGGATGTCGAGCTCCCCGTTACCCTCCCTTCCATGATCGCGGTTCCCAAGGAGGCGATCCTCGACTCCGGGATGAAGAAGAGCGTCTTTATCGACCTGGGGAAGGGGAATTTCGAGCCTCGTCAGGTGGAGACCGGCCGGAATCTGGGTGAGCTGGTGGAGGTGACCAAGGGGTTGGTGGCCGGGGAGCGGATCGTGGTCTCCGGGAATTTTCTCCTGGACTCGGAATCGCGCCTGAGAACCGCCTCCGCCGGTATCTACGGCAAGCCGGGACGGGATCCGGTCTGTGGTATGGCGCTGGATGAAGAGAAGGCGAAGAGCGCCGGCTTCACCCGGCAGTTCGGCGGCAAGAGTTGGTACTTCTGTTCACCGGAGGATATGGCCAAATTTGACAAGGCGCCTCAGCGGTATACCGGAAGCAACGCGGTCGCCGAGCCGATGACCGGGGCGCCCCACGAGGGGGTGGTCGGAACGAAACCGATGGTTCATGGGACCGACGACGGGATGAGTGGCGGGATGAAGATGCCGGCCAAGAAGAGTCCTCCCTTTCGGAGCGCCATGGAGATGAAGCCCGGCAACAGGCGAAGCATGCCCGAGAAGGATCCGGTCAACGACCGGAGTCAGGGGATGGGCCCCTATCCCAATGCGGAGGACGATGACGACCCCGCCATGAGGACACCGGACGCCGGCCTCGGTAAAGAGGTGCCGTCGCTCGACTCCATAAAGGTCCCCGGCCAACAATGATCGACAAGATAATAGAGTTCTCCGCCAACAACCGGTTCATCGTCATCCTCATCACGGCGCTCCTGGCCGTCATGGGGTGGTGGTCCATGGGGCATCTCCCCCTGGACGCCATCCCCGATCTCTCCGAGACTCAGGTCATCATCTACTCCAAGTGGGATCGGAGCCCGGACATCGTCGAAGACCAGGTGACCTACCCCATCGTCTCGGCCATGCTGGGTGGCCCCAGGGTCAAGAGCGTCCGCGGCTTCTCCGATTTCGGCTACTCCTATGTCTATGTGATCTTCGAGGAGGGGACCGACATCTACTGGGCCCGCTCCCGGACCCTGGAGTATCTCTCCGCCGTGCAGCAACGGCTCCCCCAGGGGGTACAGACCGAACTGGGGCCCGACGCCACCGGTCTGGGGTGGATCTACCAGTACGCCCTGGTGGACACCACCGGGAGCAGGTCGCTGGCGGAGCTCCGCTCCTATCAGGACTGGTATCTCCGCTACTACCTGAAGTCGGTCCCCGGGGTGGCCGAGGTGGCTCCCATCGGCGGTTTCCGGCAGCAGTACCAGGTAAACCTGGACCCGCGCAAGCTGCAGTTTTACGGCATCCCTCTCACCAAGGTCCTGGAGGCGGTGAAGAACAACAACAGCGACGTGGGGGGACGGCTCATCGAGTTCGGCGGGACCGAGTACATGGTTCGCGGTCGCGGCTACGCCAAATCCATCACCGACTTCGAGAACATCGCGGTGACCGCCAGCGAGAACGGCACGGTCATCAGGGTCAAGGAGCTGGGGCAGGTGGTCCTGGGGCCGGACTACCGCCGTGGTGTCTCCGACCTGGACGGGACAGGTGAGGCGGTCTCGGGGATAGTGGTGATGCGCCAGGGGCAGAACGCCCTGGACGTGATCAGCCGGGTGAAGGCCAAGATCAAGGAGATCGAGCCGGGACTCCCCGCCGGGGTGAAGATTGTCCCGGTGTACGACCGCTCCGATCTGATCATCCGGGCCATCGACAATCTGAAAGGGACCCTGCTGGAGGTGATGCTCACCGTCTCCGTGGTGATCCTCTTCTTCCTCTGGCACTTCCCCAGCGCCATCATTCCGATCATCACCATCCCCCTGGCGGTGCTGATCTCCTTCATCCCGTTCAAGCTCATGGGGGTTTCGGCCAACATCATGTCTCTGGGGGGGATCGCCATCGCCATCGGCGCCATGGTGGACGCGGCCATCGTCGTGGTGGAGCAGACCCACAAGAAGCTGGAGCTCTGGGAACAGGGGGGGCGCAAGGGGGATTACCAGAGGGTGATCATCTCCGCGGTGAAGGAGGTGGGGGGGCCGAGCTTCTTCGCGCTCCTGGTCATCGCCGTGGCCTTCCTCCCGGTCCTGACCCTGGAGGCCCAGGAGGGGCGGCTCTTCAAGCCCCTCGCCTACACCAAGAATCTCTCAATGATCGTGGCCGCGGTGTTGGCCATCACCCTGGACCCGGCGCTGCGGATTCTCTTCACCCGGATCAAACTCTTCACCTTCCGCCCGGCATGGCTCTGCCGTCTGTTCAACTCCCTGGCGGTGGGGACCATCCATCCGGAACAGCAGCATCCGGTGAGCCGTTTCCTCATCCGGTGGTACGAGCCGGTGGTCACCTGGGCGCTCCGTCGCCGGTGGCTGGTCATCGGCGGGGCCACCCTCATGGTGGTGGCCACCGTCCCGGTCTATTTGAGTCTCGGTACCGAATTCATGCCCCCCCTGGACGAGGGGTCGCTCATGTATATGCCCTCCACCATGCCGGGGATCTCCGTGGCCGAGGCCCAGAAACTGCTCCAGATCACCGACCGGATCATCAAGCGGTTCCCCGAGGTGGAGCGGGTCTTCGGCAAGGCGGGGCGGGCCGAGAGCGCCACTGACCCGGCCCCCCTCTCCATGCTGGAGACGGTCATCATCCTGAAAGACAAGGAGCAGTGGCGCCACGTGGACACCTGGTACTCCTCATGGGCGCCGGGGTTGCTCAAGGGGGCGCTCCGCCCCTTGTGGCCCGATCGGATTTCCCGGGAGGAGCTGATCTCCCAGCTGGACACGGCCCTCAAGATTCCCGGGGTTTCCAACGCCTGGACCATGCCGATCAAGGGGCGGATCGATATGCTCACCACCGGTATCCGGACTCCGGTGGGGCTGAAAATATCCGGGGCCAACCTGGTGCAGATCGAACAGATCGGTGGTCAGGTTGAGGCGCTCCTGCGTAACGTGAAGGGGACCCGGGGGGTCTTTGCCGAACGGACCGGCGGGGGCTACTTCCTGGACATCACCTGGAACCGGGACGAATTGGCCCGCCACGGCCTCTCCGTCAGCCAGGCCCAGGAGTCGGTGCAGAACGCCATCGGCGGGGAAAATATCACCACCACCGTGGAGGGGCGCGAGCGGTACAGCGTGAACGTCCGCTACCTGCGGGACTTCCGGAGCGACCTGGGGGCGCTGCAGCGGGTTCTGGTCCCCGCCTTCGACGGTAAGCGGCAGATTCCCCTGGCCGAGTTGGCCGAGGTGACCGTGGTTGACGGCCCGGCAATGATCCGAAACGAAGACGGCATCATGACCGGCTATGTCTATCTGGACATCGCCGACCGTGACCCGGCAGGGTATATTGCCGAGGCGGCCAAGCTCCTGAGAAGCAAGGTGGAGCTCCCCCCCGGCTATGCCCTCTCCTGGAGCGGCCAGTACGAGGCGATGCGGCGGGTTCATGAACGTCTGGAGGTGGTGGTGCCGCTGACCCTGCTCCTCATCCTGGGGCTCCTCTACATGAACACCCGCTCCATGGCCAAGACGGCGCTCATCATGCTGGCGGTCCCCTTCTCGGCCATCGGCGCCATCTGGTTCCTCTGGTTTCTCGGGTACAACATGAGTATCGGTGTCTGGGTCGGGCTCATCGCCCTTCTGGGGGTGGATGCGGAGACCGGGGTCTTTATGCTCCTCTACCTGGAGCTGGCCTACGCCGAGGCGAAGCAGGAGGGGCGGATGGGGAGCCTGGAGGAGCTGCAGCAGGCGATTCAGAACGGCGCGGTGAAGCGGATCAGGCCCAAGCTGATGACCGTGGCCTGTATGTTTCTGGGGCTCCTCCCGGTGATGTGGGCCACCGGGACCGGGTCGGATGTGATGAAGCATATCGCAGCCCCCCTCATCGGCGGGATCCTCACGTCGTTCATCCTGGAGCTGATCGTCTACCCGGTCTTCTACGAGCTCTGGAAGTGGCACACGGAGGTGAAGAGCAAAGAGCAAAGAGTGAAGGGTGAAGGGTGAAGGCTCATGTAGGGGCGCTGCTTGCCGCGCCCGCTGCTTGCCGCGCCCGCATTTACGGTTTTCAGGAGGCACAATATGGGAATTATAAATAAAATCCGCCGTGGGGGAAGCCCTGTCGCTTTCCTCTTCCTCTTCCTGCTGACGCAGATCTCATCGGCATCGGCTGCACCGCTGCGGGTCGGCACGCCTCCGCCTGAGCTCACCCTGCCGGCCCTTAGCGGCGGTACGGTCCGGATTCCCGCGGACATCCGGGGGAAGGTGGCCATCATCCACTTCTGGTCCACCGGCTGCAGCAGCAGCTGCCGTGACGAGATGGCGGCCCTGGAGAGCCTCGGTGCCGCCTACCGGAGTCGCGGACTCGTGGTGGTGGCGGTCAATGTGGGGCAGAAGGGGAATGAGGTGAGGGAATTTCTGAAAGGGGTCAATCAGTCGTACCCCGTGGGGCTGGACAGTGACCGCAAGGGGGCGCTGCTCTTTGATGCGGCGGATTTACCGCGAACCTTCATCCTGGACAAGAAGGGGCTTATCCGCTACAAGGTCATCGGCGGCGCCAGCGAGGGGGTGCTGAAGAAGATGGTCCTGAGCCTGCTGTAGAACGAAATTCAGAGTTCCAGCTTCGCCCTCAGCTTGTTCAGATAGCTCCTGACTTCGGTGGTGCTCTCCAGGGTGAGGGCCGCCTGGGCGATCTTTTTGGCATGGGGGAGGGTGACCTTGCCCAGGGCCTGTTTCACGAGAGGGATGGCCGGCGCCGCCAGGCTGAATTCGGTGATTCCCATCCCCAGGAGCAGGATGGCGTTGAGCGGGTCAGCCGCCATTTCTCCGCAGAGTGAGACCCCCTTACCTGCCCGTATGGCCACCTCGGCCACCCGCCTGATGGAGCCGAGCACCGCCGGATGGTAGGGGTCGAAATAGCTCTTCACCTTGGGGTTATTCCGGTCGGCCGCCATGGTGTACTGGATCAGGTCGTTGGTGCCGATGCTGAAGAAGTCCACCTCCCGCACCAGAATGTCGGCGATCTGCACCGCAGCCGGCAGCTCCACCATGATCCCCAGCCGAATCTTCCGGTCGAAGGGGTGCCCCTCCCGCTCCAACTCCTCCTCCACCTCCTTCAGAATCTCCCGAATACTCCTGATCTCCTCGATGCCGGAGATCATGGGGAACATGAGACTGACGCTGCCGTAGGGGGAGGCCATGAGGATGCCGGCCAGCTGCTCGCGGAAGATGTCTCGCCGCTCCAGGGAGACGCGGATGGAGCGCCACCCCATGAAGGGGTTGTCCTCGTGAGGGAAGGTGAAGTAGGGGAGCCCCTTGTCGCCGCCGATGTCCAGGGTCCGGATGGTCACCGGCAGGGGGGCGAACCCCTCCAGGACCTTCCGGTAGAGCCGGTACTGGACCTGCCGGTCGGGGAAGGAGGTTCGGGCCATGTAGGGGAACTCTGTCCGGTAGAGACCGACCCCCTCGGCGCCGTTGGCCAGCGCCACCCGGACATCGCTTACCAGGCCGATGTTGGCTCTGAGGTGAACTCTGACCCCATCCTTGGTGACGGCCGGGATCTCTCGCAGGTCGTCCAGTTCCCGCCTCCTGGCGCCGAAGTCCTGCTGGAGCCGGTGATATTCGCTCCGGATCTTGTCGTCGGGATTGATGAAGATGGAGCCGGAGTTGCCGTCCAGGATCACCTCATCCCGGACTCCGATCTGTTTCAGGAGCCCTTCGACGCCGAGTACCGCCGGGATCCCCAGGGAGCGGGCCATGATGGCGGCATGGGAGTTGGTGTCTCCCCGCTCGGTGACGATGCCGGCGATCTTGTTGGGATCCAGGGTCGCCATGTCCGAGGGGAAGATGTCTTCGGCGATGATGATCCGCTTCTCCCGGAGCCTGACCCGGTTCTTGCCGTTCGCGTCCAGGCAGTCGAGAATCCGACGGCCGATGTCCTCCATGTCCGCGGAACGCTCCCTCAGGTAGGGGTCTTCCATCTGGGAGAAGACGGTGATGTAGTGATCTACCGCCTCCCGCACGGCCCGGGCCGCTCCGTACTCCTTCTCGATCAGTTCATGGATGCGGGAGATGAATCCCCGGTCTTCCAGGATCATGAGGTGGGCGTGGAAGATGGCGGCGTCGTCCTCGGAGAGCGCCTGGGAGATTCGTTTCTCCATGTAGAGGGTCTCGATCTTGGCCTTTTCCAGGGCTATATGGAGCCGCTTCAGTTCGTCGGGGATCGACCGGACCTCTTCGAAGCTGATGCTCCGCTGGCGGCTGCGGCGTGCGATGATGGAGACCTTCCCCTGGGAGAACCCCTGGGAGACGGGAGAGCCATGCAGCGTCAGCGGCTCCTTCTTGCCACTCTTTGCACCCTTGCTCCGGCCGGGTGACGGGGCACCGCTCTTGACCCGCTCCAGTTCACGCTCGAAGAAGGCCCGCTGCTCTTCTTTCTCCCGGATGGAGTCAAGGAGCTTGGCGTTGATGATAATGCTGCTGATCTGGTAGGCGATGGTGGAGAGGGTGCTGATCTCGGCCTGGCGGAAGGTCCGGGCCTCGCGGGTCTGAACGACGATGACTCCAATGGGGCTCTTGCGCTGGAGCAGGGGGAGCCCCAGAAAGGAGTGGAACCGCTCTTCGCGGGACTCCTTGAAGTACTTGTAGCGGGGGTGGGCTGGGGCGTTATCGGTGGCGACCACGCCGCGCTGTTCCACCACCAGGCCGGAGAGCCCCTCGGAGCTCTTCATGGTGACCTTCCCCACGGAGCTGCGGGAGAGCCCCTTGGTGGCCCTGAGGGTCAGGGTTTCGCCGTCCTCCTCCAGCAGGTAGATGGAGCAGACGTCGGTTCCCATCCGCTTGGCCACCAGGGTGACGATATTCTCCAGCGTCTCCAGAAGGTCGTGGGAGTGGAGGATGATGGTGTTGATGTCTTCGAGGGTCCGCAGTCCCAGTTTTTCCAGGCTCTCTTCGCTCACGTCGTCCTTCCGATAGGGGGAGATTCGGCGGAGTATAAGCTATTTGGCGCTCAAAGGGAAGTCTTTCGTTAGGTGCGGTTTAATCTGGGAGGGAATGAAAAGGCGTGAGGCGTGAGGGGTGAAGTGTGAGCTGAGTCGTTACGGTTTACTTTTCCATCGGGCGACTACGAAGAGAACGATCACAACTCCAACGGCGGCAGTGATCGAGGATCCCGGCCAGGTGGCGCCGTCAATTGCTCCGAAGGCCGATGTGGCCATGAGGAGCAGCAGCGTTGTCATTACCCCTTTGAACGTGATCATCTTCAACCTCCACCCCGGCACAGCTGATCATCATTAATGCAGGAATCATGCCCGTATCGATGGGGCATCCGGAGGTATAAAACACAGGTATATCGGAATGTTTTGGCTCTAGGTGCCGGGGGATACATCAGCGTGACGCGCTGACTGTTAGCCAACCCGACAGGGAGTGTCGAAATTCTTTACAGTTACGCGGCGGCGGCGGGCGGCGGGAGATACTGATTTTCACGGGAGGGCATTTTTTATTTTCCAATGAGTGATTTTCCGAGTATCTTTGTGACCGCCCTTGTAGAGGCCGCGTGCCGCGCATCCCACTTACGTAAAGGATCCTGATCCATGACCGACACCCTCATCCACCGGACCGAATCAGCCTATGATTATCCTCTTCTCATCAAGAACCTGCTCGTCTCCTCCCTCGCTAACAACGCCGATCAGGAGATCGTCTATCGGGGGCAGCTTCGCTACTCCTATGAGACCCTGGGTGAGCGGATCCGGAGATTGGCCGATACTCTTACCCGTCTGGGGGTGAAGCCGGGTGACACCGTGGCGGTCATGGATTGGGACAGTCACCGGTACCTGGAGTGTTTCTTTGCCGTGCCGATGATCGGAGCAGTGCTGCACACCATCAACGTCCGGCTTTCTCCGGAGCAGATTCTCTATACCATCGACCATGCCGAAGATGACGTGCTGCTGGTCAACAGCGAATTCCTCCCCATCATGGAGCAGATCAAGGGGCGGATCGACACCGTCAAACAGTACATACTCCTCACCGACGAACCGGCTGCTCCGGTCACGCAGATCACCTTTGCCGGCGAGTACGAGGCGCTCCTGGCCGCGGCCGCTCCGGAGTTCATCTTCCCCGACTTCGACGAGAACACCCGCGCCACCACCTTCTACACCACGGGCACCACCGGCTTTCCCAAGGGGGTCTACTTCAGCCACCGGCAGCTGGTACTCCACACCCTGGGGGTGATGGCGGCCCTGGGAACTTCGCCGGAGCATGGCCGTTTCCATCGGGGCGACGTCTATATGCCAATTACCCCGATGTTTCATGTCCACGCCTGGGGGCTCCCCTACGTGGCCACCTGCATGGGGGTGAAGCAGGTCTACCCCGGACGGTATGTTCCAGACCATCTGCTGGATCTCATTGCCCAGGAGCAGGTCACCTTCTCCCACTGCGTCCCCACCATCCTCCATATGCTCCTCAAGGCGCCGCATATCGACCGGATCGATCTGTCCCGCTGGAAGGTGATCATCGGCGGCGCGGTCATGACCCGGGCGCTCTGCCTGGAGGCGATGGGGCGGGGGATCGACCTCTTCACCGGCTACGGTATGTCGGAGACCTGCCCGCTTCTCACCCTGTCCCACCTGACGCCGGAGATGCTGGAGCAAGGGCCGGAAGCCCAGGCAGAACTTCGATGCAAGACCGGTCTCCCGCTGCCGCTGGTCAATCTCCGGATCGTGGACAGTCAGATGCAGGATGTTCCCCATGATGGCCGGAGTACCGGCGAGATCGTGGTCCGCTCCCCCTGGCTGACCCAGGGATACCTGAAGGACCACAAGACATCGGAAAAACTGTGGGAAGGGGGGTATCTGCATACCAACGACGTGGCCACCATGGACTCGCGGGGGTATGTGAAGATCACCGACCGGACCAAGGATGTGATCAAGGTGGCGGGCGAGTGGATCTCCTCTCTGGAGCTGGAAGATATCCTGGGGCACCACCCTGCCGTTGCCGAGTCGGCGGTCATCGGCCTGGCCGACGAGAAGTGGGGAGAGCGCCCCCTGGGGCTCATCGTGGTTAAGCCCGAGTTCCGGGAGAAGGTGACGGAGAAGGGGCTGCTGCAGCATGTCCGGGGGTACGCGGACAAGGGGTTCATCACCAAGCAGGTGGTCCTGCTCAAGTTCCGCTTCGTGGAGGCCATCGACAAGACCAGCGTGGGGAAGATCAACAAGGTGGCGCTGCGGGAGAAGTACCGGTAGGGGGAGGAGTTTTAAAAACCCTCCCCTTCGTGAGAAGTGGCCGAGGGGGAGGGCCCGCTAGCCCACAAAATTTCTCCCCTTAAAAGGGACTTCAGCCTACAACGTTCCTCCCCCTTCAGGGGAAAGGTCAGCCTATAACGTTCCTCCCCCTTCAGGGGAAAGGTCAGCTTACAACGTTCCTCCCCCTTCAAGGGGGAGGTCAGGAGGGGGATGGGGTTAATCCCTGTAGTATCGCAAAAACTCTCTCCATAACAGCTTCACGTTCTTGAAGCACTTCATTATTCAAAATCTCAAAACATGAAAACCTGCTTCCAATAGGTTCCGGGTCCGAATGGCGTCATACTCGGCAAGCTACTGATGCTGTCCGCCATCTATTTCAATGACAAGCATTATTTCCAAGCAAGCAAAATCGAGGATATAGTCACCGAACGGGTGCTGACGGCGAAACTTTAAGCCTGATACCTGTCGGCCACGAAGACATCTCCACATTGCTCGTTCGGCATCGGTCATATTGTTTCGTAATGTTCGTTGCAGATTGCTTGAGAGTATGTTTTTGTTCGTCTGACC
>CAIOGM010000041.1 GCA_903857795.1 uncultured Geobacter sp.
AGGTTGGGGGCGAAGTCGTCGATGGCCATCCCCCTGGAGAGGTAATACTCCACGTAGGTGAAGCCATTGGAGAGGGTGAAGGCCAGCTGGGAGATGGGGTTAGCCCCGGCCTCGGCGATGTGGTAGCCGCTGATGGAGACCGAGTAGTAGTTGCGCACCTTCTGCCGGATGAAGTACTGCTGAATGTCTCCCATCATCTTGAGGGCGAACTCGGTGGAGAAGATGCAGGTGTTCTGCCCCTGGTCCTCCTTGAGGATGTCTGCCTGCACCGTCCCCCGCACCGTCTGCAGGGTGCGGCAGCGGAGCTCTTCGTACTCGGCGGCAGTCGGTTCCCGTTCCTGCTGCTCCTCAAACCGCGCCACCTGCTGATCGATGGCGGCGTTGAAGAAGAAGGCCAGCATCATGGGGGCCGGGCCGTTGATGGTGATGGATACGCTGGTGTTGGGGGCGCAGAGGTCGAACCCGGCGAAGAGTTTCTTCATGTCCTCCACGGTGCAGATGGAGACTCCGCTCTCCCCCACCTTGCCGTAAACGTCTGGCGGGAAGTCGGGGTCCTCGCCGTAGAGGGTGACGCTGTCGAAGGCGGTGGAGAGCCTTTTCGCGTCGTCATCCTTGCAGAGATAGTGGAAGCGGCGGTTGGTCCGCTCCGGTGACCCTTCGCCGGCGAACTGGCGCTTGGGATCCTCCTCGGCCCGCTTGAAGGGGAAGACCCCGGCGGTGAAGGGGAAGAGGCCGGGGAGGTTCTCCAGCATGCTCCACCGGACGATCTCCCCCCAGTCGGAGAAGTTGGGGATGCAGACCCTGGGGATCCGGGTCCCCGAGAGGGTGACGGTATAGAGGTCGCTCCGGATCTCTTTGTCCCGGACCGTGGTGATCAGCTGATCCTGGCGATAGCTCCCCTTCTGCCCTTCCCATCCGGCCAGCACTCTCTTGCTCTCTTCGGTGAGTTGCTGCTCCTGGCCGGTGATGCAGGAATCCAGATCGGCCACGGCGGGAGAGCCCCCCAGTAGTTCCCTGGCCCCGGTGAGCTGGAAGAGCCGCCGGGCGGTGCTGCTCTGCTCCTTCACCCGTTTGCGGTAGCTCCGGGCCGCCAGGACGATCTCCCCCAGATAGTGGACCCGCTCCGGGGGGATGATGTATTTTTTCAGGCTCTCCGTCTCGGTGAGCTCCATTGACGACCGGAGGCCGAGCCCCCTTTTACGGTTGAGGGTCTCCAGGAGGGCCAGGTAGAGGACGTTGGTCCCCGGATCATTGAACTGTGCCGCGATGGTGCCGAACACCGGGAGCTGCTCATCGGCCAGGTCGAAGAGATTCCGGTTGCGGCGGTACTGCTTTCGCACGTTGCGCAGGGCGTCCTCGGCCCCTTTGCGTTCGAACTTGTTCAAGGCCACCAGATCGGCGAAGTCAAGCATATCGATCTTCTCCAGCTGGGTGGGGGCGCCGAATTCGCAGGTCATGACGTAGAGGGAGACGTCGGCGATGTCAACCACCCGGGCGTCCCCCTGGCCGATGCCGGAGGTCTCCACGATCAGCAGGTCGAACCCGGCAGCCTTGACCACATCGATGGCGTCGCCGATGGCGGCGGAGAGCTCGGAATGGGAGTCACGGGTGGCCAGGGAGCGCATGTAGACCCGGCTGCTGTTGATGGCGTTCATCCTGATCCGGTCCCCCAGGAGCGCGCCGCCGGTCCGCTGGCGTGACGGGTCCACCGCCAGGATCGCCACGCTCTTCTCCGGGAAGTCCCGCAGGAAGCGGCGGACCAGCTCGTCGGAGAGAGAGCTCTTCCCCGCGCCGCCGGTGCCGGTGATCCCCACCACCGCGGCGGTGCGGCCCATCCCCCTGATCCGCTCCCGTAAGAGGCCGTAGCCGGCGGTATGGTCATGAACCGCCTGCTCCGCCAGGGTGATGAGGCTGTTCACCGCCCGGATATCCTGCTGCTCCAGCCGATCGATCTCCGCCTCGATGTCACGCTCCACGACGAAGTCGCACTCCCGGAGCATCCGGTTGACCATCCCCTGGAGCCCCAGCCGGCGGCCGTCCTCGGGGGAGAAGATCTTGGCGATGCCATACTCCTCAAGCTCCCGGATCTCATTGGGGACGATGACCCCGCCGCCGCCGCCGAAGATCTTCACCTGGCCGGCGCCCCGCTGCTCCAGCAGCTCCTTGATGTACTTGAAGAACTCCAGGTGCCCCCCCTGGTAGCAGCTGACCGCGATCCCCTGGGCATCCTCTTGGATGGCGGCGGTGACGATCTCCTCCACCGAGCGGTTGTGCCCCAGGTGGATCACCTCGGCCCCGGACGCCTGGAGAATCCGGCGGATGACGTTGATGGTGGCGTCGTGGCCGTCGAAGAGGCTCGTGGCGGTGACGACCCGGACCTTGTGACTGCTCCTGTAGATTTCAGGGGATGCGGTCTGCATGAAAACCTCCGGAAAGAAAGGCTGAAGGGTAAAGGTTAAAGGATAACCTCAAACCCTGAACCCTGAACCTAGAACCTAGAACCTAGAACCTGGAACCTTCACTTATGACAAACTCCCACGCGCACCAATACTCCTCGGGATGCCGGTCCGGCGGGCAGGCGAGACAGGTGGTGGTGATACGGGGATCGATGGTCCGGGCGAACTCTGAATACTCCACGATACCCACGCTCTTGCAGGGGTGATCGGCCAGCCCTTTCCGTGTGCGCGCCGACTGGACCCGGCAATCGAGCATCCTGAAGACGGCGCGATTCTCCGTGACCTCGATGCACTCCTGAAGATTCAGCCGGGCGTAGAAGCGGTGTTTGAGACACTCCACCAGCGCCGGGATTCCCCCGCCCGGTTTCATCCTCAGTCGCTCCATGATCCGTTTTGCCTCGATGACGGTGAAGAGCCGCCAGGCGTCGGTGTCGATCTCCACCGCCACCTCCATGCCGTGCTTCTTCTCCAAGGCCTGGAACCAGACCCCGTCATGGGCCAGCCAGTTCTTGGCGTCGTCGATGATGATCCTGATGAGCTCTTCCTTGCTCAGTTCCGAGAGGAGGGCAACCCCTTCGTCTCCTGCCCGTGCCGCGCTTGACATCTGTAGCCTCCTCCGTGTTTCAACCGCATTTTTTACGATCAATGATCGCTGGCCTTGGAGATCCCCAGACCGGTGATCTGCCGGACCTCGATCTCGTCGAACAGCTCTTCCGCCCGCTTGTCGCGGAAGAGGAGGGTGCCGAAGATGGCCGCCAGGAACCCCACCGGTACGGAGACTATGCCCGGGTTCTTCAGGGTAAAGATCGGCGCCTTCAGCCCGGTCATTGAGGTGCCGCCGTCATTTTTCTGGAAATCACCCCGGGCTTTTTCCAGCGACTTCAGCTCTTTTTCGGCCAGGACGCCCCCTTCGGCCTGCTTCTTCTCCAGGGTGGTCATGACTTTTTTGGCGTCATCGGCGATCTTCTGGGGATAGGTCATGACCGGTGAGATCATCACCAGCGCCAGGGCGGTGATCGTCCCCACCGCCAGGCCGCTGACCACACCGGCGGTGTTGAAGCGCCTCCAGAAGAGCGACAGCAGGATGCAGGGGAAATTGCCCGACGCCGCCACCGCGAAGGCCAGGGCGACCAGGGCCACGACATTCTCTTTTTCGGCCATGAGCCCCATGACGATGGCGGCTGTCCCCACGAAGAGCGAGGTGACCCGGGCGACCTTTACCTGGGTCTTCTGGTCGGCCTTGCCGTCCATGAAGATGTTGACATATACGTCGTGGGCGATGGCCGCCGACGCCGCCAGCACCAGCCCCGACACCACCGCCAGGATAGTGGCGAAGGCAACCGCACAGATGAACGCCAGGAAGAGGTCACCGCCAAAGGAGCCGGCTCCACCACCAAGTTTCTGGGCCAGGAGCAGGGTCGCCATATTCCCCCCCTTGTCCACGGAGCTGATGAGCTGGGGGGAGAGGTAGAGGGCCGCACCGAAGCCGATGATGTTGATGAGGAAGAAAAAGCTGCCGTTGATGAAGAGGGCGATGACGATGGACTTGCGCGCCTCCTTGGCGCTGGGGACGGTGAAGAAACGCATGAGGATATGGGGGAGGCCGGCGGCGCCCAGGGCCCAGGCAATGCCCAGCGAGATCTGGTCCAGGGGGCTTTTCAGGAAGAGCCCCGGCTCCAGGAACCGCTGACCATAGTCAAAGCCGGGCCTGGCCACGGCATCCTTGAGGACAGTCAGCCGGACATGATCCTGAATCTGCGGATTATTGACGATGTCCGTGAAGAAGGCGACAGGATTCATGTTGGCCTTGAGCATGACCAGGAGGGCGAGAAATACGGTGCCGCTCATGAGCAACCCCGCCTTGATGATCTGTACCCAGGTGGTGGCCTTCATGCCGCCGAAGGCGACGTAGCCGACCATGAGGACGCCGACGCCGATGACCGATACCCGGTAGGGGATGTCAAGGAGCACCTGCATCAGCTTGCCGGCGCCCACCATCTGGGCGATGAGGTAGAAGAGGGAGACGGTGACCGTGGAGAGGGCCGCCACGGCCCGTACGGTCTTGGGCGAGGTCCGGAAGGAGAGGATGTCTCCCAGGGTATATTTCCCGGCGTTGCGGCACGGTTCGGCGATGACCAGGAGGATGACGATGAAGGAGAATGCCGGTCCCACCGCATACATGAAACCGTCGATTCCGTACAGTGAGATGAGGCCGGACATCCCCAGGAACGAAGCGGCGGACATATAGTCGCCGGCAATGGCCCAGCCGTTCTGGAGGCCGGTTATGCCCCCTCCGGCCGCGTAAAAATCGGCGGCGGTGGTCGTTCTCCTGGCGGCCCAGATCACGACCCCCAGGGTGACGCCGACGATGGCCATGAACATGGAGATGGTGATGGTGCGGTTTGGTTTTACCTTGGTCTGCAGCGGTGGGGGGGCAACGGCGCCGGCCGCCTTGACATCCATCCCGGCCGGAATCGACTGTGCCGCGGCTCCGACGGCCGGAGCCGATTTCGGGGAGCTGTCGGCCGGTTCGGCGGCGGGCGCCACGGTGGCCAGGGCCAGGACGAACAACAGTGCGGAGATGATCTTGGTGAGCATGGGTATCCTCCTAGCCTACTTCATTGACAAGTTCGTCGGTCAGACGGTCGAATTCGGTATTGGCCATTCTTGTGGAGATGATAGCCACGCAGAAGGTCATGACGTACTGAGAGAGGATGAAAAGATAGCCGAAGTTGATGACGCCGATCATCTTGATCTTGAACAGGTCGGGGAAGTAGCCGGAGAGAACCGGCAGCAGGAAGTAGTAGACCGACGAGCAGAACCAGAGGCTGAAGAGGAACCGTCGCTTCTTTCGTCTGAGCTCCAGATACTTGGGGTTTCGGGCAATCTTTGCCCAATCGTAGCTCTTTGCCGCCATGGTCGTCTCCTTGTCGTCGAAGTTTTCGGCTGCTGCTGCCCGGGGTGAACTGGGGGCGCTGGGTCAACTGCTGCGGGGAGCGGGTGCTCCGTTATCATGGGAAGTCAGAACGATTTTATATTAGTGGTAAAAACGCCGGTATTTCTGCTGCGGTAAGCGGTGACAGAGCCCTGGCCGCGAGCTGTTGCAGGGATGAAGGGGGAAAACTAGTGGTGGGAACATTCCACCCGTCATTTTTGACCGACGGTGACATCTGTCCGAAAAAACGGCATTATTTGCAGCTATCCTGTCCCACTCCGTCACGGTTTCCGGGATAGTAATATTTCGTTTACGTGCATGTCAAGCAAATTTAAAACATTTTTCTACAGAATCGCAAAAAGTGGGTCCTGACCGAAGTTTTACACGGTTTCGGGCTCTGTTCAAAGAGATTGACAAACCGCGGGGTGCGGTTTAGGGTTGTCCGAAATTTGACGTAAAGGGAATGTGCCATGGATGAAATCAAGGACGGCGAGGAAATCGTAGCCATCGGTGAGCTGGCCAAATCACTGGATCTGACCACCCGGACCCTTCGCTACTGGGAAGAGGTGGGAATCATCGCATCGGTTCCCCGCTCCGACGGCGCCACCAGAGGGTACACCCCGTATTTCGTCCGGCGGATCAGATTCATCATGAGGCTGAAAGAGCTGGGGCTGACCATTAAGGAGATGCAGGATCTCTACGTCGCCTATGGCGAGGCCAAGGAGACCGAACGAATGATCCCGCGACTGGTGGAGATTCTGGACGAACATACCGTCATGATCGACGAAAAGATGGCCAGGCTGGCGTTGCTGCGCAAGGATCTCGTCGACTACCGGCAGAAGATCATCGCAAAGTTCAGCCTGAGCCAGGGGCGGTGACCCGCACTTGGTGCTCTGCACCGAAACCGCTCCCTTTGATGGCCGCTGCACAATTGTGAGGCAGTGTTGTGGGGTGGCGCCTCAAAAACATCAGTGATTACGCGGTTCTCCCGTTGGCACAGCTCCTGCTAGAGAATGAATGGGATCTACCAACTGCGAACAGACGGCAATGGCGCCTCAGAGGAGACTCTGGGGTTTTTTATTGCCGGGGGAGGGATCATGATACCAGCCGGACAGACAGTCATCATCGATGATACGACCCTGAGGGATGGGGAACAGACCGCCGGAGTCGTCTTCAGCAGAAGGGAGAAGATCGCCATTGCCCGGATGCTCGACGCCGTGGGGGTGCCGGAGCTGGAGTGCGGCATTCCGGCCATGGGGGAAGAGGAGCGGGACTCCATCAGGGCGCTGGTGGAGCTGGGGCTCAACGCCCGGCTCATCACCTGGAATCGGGCCGTCATCTCGGATATCCGATGGAGCGTCTCCTGCGGGGTCTCGGCGGTGGATATCTCCCTCTCGGTTTCCGACATGATGATCGCCCACAAACTCAGGAAGAGCCGGGAGTGGGTCAAGGAACAGTTGAAGGTAGCCCTGGGTTTCGCCAAGGAGCGGGGGCTCTACGTCTCGGTGGGGGGGGAGGACGCCAGCAGGGCCGATCTGGGGTTTCTTATTGAACTGATGGAGCTCACCCGCTCCATGGGGGGGGACCGGTTCCGTTTCTGCGACACGCTGGGGATTCTGGATCCCTTCACCATGTTCGACCGGGTGAAGGCGCTGCGCGAGGCGGTGCCGGAGTTGGATATGGAGGTGCATACCCATAACGATCTGGGGATGGCCACGGCCAACGCCATTGCCGGAATACGCGCCGGGGCCAAGTTCGTCAATACCACCGTCAACGGTCTCGGTGAGCGCGCCGGCAATGCCGCCCTGGAGGAGGTGGTCATGGGGCTCAAATTTGCCTGCGGTCTGGATCTGGGCATCGACACCCACCGCTTTCATGAACTCTCCCGGTTTGTGGGGAAGGCGTCACAGCGTCCTGTGCCCGCCTGGAAGGCGGTGGTGGGGGAGCGGGTCTTCTCCCATGAATCGGGCTTGCACGCGGACGGCGTGCTCAAGGAGCCGAAAAATTACGAGGGGTTCGACCCGGCCGAGGTCGGCCTCAAGCGGCATCTGGTCGTGGGAAAACACTCGGGGGCCAGCGGCCTGGTGGACCGGTATCGGGAGATGGGAATTCAGGTCTCCCGCGGGGAGGCGACGGCCCTCATGGATCAGGTCCGGGATACGGCCCAGCGGGTCAAGCGCCCCCTCAACGACCGGGAGTTGCGCCGGATTCATCATCCGCTCAAGCCGCGTAACGCGGCGTGAAATAGAGTCCCGGCGGCTGTATAAAACTTAGGCAACAGGAAAGAGCCCGTCCAAAAAACGGGCTCTTTCCTGTTGATAATCCCGGCTAATGTTTTTTAAGAGTCTAATATAATTGTTTTTTTGTAGATTGCACCGGCTGGCACGGCTTGTGCTCATGGGAATACATCTTCGCGGAAGGGGGGGCTTGAAGAAGTCAGACGTGGGACCGGTTGTGGATGGACATGGGGCGGCCAGTGACGCCACCAATCTCAATGAAAGAGGAGAAATGACGATGAAAAAGATGATCAGCATGGCGGCAGCAGTATTCACCCTCGTGGGCGCGTTTTCCGGGATGGCCTTCGCCACCCCCTCCACCCAGATCTGGATCCCCTCTACCGACATTCAGGCGTACAAGACCGTCCACCTGAATATCGATGGCTACTTCAGGGCATCCGGGGTCGGGAAAGCAACCGGCGATCCCACCAAGAGAGATCCCAATATGTATGATGTCGGACCGACAATAGGAATTTTGCCTTTTGAAAAAATCCAGATGGAGGTAGGCTTTGATTATCTGACAATGGCCACTGAACCCAATGACAATCGACCGTTCAGCGGTAATTTCAAACTTGGTACGCCTGAAGATTCTTTGTTTACCTATTCTCCTGCGCTGGCATTTGGTATGTATAACATCGGAAAAGTTGCTCCAGGAACAACTGGTGGCATAGCGAATGCATCCTTAACTGCTTCCGGGCAAAATATACTGTACTTCCTTGCTGCCAAGACGCTTCCGGTCATGGGTCCGCTCCCTTCTTTGGGAAGAGTTTCTGCAGGTTATTATAATGGTGCCAAAAGTGCTTTGATTGGTCCGGAAGGCAACAGTTCTAACGACGGTCTACTCCTCTCGTGGGATCGTACCATGACTGAACTCACCGATAAGTTGTGGTTGGGCGTTGACTTCATGAGTGGCCATAATGTCGACAGTTCAGTTAATTTTGGCGCATCATGGGCGTTCTCAAAAAATGTTTCTGTGATCTTAGGCTATGATATCTGGCTTGAGAAAGCGGTTGCTGGAAACAATACGGTCACTGTGCAGGTTGATATCAACTGGCCGTAGTTCGAAAATATCCGGATATGGGGGGGGTACGCTTCCCCGTTCGCGATGAACTTAGTATCCACATATGAAAGGGTCAACGGAGCCCCTTTCAACGTCTAAACGAAAGGGGCTCGACCATGGAAACGAAACTAAACTTACGTGACAAACTCAGACGTCTCGGAGAGAGGGCACACAATCCGGAATGGCGCCGCTATGGATATCTTTTGGCTGCCGGCAAGGTTCTCGGTATTGCGTTGGTTTTATCTGTTATCGCACTGGCGTCCAATATCATTGGCACCGAGGTCCTGGCCGCCGACCCGGTGGTTAAACCGAACGACATTATTAACCCCCTGAACACTCTTTGGGTGTTGCTCGCGGCCTTCCTCGTCTTCGGCATGCAGGTCGGCTTTACCATGCTTGAGGCCGGCTTCTGTCGTTCTCGCGAAACGGTCAACGTCCTGATGGAATGTGTCGTTGATACCGCGCTTTGTGGACTGCTTTTCTATGCATGGGGTTTTGCGTTCATGTTTGGATCGGGTACTCCCTGGATCGGGACTAAGTACTTCTTTCTTCAGGGGATACCGGCCACCTATGAAACCACAGGTGTTTCATTCCTCGCCTTTTGGCTGTTCCAGTTTGCCTTCGCCGATACCTGTTCCACGATTACTTCAGGCGCCATGATCGGCAGGACAGGGTTTATGGGCGACCTGATCTATAGCTTCGGGGTTTCAGGGTTCATCTACCCCATTATTGGCCATTGGGCCTGGGGACCTGACGGATTCCTCGCCAGTATGGGGAGCAAGGGGAACTTTCTCCCTGAACTCGGCACCTGCTTCCACGACTTTGCCGGATCGACGGTTGTCCACACCATCGGCGGTTTTGTCGCGCTGGCCGGCGCCATTGCACTTGGGCCGCGACTTGGTCGCAAGTTCAAGAGGGATGGCGGCGCTCCCATGTTGCCCCATGACCTTGTTATGGCGACCGTTGGCGGCTTGATCCTCTGGTTCGGTTGGTATGGTTTTAACCCGGGCAGTACTCTTTCGATAATGGACTTTGAAGGCTCCGGCCGCGTGGCTGCCAACACGACGTTAGCTGCATGTGCGGCAGCGTTGACCGCAATGTTTTACGGTTATCCGAAAACAAAAAAATGGGACGTAAGCTATACGGTCAACGGCTTCCTTGCCGGTCTCGTCGCTATTACCTGCCCCTGTTATTGGGTTTCCCCGGCCGGCTCAATAGCCATCGGTGCTGTCGCCGGCGTGATCGTGGTGGTCGGCGTCGATCTTCTGGAGTGGCTGCGGATCGATGACCCGATTGGTGCTGTCCCGGTTCATGGTTTGAACGGGATCTGGGGGACTCTTTCCCTGGGGTTTTTTGCTTGCGGCAAGTACGGAGTAACCGGGCCTTTCGCTGCCGATAATACTGCTCCTCTTACCGGACTCTTTTACGGCGGAGGGACGACGGTTCTTGCCGCGCAGGCTGTCGGGAGTCTCATTATTACAGCCGCAACATTCTCTGTCAGCTTACTGCTCATGTATATGGTTAAGGCGATGGGGCTACTTCGAGTCTCCAAGGCTGGAGAGCTACAGGGGATAGATAACTACGAACATGGCATCGGGGCTTATCCGGAGTATGCTCTCAAGCAATCCGCCATGCCTCAGTACGATATCGAGGAGTAATTCTGCCCAGAGAAATAATTGAGGTTAGCCATGAAACTTATAGAAGCAATCATTAAACCGTTTAAGCTGGACGAAGTGAAAGATGCCCTGAATTCCATCGGGATTGAAGGGATCACGGTGAGTGAAGTAAAAGGTTTCGGCCGCCAGAAAGGTCATACCGAACTCTACCGAGGCGCCGAATACGTCGTCGATTTCATCCCGAAAGTCAAGGTTGAGGTTGTCGTTAGCGATGCCATGGTGTTGAAGGTTGTCGAGACGATTGAGGCAACCGCCAAGACCGGACGGATCGGCGACGGGAAAATATTCATTCTGCCGGTTGAGGGAGTGGTGAGAATCAGGACCGGCGAAAAGGATAATGACGCAATTTAACCCGGGTTGCGGAGACGTATTCCATTGCAAATCAGTCGAATTACCGCGAACCGCCCCGCTGCTGCAGCGGGGCGGTTTATCGTTCATAACCTGGGGATAGCTTCCGGCCGAAGCGGTTCCTCTGCTTCATCTGGTCGGCAGAAAAACCCGAGACTCCTATAAAGAGTGAGTAGAAGAGAGGGCTTTACCATATGACAAAGGTCGCGTGGCTCATCTTTATCGCTGCAGCCATTCTGGAAGTCGCCGGAGATGCGATTATCAGAAAAGGGCTCCGCAGCGGCGCCGGCTGGATTATCCTGACCGGTTTTCTGGTGCTGGGTTGCTACGGCGTTGTGGTCAATACGGTCAGATGGGATTTCTCCAGACTTCTGGGTGTGTATGTCGCGGTGTTTGCCGTAGTCAGTATTCTGGCGGGGCGTTTTGTGTTCAAGGAGACGATACCTCTGACCACATGGGTGGGACTCGGCATCATCATTGTCGGTGGTGCGGTCATCCAGACAGGGCAGATATGGCGTGGTTAGTGCTGGGTCTTTCTCCTGTCGGAGATATCGCTCTTCCCGACATGATGACTCTGCCAGTTTTTTTTGCTGGTTGCTTTAATTGAAGGCAGAAAACGTGGATCAAATCAAGGAGTATTCGGTATAATATATTGTTATTGCTGCTAAAATTTTCTGGCACAATCTGTGCTAGAGATGGATTAATTATGAACCACCGAAACGGGATAGACAAACCAAGGAGGTTAACTATGAAGCTGGTCACCGCCGTAATTAAACCATTCAAGTTGGACGAGGTGAAAGATGCCCTGAACGAAATAGGCATCGAGGGAATAACCGTTTCGGAGGTAAAGGGATTCGGACGCCAGAAAGGGCATACCGAACTCTATCGAGGCGCCGAATATGTTGTCGATTTCATCCCCAAAGTGAAGATTGAAATTGTCATACCCGACGAACTGGTATCCAAGGTAGTGCAGACCATCGAGACCACTGCCAAGACCGGTCGGATCGGCGATGGCAAAATATTCATCCTCCCCTTGGACGAGGCGGTACGAATCAGGACCGGTGAAAAAGGTAACGACGCGGTTTAGGACGCCATGAACTCAGAACTCATCATCAAAAGGAGGTAGTTAACATGGTACAAAGAGGTATCGGAATGCCGGCAAAGGGAACTACTGGTTTGACGTGCAGAACATCCCCCATGAAAGCCGCAGTCGTAGGACTTTCTCTCGCCCTCGCTTTTGTGAGCGCTTCACCCCTCCACGCCGAGGAAGCAAAGAGCGCTCCGATCCAGGCCGCAGTTACCACGGCAAAGGCCGCCGCCCCCGCGGCCGCTACCGCCGTCGCCCCTGCCGAAGCGGCAAAACCGAAGAACGTGGATCCGGTCCTCAACACCGGAGATACCGCCTGGATGCTGGTCTGTTCGGCGCTGGTTCTGCTGATGATACCGGGTCTTGCCTTCTTCTACGGTGGCATGGTCCGCAAAAAGAACGTCCTCTCCACCATGATGCACTCTTTTGTGGCCATGGGGATCGTCGGGGTGCAGTGGACGGTGATCGGCTATACCCTCTCCTTCGGCCCGGACACCGGCAGCGGTCTCATAGGTAATTTTACCAAGAGTATGCTCAATGGGCTGATCACCTTCAAGGACGGCAACCCGGTCTACGCCCTCTTCCAGAACGTGCCGACCGAGGCGGGCTCCATCCCGGAGCTGGTCTTCGCCATGTACCAATGCATGTTCGCCATGATCACGGTGGCCCTGATCTCCGGCGCCATCGCCGAGCGGGTCAAGTTCTCCGCCTACTGCATCTTCGTGCTTGCCTGGACCACCCTGGTCTATGATCCTCTGGCCCACTGGGTCTGGATGTCCGATGGCTGGCTCTTCAAGAAAGGGGCGCTGGATTTCGCCGGCGGCACCGTCGTCCACCTCTCCTCCGGTATCTCGGCCCTGGCGTTTCTCTACTTCCTCGGCAAGCGGCACGGCTTTCCCCATGAGCGGATGGCCCCCCACAGCCTGCCGCTGACCATGCTCGGGGTTGGGCTCCTCTGGTTCGGCTGGTTCGGGTTTAACGCCGGCTCCGCCATCGTCGGCCCCAACTGCTCCGACGCGGCGGGCGGTCTCGCCGGTCTCGCCTTTGCCACCACCACCATCGCTCCGGCTGCGGCCGGTCTCTCCTGGATGTTTGCCGAGTGGCTTCATGCCGGCAAGCCGTCAGCCCTCGGCTTTGGCTCCGGTATCGTCGCGGGTCTGGTCGTGATCACCCCGGCGGCCGGTTTCGTTCAGCCGGGAGCGGCCCTGATCATGGGGGCCGCCGCAGGACTCGTCTGCTACTTCGGCGTCATGATGAAGGCGAAGCTTAAATACGACGATTCCCTGGACGCCTTCGGAGTTCACGGCATCGGCGGCACCTTCGGCGCGCTCATGACCGGTGTCTTCGCCACGGTTGGGGCCAAGGGGCTCCTCCAGGGTGATGTCAAACAGTTCATGACCCAGGTGATCGCCGTCCTGGCGGCCGGGGGGTATGCGGTCATCGTAACCATCGTCATCGCCTTCGTCCTGGACAAGACCATCGGTCTCCGGGTGGAGAAGGAAGACGAGATCAGAGGGCTGGACGAAACGACCCACGCGGAATCGGCCTACAACTAGCCTTCGCAGCTGCTGTTCGCCCGTTACGATCGCACCCTTCAGGCGGTAGTGCCTGAAGGGTGTTTTCCCGGACCTGCCATGAAAAAGAGCATCCTCGCCACCGCTGCCGACACGGCTCTTCCTGACAAGACGTTCCTCGACCTTCTGGCGTTCAACGAGAAGATGGCTGAGCTGGGACGGATTTCCGCAGGGATCATACATGAGGTCAACACCCCCCTCTGTGTCATCATCTCCGCGGCGCAGTTGGTGCTGCAGGAAGAGGGGATGCCCGAGGCGGCGCTGGAGTTGGTGGAGCGGATTCACCTTGAGGCGCAGCGGTTGTCACAGATGACCCGCGGCATCCTTACCTTTGCCCGGCCCGACAGTGATTCGTCGGGTGAAACAGATATCTGCCAGACGGTCCATGAGGTCGTGACGCTCATCAACTACGAGAGCGGGAAACGGTCGGTCCGGGTAATCGAGGAGTATGAGGACCATATACCCTCTCTACCGTCCGGAGGGAGTCGTCTCAAGCAGGTCGTGCTGAATCTGGCGATGAATGCGCTGCAGGCCATGGAAGAGGGGGGGGAGTTGACCCTCTCCTGCTCTCCTGACGTCGCCGGTGGCGCCGTGATCCGAATCTCCGATACCGGTCCCGGAATCCCGCCGGAGATCGTGGAGCTGATTTTCGATCCCTTCTATACGACAAAGAGAGAGGGGGAGGGGACCGGTCTCGGTCTCTTCGTCTCCCGCAACCTGGTGGAGGAGCTGCATGGTTCCCTCACCGTCCAGAGTCTCCCCGGAACGGGGAGCCGCTTCACCATCACCTTCCCCCAGCCAGCACTCTGATCCGCACGGCACTCCTCGCAGGGCAAAGCTCTCCCCCGGATTCGCTCAGTTTCACCTTCTCCTGTCCGCACGGTAGCGCCGCAGAGGTCACTGCTCCGACCACCCCTGTCGATCCTGAATCTTCTCAGTTGTGTAAAACAGGGTTTTAACTTATTGCATTTCGGGAAATTGATTTCTATAATAATGGTCGAATAGTTGCGCCGCAGCCGACTCGACCCGTCCTTGGACTCCGATCAACTCATGGTGGAGTGGCGCTGAAGAATACGGCCAAAGATTGATCAGATGAATTTACCAAAAGGAGCGTTGCCATGAACAAGATGCTTACGGCCAGGAGTGCTTTGATTGTCGTATCCATGCTGGTCCTGGTGGGAACCGCCCTGTATGGTGCGCCAATCCCTCGCACCATCAACTACCAAGGCTACCTGAAGGATGCTGCAGGCAAACCGGTGACCGGGCCGGTTAATCTGACCTTTACCCTGTACAGCTCGGCCAGTGGAGTCGGTCCGGTCTGGACGGAATCCCACCCTGGGGTGCCGCTTGCCAACGGGGTTTACAGCGCCACTCTCGGCGAGACGAATTCCTTCGGTGACGCTCCGGATCGGCAGCTCTGGGTCGGAGTCCAGGTGGAGGGCGGTCCGCTCCTTCTGCCGGTGGCGCCATTTTCCACAGTTCCATTTGCCATGCGGGCGGGGGTGGCCGACAGGGTAACTCTTATTGATGGTTCCACCATCGCCGCCGGCGCCATCTCAGCGGACAAGATCGCCGCCGGGGCGGTATCAGCCGACAAATTGAGCCAGCAGTATGTCAGAATTTCGGGGGATGCAATGACTGGTCCTCTGAGTATATCTGCTTCAGGTTACACGCTGAATCCCGCCTCAACAGGCGCCGGACCGGCTCTGTACTCCATCAGCAGTGGTACCGGCAATGCCGGAACATTCGGGGTGCTGAATGACCTGAGCGCCGCTTCTGCGGTATCCGCCGTCACCACCGGGACCGGTCGGGCAGGATATTTTGTCACTACCAACCCGGCCAGTACTCTGCCTGCGCTGTATGGGGGGAGCAGCAGCAGCGTCGGGGTACAGGGACACAGTGCCGGCGGTACGGGGGTTTGGGGGAGCAGCATTGCCGCCAGCGGAATCGGGGTGGATGGACTCAGTGACGCAGTAGGCGGGGTCGGGGTCAAGGGGCGCAGCGCCAATGGTTACGGCGTGCAGGGGATCAGTACCGGCAATGTCGGCGTTAGGGGGAGCAGTACGAGCAGTGTGGGGATTCAAGGGAGCAGCGGTGCCGACACTGGGGTTTGGGGGGTTAGCGGTGGGGCAACCGGGGTCGGCGTCGACGGATTAAGCGATGCCGTGGGGGGGATCGGAGTCAAGGGGCGCAGCGCCGGGGGGATAGGGGTAAGGGGGATCGGTGCTTCCTATGGCGGCTATTTCACCGCTTCGGGAGGGGGCAGTAGCTATGGCATATACGCTGTGGGTGGAAAAAACTATTTGGGAGGTTCTGTTGGTCTGGGGACAACCACCCCGGGGGCAAGAGTGCATCTGAAGGGGGCCGGATTTCCCGACTCTTTCATGTATATGGATACTACTGCCGCCGGTCAGGACACTGGACTCCGTTTCTATGAGAATGGGACAGTCTCTTCGCATCTCTTCTGGAACGCCTTGACGCAGAATTTGAAGCTGTACGGGAAAGGGTATTCGGGAGTCGATATCACATCAACCGGCAATGTCGGTGTAGGGACGCAGAGTCCGTCGGAGAAACTTCATGTTGCCGGTCGATATATACGGGTAGAAGGGGCCGGCGGTGAGCAGGCTTATTTGGGCGGTGACGGTGCCGGGAGTGATGTGCAGATCGGTAGCCTGAATGCCGGTGTGACGAATGTTGCCCTGTACAATCCGACCTCCAAGACCTATATGACGGTCTACCTGAGAGACGTTCATGTCATGGGCGGGGCTGATATTGCTGAACCATTCGAGAGTATCGATGCCAACAGGCTGAAACCGGGGATGGTGATGGTTATCGATCCGGAGAACCCTGGGCAACTGGTTCTGGCAGAGAAGGCTTATGATACTAAGGTCGCCGGGATCATCAGTGGGGCGAACGGCATCAGACCGGGAATGACCATGACTCAGGATGGGCTTGCAGCTACCGGTGGCGTGCCCGTGGCGCTCACGGGGCGTGTCTATGCATGGTCCGATGCGTCCTACGGGGCCATTGACCCGGGTGATCTTCTTACTACCTCTGCTACTCCGGGGCATGCGATGAAGGTCGCGGATCATGGACGGGCGCAGGGGGCGATCATCGGCAAGGCGATGTCGAGGCTGACCGAAGGAACCGGATTGGTCCTCGTCCTGGTCACGCTGCAGTAGGATGGGGCGAGGATCGCACGCTCAGCGGACAACGGAGGAGAGTCACGCCATGAAAACGACACACGTCTCTTTCATCTGCCTTGCAATCATTCTCGTGTCATTTTTTTCGGCTGCGGTGGTGGATGCGCACGTACCGGTCAGGATTTCCATAAAGTTCATTCTGGATGCAAACGGAAATCGTCCGGCAACGGGAGCGCTCAATACCGACGAAGAGATCAACGCCGAATTTACTGCCGCCATCGATATCCTGAGCAGGCTCAACAGTGAACTCACCGTAGAGCGGATCGAGTTTGTGGATCTGTCCGGATTGAGTCAGTGGTACGGGACATCGGCTGCAACAGATGCCGGACGGGACGCCGTGCGGAACGCGGCCCTGGCCTCTCCTGCCGCGTTTCACTGGCGGAGTGACGCCATCAATATCTACATCAATGGGGGGCCGAGTTCCGCCATAAGTGATTTTCCGCCAAATAACAATATCATCCTCATGAATCAGGGATGCGGAAACCAGCCGTCTTGCATCCTCCATGAAATCGGGCACAGCCTGAATCTCATGCATACGCATGAGACGTCAGGCGGAAACGGCGACGCCTGCGGTGACACCATAACCGATAACAAGACGTGGACAAAAAATCAGCTGGCGCAGAACAATTTCGGCTGCCTCTACCTCGACTGTTCCGCAGCGCAGAAGGGAGCGGTGGACCTGGTCTACAACAATGTCATGTCCTACCATGTGGACGAACCTCAGACCCGGCTTTCGCCTTGTCAGATGGACAGAATCAGCTCTCAGTCCGACGGCGACAAAAACTGGCTCCTCGCAAAACTCCCTGTCTATGTGGACAATAGCAGATTTGTTCTGTTTCAGTTGGGTACGTTCGGGCTCCCCTATACTTCCCTGCAGAACGCCCTCGATGCCGGAGGAATAACAAACAGGGTGCTGGTCCTGCAGCAGGGCGCCTATACCATGACTCAGGAGACGCTACATACCAACGTGGAGATAGTGACGCGCTCCGGTCCTTCGACAGTTTCTCATCCCGGTGTCCAGTCCTATGTGCTGCCTGTTGACCTGGAGAATTCGAAACATCCCAGGGTGCGCGATGCCGTCAGGGCGTCACAGGATGAAGAGCGAAATGGGAGAAAAGTCATCGAAGATGCCGAAAATGCGGTAAAAACAGCGGGAAAGGCCGAGGAAAAGAGTGCAATCAGGGCTGAGGCCAAGGAAAAACAGAAGATTCATCGTGACAAAGCAGTCAAGGGTCTTCTGGAGGCGGAGCAGTATGCGGAGAAGGATGAGAAGATCGCCATACAGCTAGAGCTTGCCCAACGGTACAGAGATGCCGGGGATTACGAACGAGCGATACTCTATTTCACCAAGGTGGCCGTGGGGACGGATCAGCCGAACCTGAAACAGGTAGCTCTTTTCCAGATAGACACCTGTCGGAAAAGAATGTCGAGGGGTGGACAGTAAGCCGATTATGGAGGTACGTCATGAGTGAGAGACATCGTTGGCGCGTTATGGTCATTTCCGTTCTGTTACTCAACGTCTGGGCCGGAATCGTCGTCGCCGCGCCGTTGAGGACCATCGGCTATCAGGGGTATCTGAAGGATGGCTCCGGTTTACCCGTGACAACCACGGTGAATCTGACCTTCGCTCTCTACAGCTCACTCCGCCCTGTCTCAGGGCCGATCTGGCGGGAGAGTCAGAATGTAACACCGGTCAACGGTGTCTACAGCGCGGAGCTGGGCACGCTCTTCCCCTTGAGTCCACTCCCCTTTGACCGGCAGTATTTCCTCGGTATCGCCGTGGGAGCTGCTGCAGAGATGACTCCGCGCCAGCCGCTGTCGGCCACGGCCTATGCCTTCCGTGCGGGAGTTGCGGAGAGCGTCATGGGAAGCAGTATCGGCGCCGCCGCCATTGTCAACGGGAGTATTACTGCCGACAAGCTGGATACGGCCTACGTCAGGGTGGCCGGTGACAGCATGTCCGGGTTGCTGAACCTGCCAACCGGCGGTCTGAAGGTGGGTGGTACCGAGCTTGTGGTATCAGGCGGGAAGGTCGGTATCGGCATCGCGGCGCCCACCGAAAGCCTCGACGTGATCGGGAACGTGAAGATATCCGGTACGTTGTCGGCCGGCAGCCTTGCTCCGGGGGTGGTCACCGCCGGGGCGCTTGGCAACAACAGCATTACTACCGCAGCTATCGCCAATTCGGCCGTTACTACCGCCAAGATCGCCGACGGCGCGATAACCAGCGATAAAATTGCGGATGTTCAAAGAACCCTTCCGTTCCCGGCGGGGAGCTTGTCGTATCCTCCCGGCAGCAGCATTATTTCCGCCCATGCATTTGGTCTGCTCTTCAAGAACGACTATGCTAATTCTGCAACGCTTACCATTCCGCGTCTTTCAGACTGGACCGGCGCCGGGAGTGTGATCGTTCACCTTTTCGTGTATGTCTCCACCCAGGCCCCCGGCACCCTGCAGTTCTTCATGAGACCACGTGTGTATGCCTCGGGTGACCCCAATACAGATGTCGTTGCCGTGCTGAGTGACGTGATCACGGTCACTGCCGGCGACAAATTCTACGAACTCAAGATTGTGATCGCTGCGGGGGCCTTTGGCGTCAAACCCTGGTGGAACCTGATTCTGCAGCGGAACCCGTTGACCTACCTTGGCGATGCTGTGGTTACCTCCGTGGCGCTGGAATACACGGCCGTCAGATGATCACGACAGGAGTTCTGATTTTGTGGAGAACGATCAAAAAGGAGAGACCACCATGACCTACCCTCAGCGAATGCAGCTCCTGGGAATGACGATTGCTCTGGCGGCGTTATGCTGTCGGGCTGAAACGGTTGACGCTTACACACAGCCTGTCTCTGTGGTAAATTCCGGCGGCGGGGTCTCTTTGTCCGCAGGGTACGAGAATCTTGCGTCCATCGGCCAGCCGGTCATCGGTCTCTCCTCCGGAGCAGGGGGGAGCAACCATGCCGGATTCATCCCGGCGCTGGGGGGGTACGGCCTCCTCTGGCCGGTCATCGGTTTCGATCCGGCCAGCGCGAGTTTCATCCTGTTCATCGGCGAGCCCTCCCCCCCCCCACAGGGACTTACCCTGACCAATCGTGGGGGGAGCACCCTTGAATGGACGGTTGCCCGGACCCAGGCGTGGCTCACCCTGACGCCACTCTCCGGGACCGGCTCCTCCTCTGTCGCCGTCGGGATAAATCCCGGCGCCTCGGGGCTTCTCCCCGGGCTCTACACCGACACCATCACCGTCAGCGCCGTGGGTGCGGAAAATTCCGGCATCGCCATTCCGGTCACACTTACGGTGGGGCAGGAGTATGCCCTTACCATCTCCTTCGCCTCTTCCACCACCCCGGCCGGAGGGGGGACAATCGTCTTTACTCCGCCGCCGCCGGTGGGCGCCGCCACCTGCAGCGGCAACCCCTGCCAACGGAGTTTTTTCTCAGGTACTCCTGTCACTCTTACCGCCTATGGTGACGGCAACTCCCGGCTCGACCGCTGGTCCGGGGAGTGCGCCGGCGGCAGCTGCAGCGTCACCATGAGCGCCAATCGGGCGGTGACCGCCACCTTCAGCTATGTGCCGCCGGCCATGATCGAAGGGACCGGCCGGTACTACACCTCGCTCCAGGCGGCCTACGGTGCGGCGCTGAACGGTCAGACAATCAGGGCGAGAATGTTCACCTTCGTGGAGGATCTGACCCTGGATCAGGCTAAGGGGGTTGTCATCAAGGGGGGGTATGATACGAACTACGCCGTGCAACCAGGCTACACACTCCTCCAGGGAAAACTGACCGTTGAGAGGGGGGCAGTGGTCACGGAGCGTCTGACGGTGAAGTAGTGTCATCCGTGATCAGTTCCGGCCAAGATTGGAATCGACACCAATCAGATATATTTGTTTTCTTTTAAATTAGAAATATGTTATGTTGGCCCCCTGTCTCTTCGCAGAAACTACGGAGAAGGGGGCCACCATGAAACCATCCTCTGTTACTCTCACCGCACTGCTCCTCCTGATCATCGCACTGTCGTCTCCGCTCCATGCCGCAGCGGCACCGGAGTGGCTCTGGACCGGTCAGGCCTCTCCTGATCAGAACTGGTATGCCCGCAAGGATACCGGCGTCAGGGACCCCGACGACAAGCCCATCTATGTCAACAACTGGGGCTACTACAGCACCGGGTCGCCGCCGGCGCCGGGAGGGGGAAACGTCACCATCGGCGCCTCGTTTACCGCCTGGGTGGACCACGACCAGAATCCGGTCATTAATGAACTGCTCCTCGGTACAGGGGCGACGCTCCATCTCTATAACGGAGGGCGCCTGTCTGTTCAGGGGCCGTCGCTGCTGGTTGACGGGGAGCTGAGGGTTCATTACGGCGGGTGGGGAGGGGCCGGACTCCTTACCATAGACGGCGCGACGACGCTGCACGGCTCAGGCGACGTACTGTTTCAGGATGCGGCCACAATGGATGGCGCAGCCCTTCTTACCATTGCCGACGGATTCCTTCTGCACGGATTCGGCGCAACCATCGACACCCCCCTGGATAATCGGGGAACCATTCATGCCGACACCGCCAACGGCTGGATCTCGCTCCGGTCAACGGCCAAGAGCAACAGCGGGACCTTCAAGGCGTCGGGGGGGGGCTTTCTGGGAATCTCTACCCCGGTGAGCCAGTCCGGCGCCGGTCAGGTCGTGGCCGATGGGGGGACGGTCCAGCTCTTCAACGGTTCCACCCTGACCGGCGGGAAGACCGTGACCGCCAACGACGGGAAGCTCTTCGTCAGTGGCGGCGGCACGGTGGTGGGGGTGACCGATATCACCAATCAGGGGGGGTGGCTGGTGCAGGACGGGTCAATCGCCGCAGTGGGGGGGAGCCTGTTCATCAACAGCGGGACCTTCAACGTGGGCGGTTACACCGGCGGCTCCGGCTGGGGGAGAGTACGCCTCCTCTCGGGAGTGGAGCTCTCCGGTGCGGGAGAGCTCCTCTTGAGCCCCGGTATCGTGGAGAGTCCCGGCGGCTTTGCCCTGACGAATGGGGTCAATCAGAAGATTCATGGGTATGGGGAGATCACGGCCACGTTGGTGAATAACGGGACGCTGCTGGCCGATCAGGGGGGGCAGGCGCTCTCTCTGGGGGGGACGGGAGACGCCAACAATGCCGTGATGAAGGCCACGGGGGGCGGCTTTCTGGACCTCCGGACGATCATCACCCAGTCGGCTCAAGGGAGGATCGCCGCGGATGACGTCTCCACGGTGCGGCTGTATAACGGCAGCGCCATCAGCGGCGGGGTCATGGCGACCAGCGGGAGCGGCGGTTTCTTTGTGGGGGGGGGAGGGGTGGCCGTGACGCTGATCGACAGCAGCAATGAGGGTTCCTGGCTGGCCCAGGACGGCTCGACGGTAAACCTCGGGGGGAGCTCTTTTGCCAACAGCGGGATCTTCAACGTGGGTGGTTACACCGGCGGCTCCGGCTGGGCACGGCTCCGGCTGGCTTCCGGCAACAGCGTGACCGGCGCCGGCACGATTCTCTTGAGCCCGGGGATCATCGACTCCCCCGGCGGCTACTCCCTGACCAACTCGGCCGGACATGCCATCCGCGGCTACGGGGAGATACAGTCCGGGCTGGTGAACTACGGAGTGGTCGATTGCGATCGGACCGGCAACCTCGTACTCAATGGGGCGGCGAAGTCCAACTTCGGGATGCTGAAGGCGAGTAACGGTCGGACCCTGGAGATCCGGACGACGCTCAATCAGAGTGGCAGCGGCACGCTCCAGGCCGACGGCGCCTTCGTCTGGCTGGACAATGGGGCGGTCATCAGCGGAGGGGTGATGGAGAGTCCCAATGGCGGCAAGCTGCACTCCGACAGCCGCACCGTCACCTTCACCGATACGACGAACCGTGGGTGGCTCTTCGGCCAGAACTGCGCCAAGTTCCAGCTGACCGGTGCGACCTTTACCAACGACGGCGTCTTCGAGATCGGCGGCTATACCGGTGGATGTGGCCTGGCCACTGTCACCCCGGAGAACGGGCTGGTTCTCCAGGGGAGCGGCGCGCTCCTGCTGCAGCCGGGCTATGTGACCAGCGACACTCCGGTCACCTTCGTCAATGCCGCAACCCATACCATCCGCGGCAGTTACGCCAGGATGTACGGAAATGTGCGCCTTGACAACCGTGGTACGCTGGAGGCCTTCAACGGCACGCTGGATCTGGACGGGAGTCCGGTCCAGTTTGCGGGAAATACCCTCACCGGCGGCAGTTGGAAGGCGACCAACGGCGCGCTGAACATCAACGGCGCCGCCGCCGTCACCATCAACCAGGGGAGTGTTCTCCTGAGCGGTGCCGGGACCCTGCCGCAACTTGCCCCACTTGCCGACAACCGGGGGTTGTTCGCCCTCTCCGGCGGAAAGCTCTTCACCACCTCCGGGGCTCTGCTCAACTCCGGTACGGTTACGGTGGATCCGGCCAGCCGGCTCACCGTCAACGGCGGCTACTCAGCCGCTGCCGGTTCGACAACCCGCATCGATGGCCAGTTGGTTACGTCGGCGCCGGCCGCGATTCAGGGAGTACTCGGCGGCGCCGGGACGACCGGCGACATCGTCCTCGGGGCGACCGGAACCATTTCCCCCGGCGACAGCACGGGCGTTTTGACCACCGGCAGCCTGACCATCAACAGTGGCGCTACCTACCGCTGGGAATACCGCACGCCAACCGACGCCGACCTGGTTAGAGTCACCGGCGCCCTGGATCTGGGCTCGGCCCAGCTAAACCTTAACCTCACCCTGCTTGATGGCGCGCCGGCCCCGGCTCTGATCAAGCTCTTCGAATTCGGCTCGTTGGCGGGAGCGGTGGCCAGGAGTCAGATCATACTCCCCAAGCATTGGAGTTTTGCGTCCATTGACACCACCGGCCATCAGCTCTCCCTGGTTGGGGTGACGTACGATCCGAACTACAGACTCTCTGTCGCCTTCGCCTCGCTCACCACCCCCAAGGGGGGCGGTCACGTGGCCGTCAGCGACAACTCCTCGAATCCGCCGCTGATCACCACCTGCAGCGGAACCCCCAACCCCTGCGTGAGCCTGTTCCTGGATGGGGCGCCCCTGCTGCTCACGCCCTATCCCGACAGCGACTCCCTGTTTACCGCATGGTCGGGAGCGTGCAGCGGGAGCGGGTCATGCGGCGCCACCATGAGCGCCGACCGCTCCGTTACCGCCACCTTCAGCTACGTGCCGCCGGCCTGGACCGAGGGGACGACCCGCTACTACGCTTCGCTCCAGACGGCCTGCGGCGAGGCAATGAACGGCCAGAGTATCCGGGCGCGGCAGTTCACCTTTACGGAGAACCTGACCCTGGACCAGGGGAGGCAGGTCACTATCAGGGGAGGGTATGCTCCCAACTATCTGGATCGCCCCGGCGCCACCCTGCTGAAGGGGAAGCTGACCATCGGCAAGGGGGTGCTGGTGGCCGACCGGTTGATCCTGCAGTAATCCCCCCCGCTCGTTCCCCTTGAGAGACGTCACGGCTCCTCCGTGACGTCTCGCTTCCCGGATTCCACTTCCCGGAGGAAAAGATTGTGCCGGCGACTCGGTAGCTATTGACTTGACGGTTGCAAATCCGTAGTATCCGTCAGGTTATGAACGAGACGACGCCACAGGAGCCCAAGGGGCTCTATCTTGAGACCTTCGGCTGCCAGATGAACGTCAGCGATTCGGAGAAGATTGTCTCCCTGCTGGCGGAGCTCGGCTACCGTCCCGTTGCCGAGCCGGCTCTGGCCGACCTGATCCTCCTCAATACCTGCAGCGTCCGCGCCAAGGCCGAGAGCAAGGTCTATGACTATCTCGGCCGCTACCGGCTCCGGAAGCTGAAGAACAGCCGGCTCATCATCGGGGTCGGGGGGTGCGTGGCCCAGCAGGAGGGGGAACGGCTCCTCAAGAAGGTCCCCTATCTGGACCTGGTCTTCGGCACTCACAGCCTCCACCTGCTGCCGGAGCTGGTGCGGGCCGCCGAACGGGGCGAACGGCGCTCTGCCACCGACTTCGTGGATACCGAGACCCGGCTCAATCTCTTTCCCGAGGCCGACGACAGCGGAAAACTCTCCCGTTTCGTCACCATCATGCAGGGGTGTGACAACTTCTGCTCCTACTGCATCGTCCCTTTCGTGCGGGGGCGGGAGATCAGCCGGCGCTCCGCCGAGATCCTCGGTGAGATCCGGGAGATGGCGCGGCACGGGGCGCGGGAGGTCACTCTCCTGGGGCAGAATGTCAACTCCTACGGCCTGAAGAGCCCGGGCGAGCTTCATTTCAGCGAGCTCATCCGTGAGGTCGCCGCCATCGACCCCATCCAGCGAATCCGGTTCACCACCTCGCACCCCCGCGACATCTCTTCGGAGCTCATGGACTGTTTCGCGGAAATTCCCAAGCTCTGCGGCCATCTCCATCTGCCGGCCCAGTCCGGCTCCGACGACATCCTGTCGCGGATGAACCGGGGATACAGCCGTGCCGACTACCTGACCACCGTGGCGGCGCTTCGGAAGGCGCGGCCGGAGCTGGCCGTGACCGGGGACATCATCGTCGGTTTTCCCGGAGAGAGCGAGGCCGACTTCCAGGCGACCCTGTCGCTCCTGGAGGAGGTCCGGTACGCCGACCTCTTCTCCTTTGTCTACTCGGAGCGTCCCGAGACCGCCGCGGCCGGTTTTCCCGGCCAGCTCTCCCGTGCGGTCAAACAGGAGCGGCTCGACCGGCTCCAGCGTCGCCAGCGGGAGATCACCGCGGAACTCTGTGACGCCATGGTCGGCACGCAGCAGCAGCTCCTCATGGAAGGGCGCAGCAGGCGGGGCGATCAGCTCACCGGCCGCACCGACAGCAACCGGATCGTCAACGTCGCGGCTGATCCCTCCCTCATCGGCAGGATGGTGACGGTCAGGATCATCCGCTCCAACCCCAACTCACTGCTGGGTGAACTCTCCAGCCAAGGGTAATTCATCATGTATCAGGAGATGACCATCCACGGTTTCGGTCTCGATCCGGCGACGCGTTTGCCGGTGATCATGCTCAACGACGCCTCGGACCGGAAGGTCCCCCTCTGGCTCAGCGCCGGAGACCTGGTCCCTCTGGCTACGGATCTCATCGGCAGGGAGCTGTCGGGAGGGAAGGAGGCGGTTGATCTGGTAAAGGTGATCCTGAAGAACCTGGGGCTGACGCCGGAGCGGCTCTTTCTGGATGACGAGGCAGATGGGAGCTATCGCTCGACCCTGCAGCTGTCGGGGCCGCAAGGGGAGATAGTCATGCCGCTGGCCCCCCGGGAGGCCATTCTCATGGCGCTCCGGTACTCACTTCCGGTGATGGTCTCGGAGACCCTCCTGGCACGGCTCACGCTCCCCTCCGGGAGTTCTGACCGGCCCCCCGTTGGGGGGAAAAAGGAGTCATTCGTGGAGCTCCTGGAAAAGCTCGATCCCGCCGAAATGGGCAAATTTCCGATGTAGAAGTGAGGTCCCATGCGTGACGCATCCTTTGAATTCCTGAAAAAACTGGTGGCGGCGCCGAGCCCCTCCGGCTATGAGCAACCGGCTCAACGGCTCTTTCGTGACTATGTGGGGGAGTTTGCCCAGACGAGCAGCGATGTCCTGGGGAATGTGATCAGCTTTATCCCCGGCGCGGGGGAGGAGCGGCTCAGGGTGATGCTCGTGGGGCACTGCGACGAGATCGGCTTTCAGGTCAAATACATCGACGACAACGGCTTCATCTGGTTCGGCGCGGTGGGGGGGGTGGATCCCCAGATGACCATCGGTCAGCGGGTGGATATCCATTCCGCAGGGGGGAAGGTCCCCGGGGTTATCGGCCGCAAACCGATCCACCTCCTGGAGCCCAAGGACCGGGAGAGCGTCATAAAGCTGGATAACCAGTATATCGACATCGGTGTCGTCAACCGGAAGGAGGCGGAAGAGCTCATCCGGATGGGGGATCCCATCACCTTTGCGGCGGAGCTGACGACACTTCAGGGGGACCGGATGGCGTCCCGGGGGTTCGACGACAAGGCCGGCTGCTTTGTGGTGGCCGAGGTGATGCGGCTCATCTCCCAGGCGCCGGAGAAGCCCCCCGTGGATCTCTACGGGGTCTCTTCGGTGCAGGAGGAGGTGGGGCTCCGGGGGGGGAAGACCAGCTCCTACTCCGTGGACCCGGACGTGGGGATCTGTGTGGAGGTCTTCTTCAGCTCCGACCAGCCGGATGTGGACAAGAAGCTCAACGGCGAGATCTCCCTGGGGAAGGGGCCGGTGATCCCCCGGGGGCTCAACATCAACCCGTTCCTCTTCGATCTCCTCACCGCCACGGCGGCGAAGGAGGAGATTCCGGTGCAGCTCATCGGCCTTCCCCGGGCCAGCGGCACTGACGCCAACGTGATGCAGGTCTCCCGCTCCGGCGTGGCCACGGCGCTGGTCAACCTGCCGCTCCGCTATATGCACTCTCCCGTGGAGGTGCTGGCGTTCTCGGATCTGGAGCAGGCGGCCCGGCTCATCGCCGCAACCCTCTACGGGCTGACGAGCCGGGAGGCGCTGATCCCCCGGTGAGGCGCCCATTTCTTAAGCACATGCGGTATGCCTAATCTGTGAGTTAATCGAAGCGGTAAGCTCTTTGAGCAGACGATCCGCCGTGCGGAAGTCCACCCGACTGAAACTGTAGGCAAGAGCCACTGCCTGCTGCGCCAGCTCTGTTCCCGACAATAGTTCAGAGAAGAGTTCGCTCAGCTCCTGAGCCGCCAGGTCATGTTGCTGAACCATGATGGTGAGTTTCCGAGTCAGCTCCAGGGCCGCACCGGCATCGAGATCACGGGTGGAGATTTCCCGTACAGAAGTCTCTCCTCCCGAAAGTATTGCCGCAGCCACCGACAGCTCCGCCATCCGTACCGTCAGTATGGGGAGGAGAAGTGCTGCATCCGCCGGACAGTTTCGGGTACAGGCCCGTTCCAGTTCACCGGCAAGAGCAAAAACGGTAGTCGCGCCAATATTGCCCGCTATCCCTTTGAGTCCATGGGCTTTCCTCCCCGCCTGATCCAACTCTCCGGCTCTAAGATCAGTCCCCAGTTCGATAATCCGGGCCTCTTGAGTCTGTCCGAGGTCTATGACCAGTTTGCGGTACAGGGCCGTGTTTCCCCCCAACAGCGCCAGCCCTGCGCAGACATCGAGGCCAGGGAGGGTATCCGGCAGGAGTACTGTCGATTCCGGAGGAGGCGGAGAGGCTATTTCCTGAAGGTGACCGTTTTTCACCCACTTCAGAAGGCAGGCGTAAAGCCGCTCCGGTTTGACCGGCTTGGTCAGGTGGTCGTTCATCCCGGCCTGCAGACACCTCACCCGCTCTTCCTTGCCGGCGTGGGCCGTCATGGCGATGATGGGGAGCGCTTCGGCGCTCCACTCTTTTCTCAGCACTCTGGTTGCCTCGTAGCCATCCATTTCCGGCATCTGCAGGTCCATGAGGATGGCATCGAACCGCCTCTCCTCCCGGGCCACGATGGTCAGCGCCTCCCTGCCATGGGCGGCAATGGTGACGTCTGCCCCCACCTGCTCCAGAAGCTCTCTCATCACCTGCTGGTTGAGCGGTTGGTCTTCTACCACCAGCAGCCGGCACCTCTGCAGCGCCGTCGAGGTCATGGCCCGGTCAACTGCGCCTTCCCTGGTCGATGCAGGCGCCACGCCTCTGAGCAGGTTGACGGAAAATGTGAAGCAACTCCCCTTACCATGCTGACTTTCAACCCGGAGTTTCCCTCCCATGAGCGCCACCAGCCGCCGGCAGATGTTAAGTCCCAAGCCGGTACCGCCATAGCGGCGGGTGGTGGAACCGTCGGCCTGGGTAAACGGCTCGAAGATGCCTTCGGTCTGCCCCGGGGTCATTCCGATGCCGCTGTCCCGGACCGAGAACTCCAGCACGGTCCACTCTGCCACTTCCGCCAGGGGGCGGACGGTCAGCTCAATCTCCCCGATGGAAGTAAACTTGATGGCGTTCCCCAGCAGGTTGAGGAAAATCTGCTCCAGACGCAAGGAGTCACCCACCAGATACTCCGGGGTTTCCGGGGCGAGAGTGAGGCGCAACTGTAACCCCTTGGCGGAGGCCCCGACTCCGACCAACCCGAGTAGCTGTTCCAGAAGAGGGCGCAGGATAAAAGGGACCGCTTCCAACTCCAGCTTCCCGGCCTCGATCTTGGAGAAATCCAGCAGGTCGTTCAGCAGTCGCAGCAGTCCTTCGGCCGAGGTGGTGATCTTCCCCAGATAATCCCGCTGTTTGTCGGTCAGGTTGGTCTGGAGCGCCAGGTGCCCCAGGCCGATGATGGCGTTCATGGGGGTCCGGATCTCGTGGCTCATGTTGGCCAGGAATTCACTCTTGGCCTTATTGCCCGCCTCGGCATATTCGCGGGCATGCCGGTTTTGTAGTTCAAACTGCTTGATTTCCGTGATGTCATGCACTACATGGACACTCCCCACGAGAAGGCCATTTTCATCATGGATGGGGGTGGCGGAGACCTGGACCCATCCCCCCAACCGCTCTTCGTAGATTTCCTCGTGGTGTTCCCGGCCATCGGCCAAAAGCCGGCTGTGGGGGCAGGCGGTCGGCGCGCAGTCCGTGCCGTGGATATGACGGTAACAGATCAGCCCCCGAGCACTCTCCACCTCCACATTCAGGGCTGCAGCCATGGCGCGGTTGACCCGGACGATGCGGTGGTCTATGTCGAGAATGGCCACCAGATCCGGGATGGTATTAAACGTCTCGCGCCATTCGTCTCGTGCCCGAATGATTTTCTTTTCGGCGGCGACACGCTCGGTGATATCCTCCATGGCCAGGAGGATGATGTGGGAGCCGACCTTTTCCCGAGAAATCTGGCGGGCGTTGAGGAGAATTGTCTTGCGCCCGATACCGGGAAACTCATGTTCCACTTCATAGCCATTGAACAGGGTTTCATTGGGGAGGATATCCTCCAGGAGGCGCCGCAGAGCGGGAATATCCCATTGCCGGCTCCCCAGGTCGTAGATGAAATTACCCACGGTTTTCTGGTGAGTTACCCGGAAGGTATCATAGAAGCTCTGATTGGCGGTGAGGATCTTCAGATCGGAATCCAGCACCACCAGTGGTTCCCGTACGGTCTCCACAATGTTCTCGGCATACTCCCGAGCGTCCCGGATTTCCGCTTCCAACTCCTTGCGCGGGGTGATGTCGCGAATTATCGCCCACATCGCCTCCGGCTGGCCGTATTGATCCTGCAGCACGAAGCCGCGCAGTTCCACAGGGACTATGCCGCCGCTCTTGGTGATGTACTCCTTCTGGTACACATCACTATATCCTCTCCCCAGGATCTGCTCCTCAAACAGCCGGGCCTCCATGGCGTGCCATGAGGGGGGTGTAAGCTCGGCATAGGTCAGATTCGCCAACTCCTCGCAACTGTAGCCCAGCAGCTCCCTGAACAGTGCGTTGCTCTCTACAATCTTTCCCTGCAGGTCGGTTTTGGCGAAGGCGTCCATGAGGCTTTCATGCAGTTGCCGGTACTTGGCCTCGCTGAGCAGCAGTTTCTGCTCCCGCTCACTGTTCTGCCGCAGGGAGACGCCGGCATTATCCAGGCTGACGGCCAGCTCTCTGTTCTGTCGCCCAACCAAGGCCGTGAGCCGTTGGTTCTCCCGGGTCAGGTGGTATCGCTGAAGCCCTTCCCGGACGGCCGTAATAAGATCACCGTCATCCCACGGTTTGGTGAAGAACCGACAGACGCCGCCTTGGTTGATGGCGTCAATTGCGGCTTCGGTATCGGCATGGCCGGTCAGGAGCATTCGGGGGATATCGGGATAACGCGCTGCTGCCGTATGGAGGAAGAGCACACCGGTCATCTCCGGCATCTCCTGATCACTCACGATGAGGCCGATGTTCTCGGTCCGCTGCAGGATCGTCAGCCCTTCGGCCCCGGAGGAGGCCGTCAGTACCTGCCACGGTTCATGCCTGAAGGTGCGGCAGAGGGCCTTCAGGATCTGTTCTTCGTCGTCAACACAGAGGATGCTGAGAGTCGGCGGCGACGTATCATCTCCCGGTCGTCTTGCAGTATGAACTTCAGACACAGTGTCTCCTGAGTTACGTTCATTCAATAACAGAAGTCATCTCCCGGTTGTTGGGGGTGTTCGAGGCGTAACAGATGTCGTATTCGGGTGCCGTATTATCGCCATAACTTCGTGAGAAAAATGAAGTGAACTGCGTCACGATAGCACGTTATTCAAATATGTACGCAATTAATTGGTCCACCAGTGTATGACTAATGAAAGATTCCAGCGAATACTGGGATACCTAATCGGTTGTCTGAAAAGAAAAAGGCCGGTCACTCCTCTGAGCGCCGGCCTTCCTATACTGCATATAGTCCACTTTGAAACAATTGGATTTACGGGGCCAAAATCGGACGGTCCTGTCAGATAGCCGATACTGCGAGACTCCGTATTATAGTCCTCATGGACCGGCAGGCCCGGTCCCGTTCCGCTATCATGAGTCGTGCCATGGCACACCTTCCTTTGCGCTTGGAGGTCCTGTCACCCTTACGGGGTCAGGACCTCGGAGGTCGCGTGACAGTTATGTGCTGCGGTTCCCTTGTGTTCGGGGGCCACACCCTTTCACGATCCCCACAGCATCATCAGGGCAAGCATCACCTGGGTGACCACGATCAGTGCGCAGAAGCATAAGAAAAACCAGACAGAGGTTAACTTACTTTAGCACCACGAAGTTATCCGGGTAGCTGGTGACGGGGTTGTAGTCAGTGTTGCCGGCCATTGTCGCGTTAACAAGGCAGTAGCCCGTGTTGCTTTTCGCGGTGAGCTTGTTGCCCGTGATTGAGCAGGGGCCTGACACGAGTTTGTAGGTCGCAGCCCCGCCGGTGGTACCGCCGGTGACCGACATGGTCTCACTCTGAGCGTTGGCCAGCGGCATGGTTGTATTCAGAATCAGCGCCGCCTGGTCACCCTTGTTGATGGTTGTTATGATCAAGGGGGCGCTGGGTGAGGACATTGAATTGTAGTCGTCGCCGGCCTTTGTGGCTGTAACCGAACAGCCGCCGCTCACATGCAGCACCTTGCCAACACCGGTTGAGGCATTGACCTGACACGCTGACCCGGTTGCACTATAGGCATAGGCTCCGGTTCCTCTACCGCCACTGGCAACCGCAATAAAGGTGTTGCCGACTTTGACGGTGTTGGGACCGCCAAACACGACCGATAAGGTTACGGTTGGCTGTGCAGACCGCATGTCACTTAATACGGTCAAATATCCAGTTGATGGAGCAAAGTAGGTATTATTGTGATGGGTAGCGGCAGTGGCAGTGGTGGAACCCCAAGTGCCTTTAATAGTGCCTTGTTGTCCACTGGTAATTCCAAAAACTAGAGCACCAACCTGAAGATTAAGCCCAGGCGTTATGTATGCGGTTGCTCCGAGGTTGATATCGAGGGTGTTGAGAGTTACCCCTGGTGCAAACGATTTGACACCACTACCTGAAAGCGCAACATTCATAGAATTGTTAACAGAGGCAACTGTCTGTGGTCCAACTCCAGTATAGATGAACCAACTCGTTTTAAAATTAATATTTTTCAAGCTAAAATTAGGCAAAGTCGATGAGCTTATATAATAGTCACCAGAAATGAAATTTAGAGCGCTACCAGAACTTAATGTAATAGAAAAACCATTGTCATAAAAGAAAGTCGGCATATTGATCACACATGGACTTGGATTACATTGACAAACAGTTGCATCACCGATAGTGAGCGTCTTGATGGTAGCGGCACCAGCTAAATTAACGTTAAAGCAAGAGTTTGCCTTCAATGTATTATATGTGTATCCGGCAACCGACTGATTGTGACCACCTCGAAAATTAACAGTACCTGTTGAGGCGGTAAAGGTGCCATTAGCGCCCAGATTTCCGCCGATATTGAGAGTTCCCGACCCGGTAAATGCCAATCTGGCCTGCGCTTGCATACCTGAAAAAGAAATATCACCGGTAACATTGATGGTTCCGGTGCTGAGTGAAACAAGACTGTACTGACTTGAACTGCTGCCACCCGTTATAGTGATACTGCCGGCATTCAGTGTGCCCGTGCCTACGGCAATGGTCCCGTTAGCGCTGGCAGTTGGCGCGTTCATTGCGATGGTACCTGAGCAATTCAGGGTATTTGTGCCGCTGACGGTGATGCCGTTACTTGATGCAGGAGCATTTATCTTTATTGACGCAACCGATGCCGTATTGACGTTGACGGTAACCTTGACTCCTGAGTTGATGACGACCGTATCACCTGTAACCGGTACCGCAGCGCCTCCCCAAGTTGTCGTGCTATTCCAGTTGCCTGTGACTGTCGCGGTTTTCATTGCCGCTGCCTTGTACGGACCTACATAAGGTCCACCGCCACCGAGGGTGCCGGCGGGCTGGACGATAATGTTGGTGCTGGTGTCGGCAATTGCTTTAGCCATGTCAACCCGACCGTTGCCGTACATGGTCTGGTTATTCAGGTTGCTGGCGGAACCGACCGAATCTGCGGATTTTGCCAGGCGACCTACGATAGCACCGTTGGACAGTTTTGAGTCGTTTGCTTTCATGAAACCGGCTACGCCAGCGACAATGGCCGAGGATGCGGAAGTGCCAGAGACGTAATTATAGGTATTGCCGAGAGTTGTAGTGTAGATGTTTGTTCCCGGCGCCGCCAGGAAGGTGTCGAGGCCGAAATTGCTTGTTGCCGCCAGAAGGTCGGTTTCATCAGTGGCCGAGATACCAATAACACCGCGATTCCCGGCTGGATAGGTAGGAGTTGAGGTCGCATTATTGCCGGTGGCCGCCACAAGGACCGTACCCTTGGACCATGCGTAGTCAAGGGCGTCTTGGAGATTCTGGCTGAAGTCGTGGTTACTGAAGGCCATAAGAAGAATGTTGGCACCGTGATCGACAGCCCACACAATTCCTTGGATGATGTCGGTATCCTGCCCGATACCGGCGGCGTCGAGCACGGTTATCGGCATCACTTTCACTCCCGCGTAGGCGACGCCGGCGATTCCTTTGCCGTTGCCGGTCACCGCAGCAATGATACCGGCCATCTGGGTGCCATGGCCGGAAGGATCTGTAAAGCCATTCGAACCGTCTAAAATCGAGGTTCCGACAACGATATTATTCTTCAGGTCAGGGTGGGTGGCGTCGATGCCAGTGTCAAGCAGCGCCACTGTGGCGGTCCCCTTGGGAGCAATCTTGCCGTAGACTTTATCCCAGCCGATTTTCTGAAGTGACCACTGGACTCCCACGTGTTGGTCGTCAGAGAGCGTTTCCGCCTTACGGCTCTTGCTAACTTCGACACTTTCCACCTGCGGGTCGGCTCGATAGTCCTTCAGAAGTAAAAAAAGATTTTCGGCGGGCACAGAAATCACGTGTAGCCGCAGCACCGGAACCGATGAGATTTCAACCCCACCGTTTCGCGCAATAATAGCCGCTTGTTCAGCAGCGGTAAGCCCTTTAACCATCTTGACCATGATGGTTGAGGTAATTGATGGGGTCGCGTAGACAATCTCAATGCCGCTACTGACGAAAAGCATGAGACAACCGACTATCAAGACAAATATTCTCATGGTGCTTCCTCCTGTTTTAGGGAATCACATCAACCTTGCCTCAAAAACTGTAGGCATTCCTCAGTAAAGATGGGGGTTACCCGCAACAAATTAGTTGAGAGCTTCAGCTCCCTTGTGTTCGGGGGCAACGCCTTTGACGATCCCCACCATCATCATCACGGCAGGCATCATCTGGGCGACCACAATCAGGGTACAGAAGCCAAGAAAAGACCAAACCAGCAGGCTGCTGTGGTCGGAATACACGGGACGGCAAAGGCCGGGGTCACTGCTGCCATCGTTGCTGCTGCTGCGGAAGCTATGGTTCTCAGTGTGGTTTTCATGGCGTACTCCTCGTCTCTCGTTATTTTTTTCTCGTCTGTGCTCTAGCTTAGACCGTGCCAGAGTTGAGAAGTTCAAGAAAACAGTTGTAACCAGCCGTATTGTCTCGCTTGTCCTGCAGCTTGAACTTCTGCCGAGTAACCATTGAGAAGAGAGCTGTATAAGCAGCTTAGGCAGGGACGTTGACCTCGTGAAGAGTCAAACACCCACGAAGTCAGAAGGTTAGCAGAGATGCGGTTGAAATTCATACAATCGGACGAGCGTATCATGAAAAGATACAGGAGATGGGATTGATAGCTCTTGGCATATCCTGTTCCTCCTCTTGGGGGCACCCACGTTCTGTTCGGGGTGTTTGATCTGTTTATCTGCCCCCAGGACTCCTGGATTCTGTGATGTACTATCGCACCGTGTCAGACGATGAACAGCAAAAAGCCCCTGATTTCTCAGAGGCTTTTGGATTCTTCCGGACCCGCCGGACTGTTATATGGTGGCGGTGCAGGGACTCGAACCCCGGACCTAGCGAATATGAGTCGCTTGCTCTAGCCAGCTGAGCTACACCGCCGAACTGATCGTTTAAAGGAAGTGCTCTTTTATACAATATTCCTCCCGGTGTCAAGGGAAAAACAACTGCTCTTCCCGTCAGCCCCGTTGACATCGGCAGTCATCAGGGGCGATACCGTTTGCCGCTCCCGTAGAATTGGTGTATAAGGGGTCAGTTTCGGAACCTTCTACCACGCCGCTCCAGAGGACCTCCACCGCGTGACGCCACTCATCTCCATACAGAATCTGACCACCCAGTTCGACACCGCCGCCGGACCGGCCATCGCGGTGAACGACCTGAGCCTCTCCCTTGACGGCGCCGGAACCCTGGCCATCGTGGGGGAATCGGGGTGCGGCAAGAGTGTCACCGCCCTCTCCGTCCTGCGGCTGGTGCCGTATCCCGGAAGGATCGCTTCCGGACGGATCTTCTTTCAGGGGGTCGACCTCCTGGCGCTCTCCGAGGAGGAGATGCGGGCCGTGCGGGGCAACCGGATCTCCATGATTTTTCAAGAGCCGATGACCTCACTCAACCCGGTGTTTCGGGTGGGGGAGCAGGTGGCCGAAGGGATCATGCTCCACCGCCGACTGGGGCGGCGCGAGGCCCGTCACGAGGCGACGGAGTTGCTCCGAAAGGTGAGCATCCCGTCACCGGAACAGAGGTACGACGACTATCCCCATCAGCTCTCCGGCGGGATGCGCCAACGGGTCATGATCGCCATGGCGCTGGCCTGCCGCCCCCGGCTGCTCATCGCCGACGAGCCGACCACCGCCCTTGATGTGACCATCCAGGCCCAAATCCTCGACCTCATCGACTCCCTCCGGCAACAGGAGGAGATGGGGCTGATCCTCATTACCCATGACCTGGGGATCGTGGCGGAGCATGCCGACGCCACCGCCGTCATGTATGCCGGAAGCCTCATGGAGTACGCCCCCACCGTCGATCTGTTCCGTGAACCGCTGCACCCCTATACCGAGCTGCTCCTGGCCTCCCTCCCCCAACAGGGGGAACCGGGGGAGCCGCTCCGGGTCATTCCGGGAGCGCTCCCCACACCGGGGGAGAGGGTCGTCGGCTGCCCCTTTGCCCCCCGCTGCCCCCGCCGGAGCCCCGCCTGCCTGAAGGCGCTCCCGGAGCTGCGCGAGCTTCGCCCCGGCCATCTGGCCCGCTGCGTGAACTGCTCATGAGTTGCCCCCTCCTGGAGACGCGAGGGGTGACCAAGGAGTTCCCGGTGCAACGGGGGCTTTTTGGTAACAAGCAGCTGCTGCGAGCCGTGGATGGGGTCGATCTCCGCCTGGAAGAGGGGGAGACCCTGGGGCTGGTGGGGGAGTCGGGGTGCGGCAAGTCTACCATCGCCAAGCTCCTCATGAACCTGATCCCCCCGACTCGTGGGACGATCTCGTTTCAGGGAGTGCGGTTGGATACCCTGGGGAGGAGCGAACTCTTCGCCTTTCGCCGGAAGGTGCAGATGATCTTCCAGGACCCCCAGGCCTCCCTCAACCCCCGGATGCGGGTGGGGGAGATCATCGGCGAGCCGCTCAAGATCCATCGGCTGGTGTCACGGGGCGAGTATCGTGACCGGGTGGTGGAGCTGATGCGCCGGGTGGGGCTCCATGCCGACCATTTCAACCGTTACCCCCACGAGTTCTCGGGGGGGCAGCGACAGCGCATCGGCATTGCCCGGGCCCTGGCGGTCAACCCCAGGCTCCTCATCGCCGATGAACCGGTCTCGGCCCTGGATATCTCCATCCAGGCCCAGATCATCAACCTGCTCCAGGAGCTCCGCCATGACTTCGGGCTCTCCATGCTCTTCATCGCCCACGACCTGTCGGTGGTTCGGCACCTGAGCAGCAGTATCGCCATCATGTATCTGGGGCGGGTCGTGGAGCGGGGGGGGAGAGACGCCGTCTTCCTGCGCTTTCTCCACCCCTATACCGAGGCGCTGATCTCGGCCATCCCGACCCTGCGCCCAGGCGGCAAGAGCCGACGGATCATCCTCCAGGGGGATCCGCCGACCGCTCTCTCCCCCCCCGCCGGCTGCCCGTTCCATCCCCGTTGTTGCCATGCGCAGCCGCTCTGCTCCCGGGAGATTCCCCCGCTGCAGGAGAAGGAGCCGGGTCACTGGGCGGCGTGTCACTTTAGTGGGAAAATATATCGTTAAAACCCCTTTTTGTTGACTTTTCCGGTATGAATCATATATAGGAATAATTGCAACCGTTCAGTTGCCCGGAGAGCGCCCATGGATTTTGACAAGAGCAGGGTTTTTATAGATGAATCGGAGGTTCTCAAGGTCCTGGGCCACCCGGTGCGGCTGAAGATCGTGGCGGGACTCTGCACCAAGGAGTGCAACGTCAAATATATTTGGGAGTGTCTCGGCCTCCCCCAGGCCACCGTCTCCCAGCACCTGGCGCTCCTGAAGAACAAGGGGATCATCATGGGGACCCGTGACGGGGTCGAGGTCCACTATAGTGTCATCCACCCTCTTGCCAGGAAGATCGTCGGGCTCCTCATGGAGTAACCGGTCCAGCGGCATGGTTTCGTTTCATCACGACTAAGGAGTATTCATGAGCGTTGACAGCCAGAAGATCATCTATTCCATGATGCGGGTGTCGAAATTTTACGACAAGAAGCCGGTCATCAAAGATATCTCCCTCTCCTACTTTTACGGCGCCAAGATCGGTGTCCTCGGCCTCAACGGCTCCGGCAAGAGTTCGCTCCTGAGGATCATGGCCGGGATGGACAAGGAGTTCAACGGTCAGGCGGTCCTCTCCGCCGGCTACACCGTCGGGTTCCTGGAGCAGGAGCCAGCTCTGGACGAGAGCAAGACGGTCCGCGATGTGGTCGAGGAGGGGGCCAGCGAGACCGTGGCGCTCCTCAAGGAGTTCAACGACATCACCGACAAGTTTTCCGAGCCCGACGCCGACTTCGAGAAGCTTTGCGACCGGCAGGCGCTGCTCCAGGAGAAGCTCGATCATCTGGATGCCTGGAACCTGGATTCGCGGCTGGAGATGGCCATGGACGCCCTCCGCTGCCCCCCTGGTGACGCTCCTATCAAGGTGCTCTCCGGTGGTGAGAAGCGGCGGGTGGCCCTCTGCCGACTCCTCCTCCGGAAGCCGGACATCCTCCTCCTGGATGAGCCCACCAACCACCTGGACGCCGAGACCGTGGCGTGGCTGGAGAAGCATCTGCAGCAGTACGAGGGGACGGTCATCGCCGTGACCCACGATCGCTATTTCCTGGACAACGTGGCAGGGTGGATCCTGGAGCTGGACCGGGGGGAGGGGATCCCCTGGAAGGGGAACTACTCCTCCTGGCTGGAGCAGAAGGAGAAGCGGCTGGCCACCGAGGAGAAGCAGGAGAGCGAGCGGCGCAAGACCCTGGCGCGGGAGCTGGAGTGGATCAGGATGTCTCCCAAGGGACGGCACGCCAAGTCCCAGGCCAGGATCACCGCCTATGAGCAGCTCGCCTCCCAGGAGAACGAGGGGCGCAACCGGGAGCTGGAGATCTTCATCCCGTCGGGTCCGCGGCTGGGGGATCTGGTGGTGGAGGCGGAGCACGTGGCCAAGGGGTATGGTGACAACCTCCTGGTGGAAAATATGAGTTTCCGGCTTCCCCGGGGGGGGATCGTCGGGGTCATCGGCCCCAACGGCGCCGGCAAGACCACCCTCTTCCGGATGATCATCGGCCAGGAGAGCCCCGATGGGGGAACCCTCAAGGTAGGCGAGACGGTGAAGCTGGCCTACGTGGATCAGAGCCGCGACTCCCTGGATCCTGACAAGAACATCTGGGAGGTGGTCTCCGGAGGGCAGGATACCATCCAGCTGGGGAAGCTCTCGGTCAACTCCCGCGCCTATGTCTCCCGGTTCAACTTCTCCGGAGCCGATCAGCAGAAGAAGGTCTCCATGCTCTCCGGCGGGGAGCGGAACCGGGTCCATCTGGCGCAGATGCTCAAGTCCGAGGCCAATCTGCTCCTGCTGGACGAACCGACCAACGACCTGGACGTGAACACCATGCGGGCGCTGGAGGAGGCGTTGGAGAATTTCGGCGGCTGCGCCGTGGTCATCTCCCATGACCGCTGGTTCCTGGACCGGATCGCCACCCATATCCTCGCCTTCGAGGGGAACAGCGCGGTGACCTGGTTCGAGGGGAACTATTCGGAGTATGAGGAGGAGCGGCGCCGGCGACTGGGGGCCGAGGCGGACCGGCCCCACCGGATCACCTACCGCAAGCTTACCAGGACTTGACAGAGGTTCGGGGTTCTGGGTTCTAGGTTCTAGGTTCTGGGTTCTAGGTTCTGGGTTCTTAGGTTCGGGGTTATTGTGAGTTGAAACGGGTGTAGGGGCGATTCATGAATCGCCCGCCCTTGCCATAAGGAGAGTGTTATGAGGTCTGGATTAATCAAGCTGCTGGTACTATGCGGAGTTTCCCTGCTGGCCGGCTGCGCGGCCCCCGGGATGAACGTCACCGTGGGATACACCCCCTTTGGCGCCACCACGGGGGGGAGCGGGGAGCTCTACCTGGTACAGGATTCGGTGCCTCAGGTGGAACAGAAGGCGCTCTGGGTCATCGGTCAGGTGAAAGGGTACGACGGGGAGAAAGAAAATGATCTGGTCGTCTCCAGTATGCCCGCCGATCTCATCTCCGGTATGCTGGCCGAAGAGCTGACCTCCGCCGGCTACCTGGTAAAGCAGGTGAAGGTGATGCCGGAGAAAGCCGCCAAGGTGGTTCGGCTTTCCATGGTGAAGATGAGCCTCAATGAGAGTATCTCCTTCATGAACTTCAAGCTCGATGCATCGGGAGCGGTTGCCCTGACCCTGGAGCTCTGGCATAACGGCGGCCGCCTTCAATCCTTCGACTATCGCGCCACCCTTTCCGATTGGGACACCAAGGATGGGGATCTGCTGGGGAGTCTGGTCCTCAGGAACGCCATTCGGGACGTGATGAAGCAGGCGGTACCGGACATCGTCAAGAGCCTGGAGAAGAAGTAGGGGCACGGTGCGCCGTGATCATTAAAGGCCCGCAGGGACGACGCAGCCGTCGCCCCTGCGGGCCTTTCCCACTCAATCTGCTTTCTACTCCCCGTACCAATCTGTTGGATCCCCCTCTCTTCACCGCACTCATCACTGAAGTTCCTCTGGGTCACTTTTGTGTATTCACTGTTTCTCCGGCGAAAATGCCGACGAAAATGCTTGACAGAAAGCATAGGGTATTGATATATGAATATTCAATTCGATATAGCTACCGATTGATGATCCTGCCGCACCGTCCTTGTTATCTCCTCCGCGGTGCCAGGTATCGTCAGGAACTCACACGAAAGGGAAAATGTCCCATGAATAACGTCAACCGCAGCATCGTCAGCATCATGATCACCTTGATTATTGTACTGAGCGGTTCCTGGGCCTTTTGCGAAACCGGCAGCAGTTCCCGGATCGGCTCGGCGCCTGTCCGGCAGAGTCAAAAATGGAACAGCATCGAAGAGATCATCGCCCAGCGGCAACTGCATCAGCCCCGGGTCACGACTGCGGAGAGCCGCGACGGCGACACAGAGCTGCTCCGTGAACTCCTGGAGCAGGGGGAGAGTGACGCCGGCATCCGCGCCACCGCCTCACCGGTTCACACCGGGATGGTAGCATCCCGGCAGTGACCGGGCGCCTGAAGGCGCCTCATCCTGCTCATCCGACTCTAAGAGGAGAATTCCCATGGAACCGTTTCCAATTTTCTGTTCATTTCTGGTGATCTACTGCGGATATCTGACGTTCATCGACCTGACGGGGGGGCGGCAGGGCTCCCTGGCTCCTGTTCCCACCGGGAGGAGGGGGGCGCAGCGGGAGAGGAGGAGGGGGTAAGTGGGTACGTATCGGGCCGATCTACCGTCTCCAGAACTGCCACCAGCTCCCCTTGATCTTGGGTTGCGGCGGAACGTCGGGGGCGCTCCGGACCGATCCCGCCGGCGGAGCGTGCCGCTCTTTTTGCCCCGCAGGGGGGGCGTCGCTCTCGCTCACCCCTCCGGAACCACTCTGCAGCTCCTGGTCGGCAAAGCTCGTGACGTCGAACCAGAACTCTTCCTTCCAGCGGACAGTTCTCTCCTGCCGCCTGGTTTCGTGAGCTTGATGATCAAAGCCGGGAGTGTCGGCGCCGCGGGCTCCCTCATATTCGGCCTTGAGCTCCTCCCAATCGTCCTCTTGAAAGGCGGAAATCTCGAACGTCAGCTGGTCATAGGCGACTCCCTCCTCCAAGAGCCGCTCCCTCCGGAGTAGAGAGCACTCTATCCCCTGAAACTTCTCACCGCTCCCCCTGCAGATGACCAGCGCTTCGTGGATCCGCATCTCCACGAAGAGCTGCTCGACGCCGTTTCCATTAAACGGCAGGTGAGGATCCACCATGGCGTCTGAGCTGTCGATGATGCAGGCGTCATCCCTTGAATATCCCCAGCCGCCACGGATGGGGAGCTCGTTGCCGGCTGCTCCGGTCTGTTTCGCCAGCCGGCATCGAGGGGTTTCTTTGCTCCTGACAGGCTCCATGGGGACCATCCTCTCCTCTCTTGAGACGACTTTTCCGGTTTGCGCAGTTCCCGGTCTTAATCAGCTTTTATCTGTGGATAATAAAGCCCCGGATCGGTGAGCCGATGAGTCAGCTGCTGCAGCATGGCGTGGGCCTCCTCAAACTCCAGACGATCCATCGCCGTAGAGAGAAGCGCACTCTCCGGTGCGACGACGGTGCCGGCCAGCAGCTCTCCCACCTGGGCCATGACATGCAGGGCCGCCATCTGGCGCTGCTCCAAAAGGAAGCGCAGCTCCTCCAGCAGCGGGGAGAGTTCGTCCTTTGCCGGGAGGGGGGAGGGGACGCTCTCCTTTCGGGGAGGAGGCTCTTCCTGCGACCGGATGGGGAGGGAGCGGAGTTCCGCCAGGGCCTCCGTCAACCGGAGGAGGAGTAGCTCCGAGAGCTCCCGCTCCCCCTGCTTCAGGGCGGATTCCAGCTCCTGCGTGATCCGGTGGATGGTGACTGCCGCCAGGTTGCCGGAGACCCCTTTGAGCAGATGAACCCGTTCTGCCGCATGGCCAAGATCTCCAGCGGCCAGGGCCGTCCTGATGCCGACCACATCATCCCCATGAACCCTGACCAACTCACCGAGCAGCTCCCGGTAGAGTTTCTCGCCGCCGCAGAGGGCGATCCCCTTCGCGACATCCAGGCAGGAATGCGGCTCCGGCAGGAGTTCCCCCTGCTCTTCTCGGTGGGGGAGCACTATCCCTTCATCTGCGGGCCGGGGAGCGGTCCAGCGGAGGAGCATGGCGACCATCTCCTCCAGATCCACCGGTTTGGGGAGGAAATCAGTGACCCCGGCATCCAGCGCCTTCTGCAGCTCATCGGGCCGGACGCCGGCGGTGAAGGCGATGACCGGGAGGGAGGAGAGCCTGGGTTCCTGTCGCAGGTGCCGGGTTGCGGTGAGTCCGTCCATCACCGGCATCTGGATGTCCATCAGGACGGCGTCGAACTGCCGCTCGCTCTTGAGGAGGTCGAGGGCCTGTTGACCGTCGGCTGCCGGAGTGCTCTCCGCCCCCTCCAGCGCCACCGCCCGGCTGATCAGATCCCGGTTAATGTCGCTGTCGTCAACCACCAGGAGCCGCACCCCTCTCAGGCGCGACCCGGTGGGAGCGAATCGCCTCGCCGTCGGGACGCTCTCCAAGTTGATCCCGGTGGTCCGGTCAAAGGTGACCTCGAACCAGAAGCTGCTCCCCACCCCCACCCGGCTCTCCACTCCGATGCTCCCCCCCATCAACTCCACCAGCCGCTTACAGATGGAGAGTCCCAGCCCGGTCCCGCCGAACCGCCGGGTGATGCTGCCGTCGGCCTGGGTGAACGGCATGAAGAGGTTCGGCAGGACCTCCGGGTTGATGCCGACGCCGCTGTCCTGGACCTGGAACCGGAGCCGAACGCTCTCCCCGGTGGACGATTGCAGGATGACCCGGACCAGGATATCCCCCTGCCGGGTGAATTTGATGGCGTTGCCCAGCAGATTGAGGAGGATCTGTTCCAGCCGGAGGGCGTCCCCCAGCAGCCACCCCTCGACCCCTGCCGGAGTCTCCAACCGGAGCTGGAGCCCCTTGTCCCGGACGATCTCCCGCGACATGCCGGTAACATGCTCCAGCAGCGCCGGCAGGTTAAAGGGGCGCTGTTCAATGGCGAGCCGACCGGCCTCGATCTTGGAGAAGTCGAGGATGTCGTTGATGATCCCCAGCAGAGAGCGGCCGGCCAGCCGGATCCGCTGCACCATCTCCAGCTGGCCGGCCGAGAGCTGCTCCGTCTCCAGCAGCTGCGCCAGGCCGAGGACGGCGTTCATGGGGGTGCGGATCTCGTGGCTCATGTTGGAGAGAAAATCACTCTTGGCCCAGTTGGCCGTGTCGGCGGCCTCCCGGGCCAATTCCAGTTCCCGTTCGTGCTTCTTGCTCTCGGTGATGTCGTGGGCCACATGCACCGACTCCACGTAATTCCCCTGGGCATCGAAGATCGGGGTGGTGCTCACCTGGAAGTTGCGCCCCAGCTGCTCCACCAGGATCTCCACCTCATGGCTCTTCTGATCCTGCAGGGTCCTGGCCTGGGGGCAGTTCGCGGGGGGGGTATCGCCGCCGTGCATACAGATGCTGCAGTTGTCGCTGCTCAGCTCATCCAGGGAGGCGATGCCGAGGGCGTCCAAGGCGGACTGGTTGATCCTCCGGATCCGGTAGTCGGCGTCGATAATGAAGATCAGATCCGGCATGGCATCAAAGGTCCGTTTCCACTCGTCACGGCTCCGGCGGAGTTCGCTCTCGGCTTCTCTTCGCTGACTGATGTCGCGGGTCACCCCGAGCATCTCCACCACGTTGCCGTCGCTGTCCAGAAGCGGCGAGATGGTCGCCTCCACCCAGACGGTGGAGCCGTCTTTACACCACATCTCCAGCTCTCCCCGGAACGTCTCGGCGGGGAGTCCCGCATCCAGGTTGGCAAACAGGCGCCTGCTGTATTCGGTGATCACGGCGAGGGAGTCAGGGGTAAGAATCTCCTCATTGGGTTGGCCCATGGCCTCTGCCGGAGTATACCCCCGCAGCTTCTCAACTGAGGGGCTCATATAGGAGTAGACGCCGTTCAGCCCCACGGTGGAGATGACATCGATGGCGTTGTCGGCCAGTATCCGGTGGCGCTCCTCGCTGAGCCGGAGATTCTGTTCCATCCGCTTCCGCTCGGAGATATCCCGGGCAAAGGCACAGTGACGCGCCTCACCCTCCAACTGGACATAGTTGGTGATGATCTCCACCGGGATCAGTCGCCCCTCCTTGGTCCGGTGCTTCGTTTCAAACTTCATGGAGCCAAGCCGGCGGACCTCGGGGGCATGCCGCTGCCACTGCTCGGCGCTGTACTGGGGGTCGATGTCGTGGATGGTCATCCGGAGCAGCTCTTCCCGGCTGTACCCCAGGGCGCGGGAGACCGCCGGATTGACATCGGCGATCCGTCCGTCCGGCCTGATCCAGTAGACGGCGTCGGAGGCCGCCTCCACGCTGACCCGGGTCATGAGCAGTTCGTCCTCGATCCGCCGGCGCTCGGTGATGTCATGGATGATGGCAAAGAGGAGCTGCTGTTCCTGGAGGGTGATAGGGGTCGTATAGATCTCCACGCTGCGGAGCGACCCATCGGCCAGGCAGTGCAGGGCGGTAATGTGGTTCTTCGACTCACCCTCCCGGCTTTCCCGCTGGGGGGAGCGCTCCTCCGGGGGGAGAGGGACGAGCCCCCTGATCTCCATGGCCTGCAGCCCGTTCAGGTCGGCGCCGTAGAACTCCACTGCGGCGCTGTTGGCGTCGACGATCCGGCTGCTGACCGGATCGATGAGGAGCATGACGGCGCTGTGCTGCTCGAACAGCCGGCGGAAGCGGGTCTCACTGGCGATCAGGGCGGCCTCCAGCTCTTTTCTCCCGGAGATGTTTTCATGGGAGACCACCACCCTGACCGGTCGGCTGTCGGCAAAAGGGAGCACCCGGCCGTGGAACCAGCGCTGTTCTCCCTGGGAGTGACAGGAATACTCCTGTTCATAGCCCGGGAACTCTCCGGCGAGAACGCCCCTGATCCCCTGGGCAAAGAGTCGGGCGCTCTCACCGTCGTCCCCTTCGACGGCGGCGCAGACCGCGATATAATCGGCGCCGATGCCGTAGTTGTCCAGGATCGGCGGATTGACATCGGCGAATTCCCGCCACTTCCGGTTGACGGTCAGAATTTTCCCCTCCTCGTCAAGCACGCAGATCTCCGCCGGGAGGGTGTCCAGGGCAGCCCTGGACAGCTCATCGGACCGCCGGAGCGCCACCTCACCCGCCCGGAGTTCCTGAATCTGCCGCAGCAGTTCCTGCCGCTGCTCTCTGAGAAGCCGTTGAGACAACAGGAGGCGTTTGGGCGGGGGGCGGCGGTACTGTCTCTGCATGGTGATCTCTCCTGGGAATCGAGGGGGAGGGGGAGAATTCTGAGGAGTCCCGTCAACGATGAGTGCGTCATGGCTGGTCAGGTGCAGAGCGCCGATTTCATGATAAAACGCCCTGATGATAGCACAGAAGAGGCTGGATTAAACCAGATTTTTGGACCAGTCGGGTTAAACCGGAAGCTGTATCGCATCTCTTTACAAATCTCCCCGACTAATGGTAAGGTGCGATTCCATTTCTCCGTCACGAAGGCTCTGTCTGTCTGGCGGCGCTTCATAAAAATCGTTAGCAATCAATATGATAGAGATCATCATTCCACGGAAAGGAACTTATGAAAAAAGCACTCATCACCGGCGTCACCGGCCAGGACGGCGCCTACCTGGCCGAACTGCTCCTGGAAAAAGGATACGAGGTCCACGGCATCAAACGTCGCGCCTCCCTCTTCAACACCGACCGGATCGACCACCTCTATCAGGATCCCCACGAGACCGACAAGCGACTCTTCCTCCATTACGGGGATATGACCGACTCCACCAACCTGATCCGGATAATCCAGGCGGTCCAACCCGACGAGATCTACAACCTGGCTGCCCAGTCCCATGTGGCGGTCTCCTTTGAGACCCCCGAATATACGGCCAATGCCGACGCCATCGGCCCGCTTCGAATCCTTGAGGCGATCCGGATCCTGGGGCTGGAGAAGAAAACCCGCTTCTATCAGGCCTCCACCTCGGAGCTCTACGGCCTGGTTCAGGAGATCCCCCAGAAGGAGACCACCCCGTTCTATCCTCGCTCCCCCTACGCGGTGGCCAAGCTCTACGCCTACTGGATCACGGTGAACTATCGCGAGGCCTACGGCATCCACGCCAGCAATGGCATCCTCTTCAATCATGAGAGCCCCCTGCGTGGTGAGACCTTCGTCACGAGGAAGATCACCCGCGCCCTGGCCCGGATCAAGCTGGGGCTGCAGGAGTGTCTCTATCTGGGGAACCTGGACTCCCTGCGCGACTGGGGGCATGCGAAAGATTACGTGGAGATGCAGTGGCTCCTCATGCAGCAGGAGCAGGCGGAGGATTGGGTCATCGCCACCGGTCTCCAGTACAGCGTCCGCGACTTCGTCAATGCCGCCGCCGAAGAGCTGGGGATGAAGATTGCGTGGGAAGGGGCGGGGGTCGACGAAATCGGCACTCTGGTCTCCCCGGTCCCCGGTCACCAACCGCGGACCATCGTGAGAGTCGATCCCCGTTACTTCCGGCTCACCGAAGTGGAGACCCTGCTGGGCGATCCGACCAAGGCGCGGGAAAAACTCGGCTGGACCCCCAAGATCAGCTTCAGAGAGCTGGTCGCCGAGATGGTGCGGGAAGACCTGAAAACCGCAGAGCGGGACGAGTTGGTCAAAAAACACGGCTATAAGACGTTTGACTATAACGAGTAAGTCGGAACCGCGAAGAAAGGCCCAAGGCATTGTTAACCGCCGATAAAAGCGGATGGCCGCCGATAACTGCGTAAACCAAACAAACACTGTAAAGACTTTGGGTTAAACCAAAAGAAGTAAGCTTTAGAAGTAAGTTCAGGATTTCTCGGCGTTCATCCGCCTTTATCGGCGGTTCCAGGGGGTTAGTTTATGGATTTGACATCAAAGATTTTCGTTGCCGGTTCGAACGGGTTGGTTGGTTCTGCCCTTGTTAGAAAATTGACCTCGCATGGCTACACCAATCTCCTTCTCCCCGAGATCGACGAACTGGACCTGACCAACCAGCAGGCGGTGGCGGATTTCTTTGCGGCGGAGAAACCCGAATATGTCATCCTGGCGGCGGCCAAGGTCGGCGGAATCCATGCCAACAACACCTTCCCCGCCGACTTCATCTATCTCAACCTGATGATCCAGAACAACGTGATTCATCAGGCGTACCTCCATGGGGTAAAAAGGCTCCTCTTCCTCGGCTCCTCCTGCATCTACCCCAAGAGCGCCCCTCAGCCCATGAAGGAAGAGCATCTCCTCACCGGCCTGCTGGAGCCGACCAATGAGCCCTATGCCCTGGCGAAGATCGCCGGGATCAAGATGTGCGAATCGTATAACCGGCAGTACGGGACGAAGTTCATCGCGGTCATGCCCACCAACCTCTACGGCCCCGGTGACAACTTCCACCCGGAGAACTCCCACGTCCTCCCGGCCATGATCCGACGGTTTCACGAGGCGAAGATGGGAATCGAGAGGAGTGAGACGTCAGCAGTCACCGTGTGGGGCAGCGGCGCCCCCATGCGCGAACTCCTCTATGTGGACGACATGGCCGAAGGTTCGATCTTCCTGATGGAGCAGTCCGACGAGGCCATTGCTGCGGAGCTCTTGAACTTCCCTCGTCCCTGTTTCGTTAATCTGGGGACCGGGGTTGATGTCACCATCCGTGAACTGGCGGAGACGGTGAAGCGGGTGGTCGGGTTCCAAGGGGAGATCGTCTTTGACAGTACCAAGCCGGACGGGACCATGCGCAAGCTGGAGGATGTCTCCCGGATGGCGGCGCTGGGGTGGAAGGCTACGGTTCCGCTGGAAGAGGGGATCAGAAGGACCTATGAATGGTACCGGCACAACGAGCGGCGTGAGGAGTGAGGCGGAGTACATTGCAGAGGTGACGAGCTCTCACGAACTGCTGACGGAGCGGTTGATCATGGCGCTCCTGGCTGCCGTTCCCAGTTGCCGGGCAATCTACCGCTTCGGTTCGTGGGGGACGGTAGATCAGCATCGTGACAGCGACATCGACCTGGCCCTCTTGCCTGCTTCCCCCCTGCCGTCGTTCACGAGATGGGAGATCGCCCAATCGCTGGCGGCGCTGGCCGGCGGCGACGTGGATCTCGTTGACCTCCTCTCCGCCTCTACGGTGCTGAGGATGCAAGTGATCGGCCACGGGGTTCGGCTCTACAGCGCCGATCTCTCAGCCACGGCAGAGTTTGAAGACCTGGTCTTTTCCAGCTATGCGCGGCTCAATGAAGAGCGGAGGGAGATTCTTGCCGATATCCGGCGGAGGGGGAAGATTTTTGAGTGACGATGTCCTCATCAACAAGCGCCATCATCGAGCGGTGCCTCCAGAGGATAGCGTCGGGATATCTGGGGCATGAGAGTGAACTGGAGACGAACCACACTCGTCAGGACTCCATCATCCTCAATCTGCAGCGGGCGTGTGAAGCTTCCATTGATGCAGCCATGCACCTGGTGCGGGTCAGGAGGCTGGGGATTCCCCAGGAGTCGCGGGAGGCGTTCGACCTCCTGGGTGAGGCTGGAGTGATTTCCCCAGGGCTGCGCGACCGGCTCAAGGCGATGGTCGGCTTCCGTAACGTGGCGGTCCACGATTACCGGAAGCTGAATCTGGAGGTGGTCAGAGCCATTCTCCAGAGCCGTCTGGGTGATTTCAGCGCATTCGGAGAGGCAGTGGTGAGAGCCGGTTTTGTCGAGAGGGAAGGTGACAGATCATGAGACTCAAGGAGTTTGAACGGACGGCCATACTGACTACCGTTCGCTGCTTTGATGAACATGCCGTCGTGTACCTGTTCGGGTCGCGTGTCGATGATGCCAAAAAGGGGGGGGATATCGATCTGCTTGTCCTGTCGGAGCAGCTTTCACGAGATGATAAACGGGCCATCAAGTCCAGACTGTATGAACTTATCGGCGAGCAGAAGATAGATCTTCTCCTAGCTGCGGACGACGTGGACCCCTTTGTGCGGCTGGCGTTGGAGACGGGGGTACGGTTATGACTCAGCAGATGCGGGAGCTGTTGGTGAATGAGCTGAAACTTCTTACCGATGCACGGGATGTACTGCTCTATTCATTCAACAAATGTCGAGCCATCGGATTGAAAGAGGCGTATGCACCTGAAGAGCTGGAGAGTTTTGAATCGTTCACCGGCAGATTTGCGCGGTTGAGCGATATCCTGATCCAGAAGATTTTCCGGTTGGTGGACGAGTTGGACCTGGATTCCCATGGGACGATCAGAGACCGGATCAACAGGGCGGAAAAGAAAGAGCTGATCGCTAGTGGTGATGTTTTCGTGGAGATACGGATGGTCCGGAACGACATTGCACACGAGTACCTTCCTGAGGCGATTCGCGATATCTTCGGTAAGGTTCTTAACCTCACTCCGGCACTGCTCGAAGGGGTTGAGCGAACTGTAAATTACTGTAGCAGCTTTTCATAGTTCCCATGCTCCAGCTGCGGATTACTTGATAACCGGAGAAGAGTTGAGCCAATAATAATTCCGGGCAACGCCATGTCTGAAGAGCTACTCACAGCAAAAAGTCAGAGAGCCGGAAACTCAGTGGGATGTAGAGATGAGGCTGCTGCAAAAATCGTTAGATCACCTTTGTTGTTCCCTATTCAGTGAGCATCAGCCATTATCTGTGGATAAAAAAGATTCGCCTCGTCGTCCGTCAGTTACAATCCGGAAAATAGTTACACACAAGACTAACCTAAGTGTTCCTTGTTGTTGACCTCACCCACTCCATCGCTTTACAAACCTCCTCGACTAATGGTATGTTGCCTTCCTGTATTCCTTTGCTGTTCAGGCCGTGCCTGTACAGCCGATGCCCTCATGAAAATCTTGGATAATTGATAGGATAGAGCATCCTCGTTCCGGAGGAAAGCATATGAGGATGCAGTCGAAACCGGCGTCACCGGCCAGGAAGACGCTGGCAGGGAGTTTTCGGAGACGCCTTTGCTGGAGAAGGAAAGAGGTCGGACGAGGAAGATGATCAGCTGTCCGACCAAAGCGACTCTGTCTGCGAATCTTGCCAACTTGGAAGCCTGACCCGGGCCTCCTAAGCGATGAAAGGAGTTTTGCATGCAAAAAGACCACCTTGAGATATTACTTGAAGATATCAGCAGCAAATTCAGCCTGGTGCTTGAAGGACATGATGCGATCAGGGCTGAGATGAAGACAATGCATGATAATTTGACCGAGAAGATCGAACATAATTCTTTTATAACCAACATTGTTAATCAAAAGGTCGATAAGCTTGAGGCCAAAGTCGATAAGCTTGAAGCCAAGGTAGATGGTATTGCCGCTGATCTTGCGGCCCATCGTGCCGACACAGAAGCGCATCATGGCTTGTATCTGGTGAAGGAAGGGTAGAGCGTTACGGCGAGTAACGGGGAGAGATTGTGGTAGGCGCTGGGGGTATTTGATGGTCAACCAGTGGCAGGCAGACAGGGGATAGGGCGGTTAATTAAAAGATGCCTGTCCCCCTCGAAGGAGTTATGCATGCAATTTGTTGATGTCAAAACAGATATAGCCTTCAAGAAAATATTCGGGAGCGAGCAACATACAGAGATCCTTATAGGGTTTTTGAATGCCGTGCTTGAATTAGAGGGTGACAGACGCATAAAGAGCGTAACCTTGAGGAATCCGTGGCAGCCACCTGATATCCCTATATTGAAAGAAACAATTCTTGATATCCGTGCTGTTGACTGCCGTGATATAAATTTTATCGTGGAAATGCAGGTAAAAGATACTAAATTTTTTGACAAACGTGCTATGTATTACACCTCCAAGGCATATACCAGTCAGATAAAAAAAGGTGAGGACTATCCAAAACTTAATCAGGTCATATTCATTGGTGTACTTGCTTTCAATTCCTTTGAAGGTGACAACTACCTGACCCGTCATCTTATTCTGAACCGTGAAACCATGAAACAGGATCTGCGCGACTTTGAATTCAACTTCATAGAGCTGAAAAAGTTTGATAAACAAGAAGAAGAGCTGGAAACGGTCATCGATAAATGGATATATTTCATAAAGAATGCCGACAATCTTTCGATGATTCCCAAAAATGCAGTTGATATACCAGAACTTAACGAAGCCTACAAACTGGCATCTATGAATGCCTGGACTGAAGTGGAGTTAGAAATATACGAATACTGGCAGATTCGAGATGCTGGCGATAGATATAAGATTCAGGAGGAATTTGAAAAAGGGATCGAGCAGGGCAAGCTAGAAGGTAAGCTTGAAGGGAAACTAGAAGGGAATCTTGAAGGCAAGCTTGAAGGGAAGATTGAGGTTGCACGTCGGTTGATTGATAAAGGAATGAGTGTTGAAGAAGCGGCGGAGATTGCCGGTGTGAGTGTTGAAATGTTGAAGAGCGGGGTCTGAAAAGTGATAATTCAAGATTTGACCACCGGGATTACTCCGCCTTTGGATATGCAAGACGATTTAGCTGAATATGACAAGGTAAAGATGCAAGAGCAGTCAGGATTTGCGAGAATTGTACTGGGCGATGCGAAAGAAGATGTTTGGAATGAGCAATAGGGTTAATCCAAAAGATGTAAGTTATATATTTATCGGCGTTAATCCGCCTTTATCTGCGGATAAAAAAGATTTTAAGGTAAAACCAGATATCTCGTCGTATATCCGCCTTTATCGGCGGTTCCAAAAGGCTTAAGGCTTTTATTCAGTGTAAATTAGCAGTTATCAGTGGATGAAAGAGATTCGATTTTAGCCTGTCAAGCAACAAACCAATCTATAATTATATAATATTAACTTAAAGACTGGATTGATTAGCCTGCCAACACGTTCCATCGCTTTACAAACCTCCCCGACTAATGGTATGTTGCCTTTCTGTATTACTTCATTATTTAGACCGTGTTTGGCTGGCTGATATTCTCATGAAAATACAGATTAATTATTAGGTTAGTGAGCATAGTCGCGGAATATGAGGCTGCAGTCGAACTGGCGTTACCGAGTATAGAGGGAGTTTGCTGGTACGCATTTGATGGGGAAGTAATGAGACCGGACGAGGAAGATGGTTCGTTGTCAGCAAGGAGAGGATAGAGCAGTCGATTGATATTTGCCTCTGTCTGTAAATCTTGACAACTTGGAAGCCTGACCCGGGCCTCCCCAACGCCCATAACGTTGAAGGTTGATTATGAAAACTAAAAAAGAGCGAAAACTGATCACATTTGACTGGGCAATGAAGCGGTTGCTGCGGAGCAAGGCCAACTTCGAAATCCTGGAAGGGTTCTTGAGCGAATTGCTCCATGAAGAGATAACCATCCTTGAACTGCTGGAGAGCGAAAGTAATAAGGAAACAAAAACTGACAAATTCAACCGGGTGGATCTCAAGGTAAGGAATAGTGCCGGCGAGATAATCATCATAGAAGTCCAGCACGAACGGGAGTTCGACTACCTGCAGCGGATTCTCTACGGGACATCACGGGTGATTACCGAGCATCAGCAGGAGAGTGACGCGTATTCTACTCTGGTAAAAGTTATCTCCGTCAACATACTTTATTTCGATCTAGGGCATGGTAGTGATTACATCTATCGAGGGATCACAAACTTTACCGGAATTCACGACAATGATCATCTGCAGCTTAGCCGTAGACAGCAGAAGTTGTACGGTAAGGAGCAACTGTTCCATCTGTTCCCGGAATATTATCTGATAAGAATCAACAACTTTAATGATGTGGCAACAACACCTCTCGACGAATGGATCTACTTTCTCAAGAATGAAGAGATCAAGGACGAATTCAAGGCCAAGGGGTTACAAAAGGCAAAGAAGACGTTTTCCCTGTTGAGCATGCCGGAGAAGGAACGTCTAGCCTATACACGCTATCAGGATGACTTGAGGTATCAGGCAAGTCTCGTCGAATCCAACTATGGACTTGGTAGAATAGAAGGTCGAGAAGAGGGTCGAGAAGAAGGGCGGGAAGAAGGTCGAGAAGAGGGTCGAGAAGAAGGGCGAGAAGAAGGGCGGGAAGAAGGGCGGGAAGAAGGGCGGGAAGAAGCAAAAAGAGAGGTTGCCCGGCGTTTAATAGATAGTGGCATGAGTGTAGAGGATGCAGCAACATTGGCAGGCGTGGATATGGCGCAGTTGCAGTTAAA
>CAIOGM010000042.1 GCA_903857795.1 uncultured Geobacter sp.
CCAGCCGACGGTCAGCTTCATCGGCTCAGTGCTGCAACGTGATCCCTCCTGCAACCCGCTGGAGGGGGAGTGCGAGATGCTGCCGGTCAAACTCGTCGTCGATCCCCTGCTGTTCCGGCGCTACGGCATCGACCGGGTTCCCGCAGTGGTATATGCCCGGGGAGTCAAGGTGGAAGACAGCGGCTTGAGCGAAGGGGACGCCAAGAACACCGGCATCGCGGAGAGCCATACGATCTACGGCGACGCCAGCCTCGAATTCATCATCGAACAGTTCCAGCGGGAGACCGGATCGCAAACGTTGGCGAATCTTCTCGCGGGGTCTGCCCGTAAGCAGTGAATGCACCCAGTACTGCCATGAATTGGCTTCGACTTCGCTCAGCCAACAACCTGTTCCTGAACGGAGTCGTGTTCCCTGAGCGGAGTCGTGCTTCCTGATTGGCGTCGTGTTCCCTGATCAGAGTCGAAGGAAACGAAGATTTGGTAGTGTAGTTCGCAATTGCATTCAACATGATACTCATTCACAACGCTGTCTTACCCCTCACCCTGTCCCTCTCCCACGAGGGGAGAGGGGATGTTGCGCACGACAGCAGTTTTGAAATTGCAGCAATTTTAGTCAGGCAATTTCTCTTAACCCCTTACAAAACTTACTAATCCTCCCTCTCCCCTCAGTGGGAGAGGGTCGGGGTGAGGGGCGGTTTAGTGTCATCTTGAAAGCAAAGTCGAATAAAGGGCAAAACCTCTCGACTAAGGAGACCCCTACATGAAGGATGAAACCACCATGGAAACGACAACCGAAAGGGAAGGACCGGACCTGAAGTCAGCGGGTTCACTGCCACCAGAGCAGCAGAAACGGTACTTGACCTTGCTTCCCACGGCGGCGCTCTGCGTGGCGATCTCGTTCGGCGCATCGTTGACCGCCATCTATGGCTATGACCGTTGGTACGCCCAGAAGATCGTGGCCGTGGATATCAAGGGGTACATCGCCCGGCAGCGGGAGAGCTACCTCACCGGCAAGATGACCGATGACGACCTGAAGAAGAGCTTCGACCGTCTGGAGAGCGTCATCACGGCCATTCCCCGGAACCGGGTGGTCATCATGGGTGACGCGGTGGTGCGCAATGCCGAAACCGTTAACCCTTGAGTTCCGTAACTGGCGGCTCTGGCTGGCGCTCACGGCCCTGCTCAGCGCGGGGACCCTGCTCCCGTACAAGTTCAGTGTGACGCTCACCCCGTCCCTGAAACACCGGGTTTACTGGCTCATCCGGAATCCGGATCGGGTGGCGCGAGGGGACTATGTCCTGTTCCGGCACCGGGAGCTTACCTCCCGGGTGGGGATGAAAAAGTCGGAGGATGTGTTGAAGATCGTCGGCTGTAACGAAGGGGACCAGCTCACCGTCGATTGTCAGAAGCGGTTCTACTGCAACGGCGACTATCTGGTCCGGGCGAAGGATATCTCCCTGAAGGGGGAACCGCTGCAACACTTCACCTTCAACGGCCCGGTCCCCGCAGGGTTCATGTTCGTCATGGGGCAGCACCGGGACAGTTACGACTCCCGATACTTCGGCTTTGTCGAAAAAAGCCGCATCAAGGCGAAAGCCTACCCGCTCTTCTGAGAGGAGCCCATGCCTATCGAGAAACTCAACCCGCTCCGGTACCTGGGACCGGCGGAGTATACCGGCTTCTGGCAGCAGCTCTTCGCCACGCTCCTCTACGGCTTCTGGGGACGCTTCCTCTTTGTCGCCCTGGTGGTCTCGGCCTTCTGGGTCGGGGTGCGCCAGCGTAATCCAACGCTGGCCGCCATCTGTCTGCTGCTGGCGGCGCTGGTCGCCTACGGCGGCGGGATTGTGAACCTGGTCCAAACACTCACAAAGATCGGGATGTGACCCAAAGCGAGAGGGTGTCCAACGTCAAAAGCAATTTAACAGGGATGGACAGGATGTTCAGGATAACTTCCTTCTTCGGTTGGAAAATACAGGGCCTTACATCCTGTCCATCCTGTATATCCCTGTTAAAAGCAGTAGGTTTTCTCTGTGTCTCAGTGTCTCCGTGGTGAAAGTTTTTTCGGGTTAGGTGAACGCCGTGTCGAAAGAACACAGTACCAACACCCCTGATATCATGCCGGTCCCCCCGAGCAACGAGATCCACCCCCGGGGGCTCCTGGAGGCAATCTCCTACATCGACCAGAACTTCGCCAACGAACTGGGGGGCTGCATGATTAAGGCCCGGTTTCTGACCACCAAGCAGCGGCTGGAATTCATGGAGGTGGGGTTCCGGAGCGCCTTCGCCTCGGGACTGGTCACGGCGCTCCTGACCCCCATCGCCATCGGCGTGATCGAGCAGTACATCCCGATGTTCGGCGATACCGCACCGACCTTCTTCGACACGTTCAGCGCCTTCCTGCTGGCGCTCAGCTTTTCGCTGGGGTACGCCATCTTCATGGCGAAAGCCTCCAAAGGCTTCATCGGAGCCTATACCCGGGCCATGGTGATCAATCTCCTTGGGGGGATTATCTTCGGGGCCAACGTCAAGGCGGTCA
>CAIOGM010000043.1 GCA_903857795.1 uncultured Geobacter sp.
AGGAGTTGACCAGCTCCAACCGGGATCTGGAGCAGTTTGCCTATGTGGCCTCCCACGACCTGCAGGAACCGCTCCGGATGGTGGCCAGCTTCACCCAGTTGCTGGCCCTGCGCTACCAGGACCAGCTCGACGAAAAAGGTCGCAAATTTATCGAATACGCTGTGGACGGCGCCACCCGGATGCAACGGCTCATTGATGACCTGCTGACCTATTCCCGGGTGGGGACGCGGGGGGGGGTGATGGAGTCCACAGATACCCGGGCCGCCCTTGACGAGGCGTTGCGTAACCTGCATGCCGGTATTAGCGAAAACGGCGCCCAGGTCACCATCAGCGACTTGCCGACGGTCCGGGCCGATCCCTCCCAACTGGTCCAGTTATTCCAGAACCTGGTAAGTAATGCCCTCAAGTTCCGCCGCCCCGGCGAGCCGCCCCGGATCGATATCTCCGCCGGGTATCTCGGGAAAGAGTGGCGGTTTACCATTCAGGACAACGGCATCGGCATCGACCCGCAGTACGCAGACAAGGTCTTTATCATCTTCCAGCGGTTGCACACCCGAAAGGAGTATCCGGGTACCGGCATCGGTTTGGCCGTCTGCAAGCGGATCGTGGAGCGTCACGGAGGACGGATCTGGATGGAATCCACCCCCGGCCAGGGGACCACGTTCTTTTTCACGCTGGCGGCGCTACCCCCGACCCGACCACCCCCCAGCCCCACCAGGCCCGACGTTGGGTCACCACGATCCGGGGAGGGTCGGCACGATCAGGCAGGAATCAGAGGGAGTCAGGCATGAGCAATGAACAGACTGAACGGTATCGCCTCCTGCGGCAACGGGCCGGGGAGATTCTGGCGAATTTGAGGACAATATCACGTACACCTTGCAGGACACCCCCTGCGGTGAGGTGGTGGAGAAAAAGGTCTGCTGTTATCGGGAAGGGGTGCGCCACAAGTTCAAGAAGGATCTTGTGCTGCAGGATTTGATGGCGGAAAGCTACGTGGGAACAATCCTCTGGAGCTCCGAGGGAGCCCCCATCGGCCTCATCGCGATCATCGGCCGCAAGCCCCTGGCAAATCCGGAGTTGGCGGAAAGACTGCTCCAAATTGTGGGGGTGCGGGCTGCGGCCGAACTCGAACGGGGCATCTACCTGGAGTCGCTCCAGCAGAGCGAAACCCGGCTCAGACAGGCGGAAGAGACCCTGCAAAAACTCAACGAAGAGCTTTCCCGCTCCAACAGAGATCTCGAACAGTTCGCCTCTGTAGCCTCCCACGACCTCCAGGAACCGCTCCGGATGGTGGCCAGCTACACCGAACTGCTCTCCAGACGCTACGGCGGGCAGCTTGACGAACAGGCGCATATGTTCATAAAATATGTGATGGACGGTACGGCCCGGATGCAAAGACTCATCGAAGGCCTGCTGGCCTATTCCCGGGTGGGGACGGAGGGACGGCCGACCAGGCCAACCGACATCCGGGCAGTCGTTGCTGAAGCTCTCAACAATCTTCAGGCGACCATTGTGGAAAGCGGGGCAGTGGTCACCGTTCGTGACCTGCCGACGGTCCCGGCCGACCCTTCCTGGTTGCTGCAGTTATTCCAGAACCTGATTGGGAACGCCATCAAGTTCCGCCGCCCCGGCGAGGCGCCCCGAATTGACCTGTCGGCCGAGAACCTCGGTAAGGAATGGCGGTTTTCCGTACAGGACAACGGTATCGGTATCGACCCGCAGCATGCTGACAAGGTTTTTGATATCTTCCAGCGGCTGCACACCCATGAGGAGTATCCCGGCACCGGCATCGGTCTGGCGGTGTGCAAGCGGATCGTTGAACGCCATGGCGGCTGGATCCGGGTGGAGTCCACCCCTGACCAGGGGTCAACGTTCTTGTTCACTCTGGCGGCGCCACCCCCGACCCGACCACCCCCCGGCTCCCTCCTGAACCAGGAGGACCCAACGTCGGGTCTGAAGGGGTAGGGGGGGGTAAGGTTCGGGGGGGAATCAAGCGGGAGACGGCACCCAAGGAGATCATCACATGAACAGTTATCTGCAGGTCAAATCGGTCGTCATGCTGCTGGTGGAAGACAATCCGGGCGATGTCGACCTGGCCCGGGAGGCGCTGGCCGACAGCAAGATCCACAACCAACTGCTGGTGGTAGACGACGGAGTAAAGGCCATGGAGTTCCTCCGCCGGGAAGGCCCCTATACCAGCGCCCCCCGGCCCGACTTGATCCTGCTCGACCTGAATTTGCCCCGCAAGGATGGAAGGGCGGTCCTGGCCGAGATCAAGTCAGACGACAATCTCAAGCGGATCCCGGTGGTTATCCTGACCTCGTCGAAGGCCGAGAAGGATATACTCCAAAGCTACAATCTGCACGCGAACTGCTACATCTCCAAGCCCATCGATCTGAACCAGTTCATGCTGGTAGTGAAGTCCATTGAATCATTCTGGCTAAGCATGGTGGTGTTGCCGCCACACGACACTCAACCAAGCATGCTTTTGTCGGCCGGGAGAGCGGACTCATCACCATTAACTTGACCCGGGATGATGGCACGCTGCTGGTGGAGTACCAGGACACTGGTGTTGGACTCCCCGACGGGTTCGATGCCTGGCGCGCCGAGACCTTGGGGCTGACGCTGGTTACCTCCCTGACCCGGCAGATCGATGGAACCCTGACCGTAGTGCCGAGACCGGGGGCGGGCTTCGCCTTGCGGATCCCCCTGCCTGAACAGTAGCTGGAGACGGTGGCATGGCCGAAGAAATCATCATCCTGCTGATCGAAGACAATCCCGGCGACGTCCTCCTGGTGCAGGAAGAGCTTTCCGAGACCCGGGGCGTGTCGTACCGCGTACTCCACGCTGACCGGCTGGCTACCGGGCTCCAGTTCCTGGCGGAGCAGCCGGTGGATGGCCTGCTGCTGGACCTGGGTCTGCCGGACAGCCAGGGTCTCGATACGGTGATCGCCGCCCATACCCGATTCCCCGAGCTTCCCATTATCGTGCTGAGCGGCCTCCATGACGAGACGACGGCCCTGGACTCCCTCAAATGCGGAGCACAGGATTACCTGCTCAAGGGGACGATTCACCGCGCCATGCTGTCGCGAGTCCTCCGGTACGCCATCGAACGGCAGCGGCTCAGAACGGAGCTCATCGCCGGTGAGACCCGGGCTCGTCGGCTTATCGAAGAAAACGCCGACGGCATCGTGGTTGTTGACCGCCAGTGGATCGTGCGTTTCGCTAATCCCGCGGCCCATGCCCTCTTCGGTAAGGCGGGAGAGCAACTCCTCGATAAACTATTCGTCCTGCCCCGCAGCAATGGCTCCAGTTTTGAGCAGACCATCCTTCGCGAGGGGGGGGGCAGCGTGACGGTGGATATGCGGGCGGTGCAGAGCACCTGGGAAGGGGAACCGGCGGAGATCATCTCGTTGCGCGACATCACCGCCCGCAAGCTGGCGGAGACCAGGGTTGCAACCCAGGTGCTCCGTCTCGACGCCCTGCGCCGGATTGATACGGCCATTACCGGCAGCTTTGACCTGCGTCTGATGCTGAATGTGGTATTGGAGCAGGCTACCGCCCTGCTCGACATGGATGCGGCCTGTGTCATGCTGCTCGATCCGGGCACCCTGACCCTCGAAGTAGCCGCCAGCCGGGGGTTTCGCACTCCGATGGCCAGGGCGCCCCGCATCAGGTTGGGAGAAAGCTTTGCCGGGCGCGCCGCCCTGGAGCGGCGAAGCATCATGGCCATCGATCCCGAACGAATCGCCGGGAGCCCCGCCTTTGCCGCCCTCTGGACTGCCGAATGTTTTGCCGCCTATGCCTGTGTGCCGCTCATCGTGAAGGGGGAGGTCAAGGGGGTCCTGGAGGTCTTCCACCGGAGCCCACGCACCGATGACGACGAGTGGCGGGGGTTTCTGGAGACCCTGGCCGGGCAGACCGCCATCGCCATCGACAATACTCAACTATTCAAGCATCTGCAACGCTCCAATCTGGAACTCTCTCTGGCCTATGACCGCACCATCGAAGGATGGTCGCGGGCTTTGGATCTGCGCGACCGGGAGACCGAAGGTCACACCCTGCGGGTAGCCGAGGTTACGGAACGGCTGGCCAAGGCGATGGGAATCGGCGCCGCGGAGACGATCCATATCCGTCGGGGGGCACTCCTGCACGACATCGGCAAAATGGGGGTGCCCGACGCCATCCTCCTCAAGCCCGGCCCCCTCACCGCCTCAGAGTGGGAGATCATGAGCCGCCACCCCCAGTTCGCCCACGATATGCTCTCTCCCATCTCCTACCTGCGCCAGGCTCTGGACATCCCGTACTGCCACCACGAAAAATGGGACGGCAGCGGCTATCCCCGTGGCCTCACAGGGGAACAAATTCCGCTGGCGGCCCGCCTTTTTTCCGTGGTTGACGTCTGGGATGCGCTCCGCTCCGATCGCCCCTACCGTGCTGCCTGGTCGGAGAGAACAGTGCTGAAACATATCAGCTCGTTGGCCGGTACCCACTTCGATCCGCAGGTGGTGGCAGTATTTTTGAAAGTGGTTAGCGATAACGCACCCTGTCCCAGTCATAATTCGGAGAAAGTCGCTTCAGCTTGAGAGGAGGACTCACATGGCCAAACCGAACAACAACGTAAAACCGGCGCTTGAACTCTTGCGGAAATGCCCCACCGGGATCAAGGGGCTGGACGAAATCACCGGCGGCGGCCTCCCCCAGGGGCGGCCCACCCTGGTCTGCGGCGGCACCGGCTGCGGCAAGACCCTGCTCGCCATGGAGTTTCTGGTGCGCGGCGCCACCGAGTATGACGAGCCGGGCGTCTACCTGTCGTTTGAAGAGAAGTCCGAGGAGCTGATAACAAACTTTGCCTCCCTCGGGTTCGACCTGAACGCTCTGGTGGCCCGCAAAAAGCTCGATCTTGACTACGTGCACATCGAGCGGAGCGAAATCGAGGAGACAGGCGAATACGACCTTGAGGGGCTCTTCATCCGCATCGGGTATGCCATCGACGCCATCAGCGCCAGGCGGGTGGTGCTCGATACCCTCGAAACCCTCTTTAGCGGCTTTACCAATGAAGTAATCCTGCGGGCGGAGTTGCGGCGGCTCTTCGGGTTTCTCAAAGCCAAGGGGGTCACCGCCGTTATCACCGGCGAGCAGGGGGAGCGGAGCCTGACCCGCTTCGGCCTGGAGGAGTATGTCGCCGACTGCGTGATTTTCCTC
>CAIOGM010000044.1 GCA_903857795.1 uncultured Geobacter sp.
CAAACAGCCTTTTTCTTCCAGACACTAAGTAACTTGGTCGTTTCATCCACCACGTCGGTCTATTCCGACATCCGGCTCACTCCCACCGGTTTCCTCAATCTGCCGGCACAGATCCTGCCGCCGGCAGATCTCTCCGTCACCTACAAGCGCTATATCCTCATCACCGGCGGTTCTTGGCCCTATAGCTTCAAAATTGTCGCCGGGTCACTGCCGGTTGGGCTGACGTTGAACGACGCTACCGGGTCCATCAGCGGTATCCCCACGAGCTCCGGAATATCTTCCGTGATCATCGGTGTCACCGACAGCGTCGGAGGGTATGCCGAGGGGTCATTCAGTATCAGTGTCGCTACCCCGGTGACCATCACCGCCGTTTCTCCTCTTTCAAGCGGTACGGTCGGTACCGCCTCCATGGGCAGTATCACTGCCACTGGCGGAAGGGCACCATATACCTTTCTCAAGAGTACGGGGACTCTCCCTCCGGGGTTGACCCTGGCCACAGCGGGAGTCTTGAGCGGCGCCCCCACCATTGCCGGTGCGTTCACCTTTACCGTGACGGCCACGGATCTGGATGGGAGAACGGCGAAAAAGGAATTCAACCTGACCGTGTTTCCGCAACTGGTAATAACCACGACCCGCCTGGCTGACGCTTTTACCGGAACTCCGTACAGCCAGAGCCTTGTCGGCAGCGGTGGCGAAGGTGCATATACCTGGGATATCGTCTCCGGCGCTCTGCCAAGTAAAATCAGCCTGGATAGCACCACCGGCGCCATCACCGGCAGCGCGACTGCAGAGTCGGCGAATTCCATCATGGTCCGTCTGCGGGATGCCGGAGGCCGGAGCGCTACCAGGAGCTATACGTTTAATGTGGTTGCTCCCTTGCAGATAACAGTCACCACGCTCCCCTCCGCGCGAGTCAATATTGGCTACTCGCAGAAGATTCAGACCAGCGGCGGCGTCTCCCCCTTTACCTTCAGCTATCAGGGACAACTTCCCGCCGGACTCAAGCTCGACACCGCCACAGGGATCATCAGCGGCAGTCCCACAACCCAGGGGTCTGTCAACTTCGGGATTACCGTCAGCGACAGCACCTGGCCGTCTGCTCAGTCGGCCGTCAGGAGCTTCGGGATCAGGACCGTAGTTGATGTGCTATTGACTACCCACATCGCCGGCATCGGCGGCGGCACGGTCAGCGCTGTTTCGTCGGGGATTTTCTGTGACTCCGGGACCTGCATCTCGAACGTTGGCCAATGGAGCACCGTGACATTGGTGGCGACGCCTCTCACCACCTCAACCTTCACCGGTTGGTCGGGAGAGTGTACCGGCGTCGGAGAGTGTCTCCTTACCATGGACTCGGCCAAGAGCGTCACCGCCACCTTCGCCATCGCGAGCCGGTTGAGTGTCTCGCTGGATGGGGCAGGGACCGGCTCGATCCACAGTGATCCGGTGGGATTGGCCTGCGACAAAGGTCCCTGTACGTCCAAATTTCCCACCGGTGCAGCGGTTATCCTGCTGCAGACGCCGGGACGCGGGTCCCTCTTCCAGAACTGGTCCGGCGCCTGTGCAGGCAGTGGCGGTTGTACCATGACCCTGGATGGAGACCGGAGCGTGAAAGCTACCTTCTCCTCACCGTTGCCTGCAAGGATCGGCGGCGCCTTCTACCTCTCACCCCAAGTGGCTTATGAAGCCGCCAACCCCAAGGAGGTGATCATGCTCAAGGAAGGAGATCCGACCGGCGGGCTGATCGCAGACAAGGAGAAGCGCGTCACCATCAGAGGCGGCTACCGGCCTGACTACAGCGTGAACGATGGTGATACCGTCATACAGGGACCGGTCATCCTCAAAAGCGGGACCGTACTGTTTGATAAGGTGGGGATCAGGTAACGCATATGGGTGTCATCCTGAGCGACAGCGAAGATCTGCTTCTGCTTTAAAAACAGAACCTTCACTTCGTTCAGGATGACAAGCTAAGAGGAATACTTTTTGTTGCTAATCACTCAATCTGCGGCAAACAGAATCTCCCTCCCTTTCAAGGGGAGGGCGGGGTGGGGATGGGGTAAAAACAGTCGCTCGACAACCCCATCCCCCTCCTGACTGTCAAGGGCCACGGTTATTTTCCACCCCCGGGGCCAAAGTTATTTTCCACTTCATCCTTTTCTGGGGGTGCGTTGTTAGGTCTCGGATGACTGGTTTCGTGGACGCGATTTCTTCCTGTAGGACTCTCCTTTCAATGCA
>CAIOGM010000045.1 GCA_903857795.1 uncultured Geobacter sp.
GCACCGTCTGCTCGACGGCGGCAGAGACTGATTGCTCGACGGCGACGGCCACCGCATTCTCGACGGCAGTCGTCACGGCCTCGGGAACAGACTGTTCAACCGCAGTCATCATCGCCCGAGGCACCGTCTCCTCGACGGCAACCGCAAGCTGTTTCTCGATCGCTTCGACCACCGGCTGACGCACGGCGTTGTCCACCGTTTCCGCCACGGCCGCAGTCACCGCAGTCGAAACAGCGGCAGGCACCGTCTGCTCGACGACGACGGCCACCGCATTCTCGACGGCAGTCGTCACGGCCTCGGGAACCGACTGTTCAACCGCAGTGGTTATCGCCTGAGGCACCGACTGCTCGACAGCAACCGAAATCTGTTTCTCGATCGCCTCGGCCACCGGCTGACGCACGGCGTTGTCCACCGTTTCCGCCACAGCCGCGGCCACTGCGGTCGTAACGGCAGAGGGGACTGCCTGCTCTACGGCATCGGCAACAGCACGAAGGACTGCGACCGCCACCGCGTCCGCAACCTTTTGCTCCAGCATCCCCGCGATGGAGTGCTCAACAGCAGATGCAACCGATCTGTCGACAACCGTGGCTACCTGACTTTCAACTGTAACCAGATCATCGGCCGACAGCGACTCGGCAACCTGACGCAAGGCGAAATTTGCCATGGCCTTTTCCACCGCATCGGCAACTGATCGCTCGATACGGCTGTCGAGAGGTTCGGCTGTCGGTTCCGAAACATAGCCTGTTGTGGTAAAAAAGAGCGACTGCGCCTCCGGCACCGGGTCAATCGCAACGGCTTCGGTTTCTATCAAATGAGTTACTTCCGGCAGAGTGTCCACCACCCCCTCCGGACCACTCTTCGCCGGCTGCGGCTCCTCAATCGCCTGCTTACCCCGCTGAAGCATTACCAGCAGTTTGTTCTCACTGACAATCCTGATTGACGCCTCACGGGCAAATTGCGTTGCTTCGGCGGTGAAATGAGCCGGAGAAACGATGATACCGTCACGAACCGATTCACTTAACATGGCATTATAAAACTTCTGGATCAGATCAATCTCGATCCGCCCGGCATCCCAATTCCGGTACTGCAGAAAATACTGTTTGCTCTTGTAATGGAGGGTTAAATCGACCAGTTGCTGCTGATTGCCGCTATAGGTATGCACCAGATACCCCGAAGAGCGGTACGCGGCCCGAATGTATTTTTTCGCGGTGTCGCTATCGATGTCGGTCAGATATGACTCTTTCTTGACGGGCTTCCCCCCTCTCGCCAAACCCTGCTTCATATTGTTCTTTACGCGCCCCTCTTCATTGGTCTTGGCGCTGAATTTGCTGATAATTTTCCGAATCCAGACGAATAACAATGCGAACACGAGCCAGAAACCGATAAAGAGAATGGCCTTCCAGATGTATTCGGAGCGTCTCTGCTCCCGGGAACTCTTTATGGGCGCCGATGTGGGGAGCGCCGTTTTTGCCGAAGAGATATTCGAGAATTCAGCGGGGTGACGCAGCCGATAGCCGGTACGAGCTATACCGAGGACTTCATTGTACAACTCTTCGGATCGCAGAAATTTGTCCGCGAATTCGTCCATCCGCATCTTCTGGGTCATGGAGAGCAGTTCAAAGGCGTCATTGAGCACCGCAGACTCGGGGGAAGTGGCGGCGGTTCTGACCGTTGGACCGGAGGAGAACAACTTCTCGACGGCAGTGTGGAATTTGGTCGACTTCACCTCTATGAACATCGAAGCGGAGGGATTATCGGTGTTAATCATCGCGGTAATCGAGCTCAACCCGTTGATACAGACGAATTTACGGTCACTGGGGTAATAGATTTTCCCCGATGATTGCTGAACATTGGAGATTTTGGTGACAACGAGTTCCCTGGAAAAATAAGCCATCAGCTGGTCGGGCAGGGTAAGCGAACCGCTCTCCCCGTCGAATTGCACGTTCGAGTACTTCTCCTGGAGCTTTTCCTTAAAATATGCGCTGCGCTTTACCTGATCGGAGGGAAACCGGGAGTACCCCTGGTTTTGAGAGGTCAGCAGGTTGGCGTGAAGCTCATCTGCGGATTTTTTCAGTTGATTCCAGTAGGTAACTGTCAACTGGTACCCGTCGACCGCTTGGCTCCCCTTGGAACCGCTCTCTGCTGCGACCGAAAGAGGGGACGCAACAACAGACGTCATGAGGAGTGAGAGGAAAAGCGCCAGGATCGAGAAAATATTCATAATTAGAACCAATCCATTCGGTTAGTTGAGTGCAGCAAGATGCAAACCACAAAATCCGTCCACCCTGACCAGCTGGGAGGGGATACGGATTCTATCTGCCATTTTCAGGGTGATGCTTATACGTCAGGCCGCAGCTCCGGGACGAGCCGCGACCAACTCGCCCTCTACCTTCACCAGGCGCTGCTCCATACGGTTCATGCTCTTGCGCATCTCCGGCAGGTGGGGAAACACTGCCGCGGCCCTGAGCCGCGCCTGATGAGGAATCGCCGGTGTCCCGCTCAAGACCGCACCCGGCGCCACACTCCCCATGACCCCGGATTGCCCGGAAATCATCGCCTCATCGCCGATGGTGACGTGACCGACAATCGCTACCTGGCCGCCGAGGGTGACATTTCGCCCCAACTTGGCGCTGCCGGCAATCCCCGCCTGGGCAACCACGATACAGTCTTCGCCGATTATGCAGTTGTGGGCGACCTGAACCAGGTTGTCGATTTTCGTCCCGCGGCCGATGATGGTCATCTCCAGGGCTGCCCGATCGATGGCGGCATTGGCGCCGATCTCCACATCGTCCTGGATCGTTACGATGCCGATCTGCGGTATCTTGTACCAGGAGCGCCCGTCCGGCGCATAGCCGAAGCCATCGCTGCCGATAACCGTACCGTTGTGAATGGTGACCCGGTTCCCGATCCGGCACCCTTCCCGGACAGAGACCCCGGCATGAAGCGTGACATCGTCTCCCAGAACCACCCCCTCGTACAACGTCACATTGGGGTGGAGCGTTACCCGATCGCCGAGCCTGACTCCATTGCCCACCACCACTCCCGGATAGATGGAAACTTCCGCGCCGATCATCACCCCTTCTCCCAGGTGAGCGCCGGCCATGACCCCTCTGCTCTTTCGCGGCTGAGTGGTAAAGAGCGTCAGCAGCCGGGCAAAAGCCAGATACGGGTTGTCGACGATGATCGCATTCCGGCCATAGCTGTTGTCGGCCGCCGTGAGAACAACTGCCGACGCCTTCGTGGTCGCCACCAGCGAGGCGTATTTACGATTGGCCAGGAAGGTTATCTTCCCTTCCACCGCGGAGTCCAGGGTACCGAGCCCTCCGATCCTGGTCTCCGGGTCGCCACTACACCGTCCGCCCAGAATATCCGCCAGTTCCTGCAATGATTTATCCACGCACTCACTCCTGATCGACACCACAAACGGCGCCGGTTGCCCACCTCTCCCGCCATCCGGGGAGCACAATAGCACATCCATGAGAGGAAAGATTCTGAAATCAATGGGAGGAATCGGCCATCGCACTGGGGAGCTTGACGGTAAAGGTCGTGCCGCTCCCTACGACGCTCTCCACCATGATCTCTCCCCCGTGTTTTTTGATGATCTCGTAGGAGATGCTTAAGCCCAGACCGGTCCCCTTCCCCACATCCTTGGTGGTGAAGAACGGCTCGAAGATCCGGTCCCGAATCGCCTCGGGAATCCCCTGACCGGTGTCGCTGACCGAGGCATAGACGAAGGAGGCTTCATGCCAGCATTTGAGCACGATCTCACCCGGCGGGACAATGGCCTGGCCGGCGTTGATCAGCAGATTGAGAAAAACCTGGTTCAGCTGCCCCGAGTGACAGAGGACCTCGGGGAGCGGTTCATACTCCTTGCGGATGGTCGCCACATATTTCAATTCGTTGATACAGATGGTCAAGGCGCTCTCCAGACAGCGGTCCAGAGAAACCGGACCAGACTCCAGGGTGTCCATCCGGGAGAAACTCTTCAGATCCTGGACGATCTTCGCAACCCGCTTGGCGCCGTCCAGCGATTCGTCGATCAGCTCGGCGCCGTCGGCAAAGATCTCATCTATCTCCAGTGACAGCCTGCTCCGCTCAATGAGCTCCAGAGCCTCGAGGGGGAGCCCATCCCTGCCATTCTCCTGCAGAACCTTGTCGAACTGGATCAGCTGGTCGAAATATTCCGCCAACGTCCGAAGATTGCAAGAGATGAACCCCATGGGATTATTGATCTCATGGGCCACCCCCGCCGCAAGCTGCCCGATGGAGGCCATTTTTTCGCTCTGCATGAGCGCCTGCTCTTTCCCCCGGTTCTTCTTCACCTCATCGGCTACCCGCTCTTCCAGTTTCGTGTTGAGCAGCTCCAGCTGCTGTTGCTGCTGCTGGAGCAGTTCCTGCCCCATGCGGCGCTGAACAACCTCCTGATTCAGAATCTCCGTTCGCTCATACAGCGCCACCTCGGCCTGCTTCCGGTCGGTGATATCGGTGTGGGTTCCCGCGGCCCGGAGCGGCTTCCCGTCGGGGTCGCGGCGGACGACCTTCCCCCGATTGAGCACCCATTTCCACCCCCCCCCTTTCATCCTCAACCGGTACTCCAGCTCATAAAACGGGGTACGCCCCTTCAGATGTTCGGTGAGGAGCCTGATCACCGATGGCAGATCATCGCCATGAACCAGGCTCTTCCAGTCGATCACCGTCGGTTCCAGGTCATCGGCGGCGTAACCGAGCATCTCCAGCCAGCGGCTGCTGAAATCGACCCTGCCATGAAGAATGTCCCAGTCCCAGAAGCCGTCCTTGCTCCCGTCGAGAACCATCTTGAGCCGCTCCTCACTCTCCGACTTGGCCCGTTCGCTCGCCTCGGCGACATCCTTGGCTGCGGTCAGATCCCTGACCCGATCGGCAATAACCCGGGACATGATGTTGAAGGCGGCCCCCAGCCGCCCCACATCATCGCCCCCTTCGGGAACGGGGAGCGGGGGGAAGTTCCCCGAGGCCACCTGAATGCTCGCCGCGGTCAGGGCGGTGAGATGCCGGGTGATCCAGTAGCTCAGAAAAAAGAGGATAATCGTGGAGAGGACCAGCTCGATGGCGGCGATGGAGGCGCCCTGGATAAGGAGTGTGCGGCGGGCGACGAGGATCTGCGTCAGGTTGAGGCCGAAATGGAGGGCGCCGAGGGGTTGGCTGAAATAGCTTAAGGGTACGACCACATCGTAGCGCGCCTGATCCCCCCGCTCGAAGAGCGGAAAGCCGATACTCTGCGCTGGGAGCGGGCGCTCCTCCGGCCAGCCGTTGGCGGCGATCCGATTGCCGGAGGTATCGACGACGGCGATGTAATCCATCCCCCCGGCGCTCCGGCTTTCGTTGATGACGGCCCGCACCGTGGCGTAGTCACGTTGCGCCATGGGCGCGGTAAGAGCCGCTTTCAGCACCGGATGTATCTGTTCCGCCTGCATCCGCGCCTGAGTGGACATGGCGCCATGAAGCAGCCGAAGGCTGTTCGCCACGAGAATCGAGAGCATCAACAGCTCGAGTCCTACCGCCAGAAGAAGCAGTCGACCGCGAATGGTATGCCGGAGAGAGCTCAATTTCATGAATTAACAGACTCACTTGGTCGTCAAGCTCGGTGGTTAGAACTTCTCGAAATTGCCATCCAGATGATCGCCGCTGGACATGGTCAGGTCGTGCCCCAACGACCGCTTGGGAGCGGCGGCATAACCGTTGGCCTTGGACGCGATGAAGGTCTGGGGCTGCTTCCTGGGGAGCGGCTTGGGGAGAGCCTGCTGCAGCCTCCGGGCCGGCTGACGGCTCGCCCCGGCGGAATCGCCGATCCGGAAGAACGCGACGCTGGACTGGAGCTGCTCCGACTGGGCGGAGAGCTGCTCGGCGGTGGAGGCCATCTCCTCGGCGGCGGCGGCGTTCTGCTGGATCACATGGTCCAGCTGCTGGATCGCCTTGTTGATCTGATCGGCGCCGCCGTCCTGCTCCCGGCTGGCCGCGTTGATCTCCTGCACCAGCTCCGCGGTCCGGCTGATGTCCGGCACGATCTTGGCAAGCATCGCCCCGGCCCGCTCGGCAACCTCTACGCTGGAGGCGGAGAGCCCGGAGATTTCCTGGGCCGCAGCCTGGCTCCGTTCCGCCAGCTTGCGCACCTCCGAGGCGACCACGGCGAACCCCTTGCCGTGCTCCCCGGCCCGGGCCGCCTCGATGGCCGCGTTCAACGCCAGCATATTGGTCTGCCGGGCGATCTCCTCAATGATGGTGATCTTCCCCGCGATCTCCCGCATGGCCGCCACGGTCTCGGTGACCGCCTTCCCCCCCACCCTGGCGTCGTCCGCCGCCAGGGTGGCGATGCGGTCGGTCTGTCGGGCGTTATCGGCGTTCTGCCGGATGTTGGCGCTCATCTGCTCCATGCTGGAGGAAGCCTCCTCGGCGGCGGCCGCCTGTTCCGTGGCGCCGCGGGAGAGCTGTTCGGCCCCTGAGCTCATCTCCAGGGAGCCGGCGGCCACGTTGTCGGCGGCGCTCTTCACATCGCTCACCACGGAGGTGAGCTGCGAAACCATGGCGATGAGCGCCTGCATCAGTTCGTCCCCGGAGGAGCGCTCCTTCAGCTCCACCAGCAGGTTACCGGACGCCACCTCCCGGGCCCCGGCGGTGATCCGGTGCTGGGCCTCGATCAGTTCGTTGAGGTTCTCGATGATGATCCGGTACTGCCCCTGATAATGGTCGGTGATGAGGGGAGGCATCTCACCCCGGGAGATCCGCTCCACGCAGCCGGCGGTGAGCATGAGCGGGGTGACGATGTTGGTCATGGTGTCGTTGATCCCGGTCACCAGCCGGTGCCACCCCCCTACGAACTGACCGGCGTTGGCCCGCCGCTCCAGCTCCCCGGCGGTAGCGGCCTTGATGACCATATCGGTCTCGGCCAGGAGGTTGTGCATGGTCTTGACCAGGCTGTTGAGGTTCTCCTTGGTGACGTTGTACTCCCCCTTGTACTCGAGGGTGATCAGTGGCGGGGTGATCCCCTTGGCCACCTGGTCCACGTAGGTTGCGGTGAGCCTGAGCGGGGTGACGATGTTGGTCACGGCGTCGTTGATCCCGGCCACCTGGTTCCGCCAGACCCCGACGAAGCGGTCGGCGTCGGCCCGTCGGTCCAGATCGCCGGCAGCTGCGGCGGTGATGACGCCGTCGATCTCTGCGTGGAGGTCGTGCATGGTCCTGACCAGGGCGTTGAGGTTGTCCTTGGTTCGGTTGTACTCCCCCTTGTACTCCGCGGTGATGACAGGAGGGATGATCCCCCTGCTCACCTGGTCGACATAGTCGGCGGTCAGGGTCAGCGGGGTGACGAAGTTGGTGACGATGGCGTTGATCCCCTGCACCAGCTGCCGCCAGCTACCGATGAAGAGGGCGGCGTCGGCCCGTTCGTTCAGGGCGCCGTCCGCCGCGGCCCTGACCACCCGGTTCGCCTCGGTCAGGAGGTTGTTCATGATATCGATGCAGTTGTTCAGGTTGACCTTGATCTCGTTGAAGTTCCCCCGGTAAATCGCGGTGATCTTGGGGGGGATGTCCCCCTTGGCGATCCGGTCCACATACTCCGCCGCCATGTTCAACGGGCCGATGACCGCATCCAGCGTTTCATTGAAACCGGTCATGACCTTGCGGAAATCCCCCTGGTGCCGGGAGGCGTCGGCCCGGTTGGCCAGGTTCCCTTCGATGGCGCTCTTGGCCAGCAGGTTGGCGTCGGTGACGAGGAGGTTGACGTTGTCGATGCAGTTGTTCAGGTTGAGCTTGATCTCGTTGAAGTCGCCGTGATAGACGTCGGTGATCTTGGAGGGAATATCCCCCTTGGAGATCCGGTCCATATACTCCGCCGCCATGTTCAGGGGTCCGATGACCGCATCCAGGGTCTCGTTGAAGCCGGTGACGACCTTGCGGAAATCCCCCTGATGTCTGGAGGCGTCGACCCGGTTGGCCAGTTTCCCCTCGATGGCGGTCTTGGCCAGCAGGTTGGCATCGGTCACCAGGGCGTTGACATTATCGATGCAGCTGTTCAGGTTCTCCTTGATGGCGTTGAACTCCCCCCGGTAGTCGGCGGTGATCTTGGGAGGAATCTCCCCCCGGGAGATCCGGGCCACGTAGTCGGCGGACATGTTCAGGGGGGCGATGATGGCGTCCAGGGTGGCGTTGACCCCCACGACGATCTCCCGGAACTCTCCCCGGTGCTTGGCGGCGTCGGCCCGGACGGCAAGATGTCCCGCGATTGCCGAGCCGGAGAGGTTGGAGAAATCGGAGATCAAGGCGCGGATGGTGTCGACCATCTGCTTCATGGCGCCCATGAGCTGCCCGATCTCGTCGCTGGACGAGACCGTGACCGTGAGCTGCAGGTCGCCGTCGGAGATGGCGTTGGCCACCGCCACCGCCGCCCGGAGCGGGTTCGTGATGGTGCGCGAGATGAACAGCGCCCAGGCCGTCCCCCCCAGGAGGAGCAGCAGGCCGAACCCGACCATGAGCAGAGAAGATGAATTGATCTCGCTGGAGATTTTGGTGTCGTTCAGCGCCAGGAGCATATAGCCCCCCTGAATGGCGTCATTGGCGGTCAGGTCGATCCGGGAGACCAGATACTGCAGCGTCTCCCCCTTGAGAACCACCACCTCCCCCTTCTTTGTGGGAGGGTGAGCGGCCAGCTCCTTGAGCTGTCGGCTCCAGACCAGGGACTCCTTCCCCTTGGCCAGCTTCTGCGCCATAACGGAGTAGTCACCCTTCCCCCCCTGGATGACCACCGCGGCGGCGCTCACGTCGGAATCGCTGGCCAGGAGTTGGGCGAGCACCTTCTCGGTATCCTCCACGATGCTGTACTGCACCGACGCCTTGACGGTCTCTCCCGTGATGATCGACAGCGAAGAGCCCTTGCCGCGCAGCGAACTCATCCCCAACGACGTGATGGAGGAGAGCGAGATGACGACCAGTGTCGCGGCGAGGATGAGAGAGACCGCGATGATACTCGACATAATCTTGCTGCGGATTGTGATTCTTGACCAGAGTCCCATGATGTCACCTTTTTCCGGTTGAGTCGGTTATTCGTACGCTTGTACAGTGTGAGCGCTGGCCGAGTGTACCGTGTCAGCACAGTGCGGATCGGTTCTGTCATTAGAATTGCAGGAAGTGCGCCAAGAGGGGAGTCAACGTAAAAACGGCGGGTTACACGGTTTCACCACATGTCTGTTGCGCCCAGCGGGTACAACCTGTCTCCTCAGGGAACAGTAAGGGCACGGCATGCCGTGCCCCTACGACCTGGTTCGGAAACCCTCCCCAAGCAGCCTCGTAAGCTCTTCCAGCTGGGGAAGCGCCGCACGGAAATCCACCCGGTCGACACTCTCGGCCAGGAGTTCCGCCAGGGGTCCCGCCTCCGTTCCGGCCAGGAGAGCGGCAAGCTCTCCGCTCACCTCCTGGGCAGCCAGGTCATGTTCGTTCAACAGCGAGGCAAGCTCCCGGAGCAGCAGCGGCAGAGCGTTGGATTCCAGGGTGCGGGGCAGGGGGGCCCTCACCGTATCCTTATCCATGAGCAGCACGGCGGTGGCCGCCAGCTCCGTCATCCGTTCCGTCAGGAGAGGGAGGAGCTGCCCGGCTGCGGCGGCGTTCTTCCGGGAGCAGGCCCGTTCAACTTCACCGGCCAGGGCGAAGATGCTCCCGGCGCCGATATTACCCGCCACCCCCTTGAGGCCATGGGCCAGCCGCTCTCCCTTCCTCAGCTCCCCAGTCGCCAGGGCGCTCTTCAGTTCGGCGATCCGCTCCCCCTGACTCCGCCCGAATTCGATGACCAGTTTCCGATAGAGCCCCCTGTTCCCCCCCAGCAGGGTCAGCCCGGCCGCAATATCCAGCCCGGGGAGACTCTCCGGCAGTTGCAGGGTCGGCTCGGGCTGGGGAAGGTCCAAGTTCGGCGCCGTCGAGATCCACCTCAGGAGACAGGCGTAGAGCCGGCTGGGGTTCACCGGTTTGGTCAGATGATCATTCATGCCGGCAGCCAGGCACCGTTCCCGCTCTTCCCGCCCGGCGTGGGCCGTCATGGCGATGATGGGGAGCCGCTCGCTGGACCACTCTTTTCTGAGGAGGAGAGTCGCCTGGTAGCCGTCCAGTTCCGGCATCTGCAGGTCCATGAGGAGCGCGTCGAACCGTCCCTCCTCCCGGGAGACGATGGTGAGAGCCTCCCGGCCGTCGTCGGCGGCGGTGACGGTCGCCCCTACCTGCTCCAGGAGCTCCCGGAGCACCTGCTGGTTGATCGGCTGGTCTTCCACTACCAGTATCCGGTACCCCGTCAGGGCCGTCGTCACGGAGAGCCGGTCAAATTGCGGCTCCGCCGTGACCACACCCCCTCTTTCCCCCTCCTGGAAGCAGGCCGTGAAGGTGAAGCTGCTTCCCCTCCCCGGCTCGCTTTCCACCCGGATCTCCCCACCCATGAGCGTCACCAGCCGGCGGCAGATGCTCAGCCCCAGGCCGGTTCCCCCGAAACGACGGGTGATGGAGCCGTCCCCCTGGGTGAACGGCTCGAAGATCCGGCCGAGCTCCTCTCCGGTCATGCCGATGCCGGTGTCCCGGACCACGAATTCCAGGGTGATCCCGGCCATCTCCCTCTTCAGAGGGTGAATGGAGAGCTCAACCTCCCCGGTGGCGGTGAACTTGACGGCGTTCCCCAGCAGATTGAGGAGGAGCTGCTCCAGCCGGTGGGGATCACCCACCAGGTATCTGGGACAGTCAGGAGCAGCGGTGAGGAAGAGCCTCACCCCCTTGGCGGCTGCGGCCCCCCCCATGAGGCTCAGCAGCCCCTCCAGGATCGGCAGGAGCTCGAAGGAGATCGCCTCAAGCACCATCATCCCCGCCTCGATCTTGGAAAAATCCATGAGACTGTTCAACAGTCTCATGAGTCCATCGGCCGAGGTGGCGATCTTGGTCAAGTACTCCCGCTGCTGGGGGGTCAGAGCCGTCTGGAGAGCCAGATGTCCCAGGCCGATGATGGCGTTCATGGGGGTCCGGATCTCATGGCTCATGTTGGTCAGGAACTCGCTCTTGGCCTGATTGGCGACCTCTGCCTGCTCCCGGGCGACGATGAGCTGACGATTACTCTCCAGCAGCGACTCCTCCGCCTCCTTTCTCTGGGTGATGTCCCGGACCACAGCCCACATCGCCTCCGGCCGGTCGTCCACCCCCTTCAGCAGAACGGTGCGCAGCTCCACGGGAACCAGAGAACCGTCTTTTCTGATGTACTCCTTCTCGTAGACCTCGGAGAAGCCGTGGGCCAGGACCTGCTCTTCGACGATCCGCTCCTCCGCCGCGTGCCACCTGGGGGGGGTCAGGTCCCGGTAGGTCAGGGCCGCCAGCTCCTCGATGGAGTAGCCAAGGAGCTCCCGGTACGCCTGATTGCTCTCGACTATCCTCCCCGTCAAATCCACCTTTGCGAAGGCGTCCCTCATACTTTCATGAAGCTGCCGGTACTTTACCTCGCTGGCCCGCAGTTCGTCCTCACCCTGTTTGCGAGCGGTGATATTGTGGACCACATGGACGCTCCCCGTGAGCTTTCCCTCCTCATAGAGTGGGGTGGCGGTGACCTGAAACCAGCCGTTGAACCGCTCGATGAAGAGCTCCACCGTATGTTCCTGGCCGTCGGCCAGCAGCAGATGGTGGAGACAGAGCTCCGGCGGAGCATCGACGCCATGGAACAGGTCGTAGCAGGTGAGTCCCAGCACCTCCCGGGGGTGCATCCCCAGGGCCTCGGAGAGGGCGCGGTTGAGCCGGGTGACCCGGTAGTCGGTATCCACCAGGGCTATCAGGTCCGGGAGGGTGTCGAAGGTGCTGCGCCAATCGTAGGCGGCCCGGAAGAGTCGGATGTTGGCGCCCTTCAGCTCCGCAGTCCGCTCCGCCACCCGGTCGGCCAGGGTGGCGCGCTCCTGCCGCAGCTCCTCCTCGATCTTTTTTTGCGCCGTAATGTCGGTGACGAGAGCCACGAACCCCCGCACCCCACCGCCGGCGTCCCGGTCGGGGATGTAGGTGGCGCTTATCCAGCGTAAGGAACCGCCCCTGTCGCTGGACTGCCGTTCATAGGAGATCTGCTCGCCGGCCAGGACCCGGGCCATGAGAGGGGCCACCACGCACCAGGCGGCTTCGCCGATCAGCTCCTCAAACCGGAGGCCGAGGATCTCCTCCTGGGAGAGACCGAACCACCGGGAATGGGCGGCATTAACGAAGGTGAACCGTAAATCGGAATCCAGATAGGCGATGAGGGCCGGGACCGCATCGGTGATCAACCGGAGCCGAGCTTCCTTGCACTGCAGCTCCGCCTTGGCCTCAACCCGCTCGGTGATGTCGATGAGGGCCAGCCGGCACTCTTCCCCCGATGTGGCCATCCCCTCGATCTGCAGAAAACGCGGAGAGCTCCTCTGAACCAGGAGCGCCACCTCGGCCCCCGCCTTGACCTGGGAGGTAAAAAGCCTCTCCAGCAGGTCGGCGAAGACGGGACGGGACGCCGGCGCCACGAACCGGATCAGGGGCCGGCCATTCAGTCGGGAACGCTGGATCCCCAGGAGGTGGGAGGCCGTGAGATTGGCGCCACCGATGACCCCTCCCCGGTCCAGGGTCAGGTAACCCACCGGGGAAAAATCGTAGAGGTCGGTGTACCGGGCCAGGAGCGTGGCCATCTCATCCCTGGTCTGGAGGAGCTCCGCGTTTTGCAGCTCCAGCTCGACCTGATGCACCTGCAGCTCGTGCAGGAGCTTCAGCGGATCGGCGGGCGCCGAGGGAGGCGCCACGCCGGCGCCGTTCAACTTCTCTTCCGCACGGCGACGCAACTCATCACCGGCTTTCGGTTGATCTGCTCCTCTCGTCATGATGTGACCTCCCGGCCGCCTCCCCTGATCTGGCTCCGAAGCGGGTCCTGACCGACGGCGACGATGCCGGTCACCCGGCCATGGGCATCGAGGAGCTGCCGCGCCGACCACTGTATGGAGAGGAGCGCGCCGTCGGCCGCCGCCAGCCGGGTGGTAAACGTGCGGGGGGGGGACGCCGCCAGCATCTCCCCCATGACCCCCTCGGCCCGGCTCCGCTCCGGTTCCGGGATGAAGAGCTCGAAGTAGTTCCGCCCCAGAACCTCCCGCCGCGTCCGCCCCAGCAGCCGTTCGGCTTCGGGATTGAACTCCAGGATCGCCCCTTCACTGGAGAGGCAGATGATGATGAACGACACGGCCTGGACGACAGCCTGGAGCATGGCGCCGGTTTCACGCAGCTCCTCCTCCAGCCTCTTGGCCTGGGTGATCTCCGTGAAGGTCAGGATCACGCCGTCGATCCGGTTCTCCATGGTCCGGTACGGCATGATCCGAACGGTGAACCAGCGGCCGTCGATGGTCGTCACCTGCTTCTCCGAGAAGAAGAGCGTCTGCAGCACGCCGCGGGCGTCATCGGCAAGCTCCGGGTAGAGCAGTTCGGTGACGATATCGGTGAGCCGCCGCCCCACATCCCCCGGGATCAGCTTGAACAGTTTGTACGCCCCGGAGGTAAACCGCCGGATCTGGAGGCTGTTGTCCAGGAAGAGGGTGATGATCTCCGTGCTGTTGAACAGGTTGTTCATGTCATTGCCGATCCGCGCCAGCTCGTCCATCTTGGAGTGCTGTTCGGCGTTGACCGTCTGGAGCTCCTCGTTCATGGACTGAAGCTCTTCCTTGGAGGTGGTCAGCTCCTCATTGGTGGACTGCAGCTCCTCGTTGGCCGATTGCAGCTCCTCATTCATGGATTTGAGCTCTTCCTGGGAGCTCTGCATCCCCTCGCGGGTGGCCAGCACCTCGTCCCGGTAGCGGCGAAGCTCCTGTTCCAGCTCCCCGATCCGGGCGGAGGCGGCCGGGCCAGGCTTGATGCGTCCCCCCTTCTTCGGGGGGGCCGGATGCGCCCACTCCTGGAAGACGATCAGCACCATCCCCCCCAGCGGCTCCGGCTTGTCGATGGCCTGGATGATGAGATTCACCGACCGCTCCGCGCCATCTCCGCCGGCGCTGCAGCCGGTGATGGTGAGGCGCCCCCGCTCCTGAACCACCTTCCTGAAGGCGACGCTCAGCTCGAAGCGGAACCCCTCCCGGGCCATGGCGAAGATGTTCCAGTTAGCCTTCCCCGCCGCCGGCTCCAGGAAGTTTCCGGTCCGGCCGTTGATGTAGAGGATGTCCCCCTGATCGTTGACCAGCACCGCCGGCGGAGTGTAGCCGCGCAGGAGTAGCTGATCCGCCGCAGACTGTAGATTTACTGCTGCTCTGGGCATCGATGCCTCCGGTGCTCCTTCCGGCGGTGCCGGGGCGAAGATGACGGGAAACGCCGGCGGCTCGCCCCCCAGGAGCGAGTCACGCCGTCTGAAGAGTCGTGATGTGGGGTGAAACGGGGTAAAGAGGTCGGTAAAGTTCCTGACGGTCTCGGCGTTCCCCAGGAAGAGGATGCTGTCGGGGTTGAGGCTGTAATGAAAGAGCGGCAGGAGTTTTAACTGCACCTCCGTCTCCAGGTAGATCAGGAGGTTGCGGCAGAGGAGGAGATCCAGCCGGGTGAACGGCGGGTCCATGATGAGGTTCTGGGTGGCGAAGGTGACCATCTCCCGGATCTCGCGGCTGATCCGGTAGCCGTGCTCCGCAGGGATGAAAAACCGCTCCAGACGTAACGGGCTCACATCCGTGGCGATGGTTGCCGGATACTCCCCCTGGCGGGCGACGGTAATGGCGTCCTGATCCAGGTCGGTGGCGAAGAGCTGCAGGGTGTAGCGGTTGGGAGGTCTCAGCCGCTCCAGCGCCTCCATGAAGAGGATGGCCAGGGAGTACGCCTCCTCCCCGGTGGAGCAGCCCGCCGACCACCCCCGGATCACCCCCCCCGAAGGGCGCTCGGCCAGAAGCCACGGGAGCCCCTCTTCCAGCAGCCGCTCCCACTCCCTGGGATCGCGGAAGAAGCCGGTCACCCCGATGAGGAGCTCCTTGAAGAGGAGCGCGGCTTCCTGGGGAGAGTCCTTCAGGAAGCGGAGGTAATCGGCGATCCGGTCCACCTGGTGGAGCTCCATCCGCCGCTTGGTCCGGCGGTAGAGGGTGCTCTTCTTGTAGAGGGAGAAGTCATGCCCGCAGCTGGAGCGGAGCAGGATGACGATCTTTTCCAGGGCGCCCAGTACATGGGGGGTAAGTTCCTGGGGGCGAGGGGAAACGGGGCGACGGCTGAGATGGGCGATGATCCGGCCGGGGAGCTCTTCCGCCGGCGCCACGATGTCGGCCAGGCCGGTATCGATGGCGCTCCTGGGCATGCTGTCGAACTTGGCCGAGGTCGGCTCCTGAACCGCCACCACCCCCAACCGCTCCTTGATGGCCCGAACTCCTCGGACGCCATCGGAACCCATGCCGGAGAGGATGACACCGATGCTCAGCTCCCGCAGGTCATCGGCCAGGGAGTTGAAAAACAAATCGATGGGGAGCCGCAGCCCCCGGGGGGACGCCGGTTCCAGCAGATGGAGCACCCCACGGAGGAGCGACATATCTTTGTTGGAGGGGATGACGTACACGGTGTTCGGTCTGACCGCCATCCGGTCCCGGACCAGGACCACCGGCATGGAAGTGACCCGCTGGAGGAGTTCGGGCATGAGCCCCTGGTGGGTCGGATCCTGGTGCTGAACGATGACGAAGGCGAGGCCGCTCCGGTGCGGCGCCTGCCCCAGAAACTGCTCCAGCGCCTCCAGCCCGCCGGCCGAGGCGCCGATGCCGACGATGGGGAAGGAGTCGCCGCGTGGCCGGGTCCCGGTTACCGGGGGGACGGCCTTGCCGCCGCTGGTGGTGGAGTCAGCATTATTGAGCATGCCGTGCACTATAGTTAATTTGTCGAAAAAATCAAATCATTCATCAGAAAAACGCGGAATTATTGTGCTCGAACCCAGCGAAGAAGGCAGCCGTAGAGCCGCTCCGGTTTCACCGGTTTGACCAGCAGGTCATTCATCCCGGAACAGAGGCACCGCTCCAGCTCTTCCCCCCGGGAGTGTCCCGTCATGGCGATGATGGGGAGCAGCTCCTGGGGCCATTGATTCCTCAGCAGCAGGGTCGCCTCGCAGCCGTCCAGCTCCGGCATCTGCAGGTCCATGAGCACGGCGTCGAACCGGCCGGCGGCCCTGACCACGGCCGTCAGCGCCTCCCGACCGTCGGCGGCGACGGTAACGATGGCCCCTACCTGTTCCAGGAGCTCCCGCAGCACCTGCTGGTTGATGGCGTGATCTTCAACCACCAGAATCCGGCATCCGGCCAGTAGAGGAGTCGCGATGGCCGGCGCCGCGGTCGGTTCCGGCAGAATGGTGGGCGACCTCCCCTTGAGGAAACAGGCCGCGAAGGTAAAGGTGCTCCCGAGCCCCGGCCTACTCTCCACCCGAATCTCCCCCCCCATGAGCGTCGCCAGCCGCCGGCAGATGCTCAACCCCAGACCGCTCCCCCCGAAACGGCGGGTGGTGGAGCTGTTTGCCTGGGTAAACGGCTCGAAGATAGCGGCGCTCTCCTGGGGAGTCAGGCCGATGCCGGTGTCTCTCACCGAAAATTCGAGTGTCCCCCTCCCCTGCTCCGGAGAGAGGGGGCGGACGGTCAGTTCGACCTCCCCCGTGGAGGTGAACTTGACGGCGTTGCTCAGCAGGTTCAGCAGGAGCTGTTCCAGCCGGTGGGGATCGCCCATCAGGTACTTGGGGCACTCCGGATCGAAGGTGAAGAGGAGGCGGACCCCCTTGGCCGAGGCCCCGACCCTCATGATGCAGAGTGGCTGTTTCAAGAGCGGCAGGAGTTCGAAGCGCCGCTCTTCCAGCACCAGTTTCCCTGCCTCGATCTTGGAGATATCCAGGAGGTCATTCACCGTGGTGAGGAGCCCTTCGGCGGCGGAGGTGATCCTGGTCAGGTACTCCAGTTGCCGGGTTGAGGGGGAGCTCTGCCGGGCCAGGCTGCCCAAGCCGATAATGGCGTTCATGGGGGTCCGGAGCTCATGGCTCATGACGGCCAGGAAGTCGCTCTTGGCCCGGTTTGCCGCCTCCACCCGCTTGAGTTCGGTGAGGTCGGTGACCACCACGCTGAGTTCGAGACAGCCGGAGAGTGTGTAACCCCGGCATGATGCCAGCGCCGGCAGGGCATTCCCCTCCCCGGTGATCAGGGCGATCTCATGGGAGGCCTCGCGCCCTGCGCCATTGGTCAGCCAGGCCATGACCAGGGTGCGGTTCGAGGGGACGACGTAGGAGCTAAATTGAGTTCCGATGAGCCGTTCCAGGGGGAGCTGCAGCATCGCGGCCAGGCGGCTGTTGCCGTAGAGGATCCCACCGTCGGCGGCCAGGGTGGCGGCCCCTTCGTTCATCGTCATCATCAGGAAGCGGAGGCGCTGGTCTTCCGCCGGAACAGCTCTCTCCGCTCTGTCGGTGCGGGTCATCATGTCACCTTTCCGCCAGGATGCCGCATTCTGTGACCGTACCCTGGAACCATCATCACTGGTCAGCTGCATCCCCCGAACCTCCTCCATGTGGTATGCCTTGGCGGAAGGAAAATATAGTATCGCAACTGCAATGTCAATTAATTAATCATTACTTATAAATTATTTAGCCCGACTCCACTCCATTGCTCCGTTGCTCCGTGGTTCAAGTGCATTTTTCAGGTTAAATATGACACGGCCCGCCGGGGGTTACCCGACGGGCCGTGTCATATTCGAATTCTGTAGCCGTTTTGTTACCGCATCATCTCGAAGAACCGGTCTTCGCAGGTCTCGTCCTTGATGTCGATGAACTTGTTGGCGATCTCGGTCACCATATTGATGATCCCCATGTAGCCGACCAGCGGATAGCGATGCTTGTTGACCCGATCGAAGATCGGGAACCCGAAACGGAACAGGGGAATCTTGGCATCCCGCGCGGCGAACTTGCCGTGGGTGTCGCCGATGATGGCTTCCACAGGGTCGGTCATGACCAGACTCCGGAGATGCCAGAGATCCTTGTTCATGTAGATTTTGCACCCCTTGCCGTAGAGTGAGGCGTCCAGCAGCGCCTGAAGCTCCTTCTCCAGCTTCTTGCTCCCCTTGCTGCAGAGGATATGGTGCGGTACCGCCCCCATCTCCAGCAGGAACGAGACGTACCCCAGGAGGTAATCGGGGTCGCCGTAGACAGCGAACTTCTTCCCGTGGAGGTACTGATGAGAGTCGGTCATGGCGTCAACCGCCCGCCCCCGCTCCGCCTTCAGTGACGCCGGAACCGGCTTGTTGAACAGCTCCGAAAGCCGCATGATGAGGGCGTCGGTCTTGGCGATCCCCATGGGGATCGGCAGGGAGACATGCTTGCCGCTGTAGTTGTCCTTGATCCAGGCGAAGCTCTTGGCGGTGGCATAGGGGCCGAGGGTAAGAGTCACCTTGCCGTTGATGGAGTCTGCCGCATCGTCCAGTTTGGTGCCGCCGGGATAGACCTTATAGGTGCCGTCCAGGGGCGAATCGAAGACCTCGGAGATGTCGGCCAGGAAGGTCGCGGGGATGCCGAACTCCTTCAGGATCCGCGTATACTCCCGGTAATTGCCGGTATTGAAGTCGCAGCCGGCGATCAGGTTCAGCTTGCCGGTGCAGCGCCCCTCCACCTGCTTCCCCTCGGTGAGGAGCTGGAGGATGGAGAGGAGCATGGCGTCGTAGCCGTGGATATGCGAGCCGTTGAAGCTCGGAGTATTGGCGTAGGGGATCGGCAGCTCTTCCGGTACCACCGCCTTCTTCTTGGCGTTCTTGATGAACGCGGTCAGGTCGTCGCCGATGACCTCGGGCATACAGGAGGTGAAGACCGCGATCATCTTCGGCTTGTAGAGGGCGTAGGCGTTCTCCAGCCCTTCATGCAGGTTGCTCTGACCGCCGAAGACCGCGCCGTCTTCGGTCATGGAGTCGGAGACCGCCGGGGCCGGCTCCCGGAAGTGGCGGTTGAGGGTTGAGCGGTAGTAGGAGGCGCACCCCTGGGAACCGTGGACAAAGGGGAGAGTCCCCTCGAAGGCATGGGCCACCAGCTGGGCGCCCAGGGGCTGACAGGCGTGGGCCGGGTTGATGACCAGGGCCTGTCGGGCGAAGTTCTTCTCCTTGTACTCCTCGCTATTGATCCAGGCCGCAACCCGCTCCACCTCTTCGATGGGGGTCTCGGTAACGTATTTGACGGCAGCTTCAGCGCTCATGATAGACTCCTTTCAGCCGGCAACCAATCCGTTGCACGGCCGGAAATGCTGGTGAGGAGTGAGGCGTAAGGAGGAGGGAACTCTGTCTATCTAACCCCTCACTCCTCACGCTTCACAGTTCACGATTCACACCTCACAATTTCAGAACGGCGACTTGACCAGCTTCCAGGTGGGGCTGTTCACCGCCATGTCTATATCACGGGCAAAGATCGAAAATCCCTGGTAACCGTGATAGGGGCCGGAGTAGTCCCAGCTGTGCATCTGCCGAAACGGTATCCCCATCTTCTGGAAGACGTACTTCTCCTTGATCCCGCTGCCGATGAGGTCGGGCTTCATGGCGTGGACGAACTGTTCGAACTCGTATTCGGACGGATCGTCATAGACCACCGTGGCCTCGGGCATCTCCGGCTGGGTCCGCTCGTAGTCATCGCCGTGGGCGAATTCATAACCGGAGCCGACACAGACCATTCCCAGATCTTCATAGGCGCCGATGGTGTGCCGGGGGCGGAGTCCACCAACCAGAAGCATCACCTTCTTCCCGTCCAGGCGCGGCTTGTATTCGTCCACGATGGCCTGCATGATCGGGTCGTACTTGGCGATGACCCGCTCCACATTCTCCTTGATGGTGTCATCGAACCGCTCGGCGATCTGCCGGAGGCTCTCCCTGATCTTGGTGGGGCCGAAGAAGTTGAACTCCAGCCAGGGGATGCCGTACTTCTCTTCCATCACCTTGCACATATAGTTCATGGAGCGGTAGCAGTGGATCAGGTTCAGCTTGACCGTGTGGGTCGCCGCTATCTTCTCCAGCTCGCCGTCACCGGTCCAGACCGACTTGACGTTGAGGCCGATCTCCTCCAGGAGAGACTTGGCGCTCCAGACATCGCCGCCGATGTTGTAGTCGCCGATGAGGGAGATGTCGTAGGGGCTCTCCGGTTCGGCGAACTCCCGGGTGCCGATGATGTAGTCGCGGATGGTGTCGTTGGAGATATGATGCCCCAGCGACTGGGAGACCCCGCGGAATCCTTCGCAGTTGCAGGGGATGATCGGCAGATCCAGGTCCTTGGTCGCCTGCTTGGCCACGGAGTTGATGTCGTCGCCGATGAGCCCGACCGGGCATTCGGAGAGGACCGAGATCCCTTTGGCCAGGGGGAAGAGCTCGTGGGCTTCGGCGAGAAGCGTCTTCAGCTTCTTGTCGCCACCGTAGACGATATCCTTTTCCTGGAAGTCCGAGGTGAACTGCATGCCGAACTGGGTGACCCCGTTGATGCCGCTCATCAGGTTGCGCCGGGTCCCCCAGGAGTACCAGCCGCACCCAACCGGGCCGTGGGAGACATGCACC
>CAIOGM010000046.1 GCA_903857795.1 uncultured Geobacter sp.
AGGGAGACCTCTTCGGGGCCTGCCGGATGGACCACGGCGTCGGGAAGGAACTCCATCTGGGTGGCATCGTAGCCGTAGCAGATGAGATCCTGCAGGTCGGTGGCCACATTTGCCGGGCCGAGGAGTCTCTTCAACTCTGCAACTATATTGGGAGCCAGCATATTCACCTCTATGTGCAATCGCTTATTTTGTTCTAGGTTCTGGTTTCTAGGTTCTAGACATAATGTCTAGCCCACAAAATCTCTCCCATTGAAAGGGACGTCAGCTTTTCAACGTTCCTCTCTCTTCAAGGGAAAGGTTAGTCTACAACGTTCCTCCCTCTTCAAGGGAAAGGTCAGCCTATAATGTTCCTCCCTCTTCAAGGGAAAGGTCAGCCTATAATGTTCCTCCCCCTTCAAGGGAAAGGTCAGCCTATAATGTTCCTCCCCCTTCAAGGGGGAGGTCAGGAGGGGGATGGGGTTAATCCCTGTAGTATCGCAAAAACTCTCTCCATAACAGCTTCACGTTCTTGAAGCACTTCATTATTCCAAAATCTCGAAACATGAAAACCTGCTTCCAATAGTTTCCGGGTCCGAATGGCGTCATGCTCGACAAGCTCCTGATGCTGTCTGCCATCTATTTCAATGACAATGCATTATTTCCAAACAAGCAAAATCGAGGATATAGTCACCGAACGGGTGCTGACGGCGAAACTTTAAGCCTGATACCTGTCGGCCACGAAGACATCTCCACATTGCGCGTTCAGCATCGGTCATATTGTTTCGTAATGTTCGTTGCAGATTGCTTGAGAGTATGTTTTTGTTCGTCTGACCACGCATAAGACAACCCCATCCCCCTCCCAGCCTCCCCCTTGAAGGGGGAGGAGTTTGAAAAACCCTCCCCTTCGCGAGAAGTGGCCGAGGGGGAGTGACCGCTAGCCCACAAAATTTCTCCCCTTCAAGGGAAAGGTCAGCTTGCAACGTTCCTCCCCCTTCAAGGGAAAGGTCAGCTTGCAACGTTCCTCCCCCTTCAAGGGGGAGGTCAGGAGGGGGATGGGGTTATCGAGCGATTGTTCTCACCACATCCCTTGCCTAAGGTCACTCCACCCAGGCCCCTGCAATCCCGGACAGCAGGATCTGATCATGGGACATCTTTCTTAACTACGACCGGCAATGGCGTTGTGGTAAATTCTTGTCGCCTTCAACCGTAATGAGCTCACCTGCAGAGGTTTACCCGGTCCCCCGGTCTGATCGTCCCTCCCGTGAGCACCCGGGTGAAGATTCCCTCCTTGGGCATGACGCAGTCGCCGGCCTGGTGGAAGATGGCGCAGCGGGTGTGGCACTCCTTGCCGATCTGGGTCACCTCCAGGAGCGTCTCCCCCACGGTCAACCGCGTCCCCACCGCCAGGGTGAAGAGCTCCATGCCGCTGGTGGTGATGTTCTCCGCGAAATCTCCTGAATCCACGTCCAGCCCCATTCGCTGCATCTTCTCGATACTCTCATGGGCCAGCAGGCTTATCTGCCGGTGCCACTCCCCCGCATGAGCGTCCCCGACGATGCCGTGGGCCTGGCGCAGTTCCACCGACGCCACCGGTCGTTTCCGTTCTCCCTTCTTCTCGCTGATGCAGACGGCAACGACTTGGGCCGACATATGCTATCCTCCGATCCCCGACATGGTGAAGGGGGTGTGATGACTCTCATGGGGGGTCATCCGGTGCGCCCCCGGCTTGGCCATGACGAATCGCCGCAGCGCCTCGGCCAGCTCTTCCTGACTCGTGCCCCGCAGGAGCGGTTTCAGATCCAGCTGATCGTCGGCAAAGAGGCAACTCCGGGCCAACCCTTGGGCCGTGACCCTGATCCGATTGCAGCCGGCGCAGAAGTGGCCGGATACGGCGGAGATGATTCCGATCCCGCCGGGGGCGTCGGCGAACCGAAAGCTTCTGGAGGGGCCGGCCGTGGGGCCGTCGCTGACCGGGCGCAGTTCGAAGCGATCCGCGATCCGCCGCAAAATCTCTTCAGCCGGCAGAAACTGTGACTGCCACCCCTCGACTCGGCCGGCGGGCATGTATTCGATGAAGCGGACCGTACACCCTCGTTCCCGGGCCAGGAGTGCGAAATCGACGACTTCGTGATCGTTCACCCCCTTCATGACTACCATGTTGAGCTTGGGATGGGGGAGGCCGGCTTTCACGGCGGCGTCGAGTCCCCGCAGGACCGCTGCCAGCTCGCCCCCCCGGGTGATGGCGGAAAAGGTCTCGGGCTTGAGGGAGTCGAGGCTCACGTTGAGCCGCTCCACTCCGGCGCCCTTCAGGTCGGTGGCCAGCTCTGCCAGGAGGATACCGTTGGTGGTGAGGACCAGGAAGTTGAGGCCGGGGAGGAGAGAGAGGCGGCCCAGGAACGGGATGACACCTCTCCGGATCAGCGGTTCGCCGCCGGTGATCCGGATCTTTTCGATTCCCAGGGAGACGGCGATGGAGGCGATCCGTTCCAGCTCTTCGAAGCTGAGGAGCTGGGACTGTTCGCTCCTGGTGATCCCCCCGGGCGGCATGCAGTAGCCGCAACGGAGGTTACAGCAGTCGGTGACCGAGAGGCGCAGGTAGGAGACGACCCTGCCGTGGAGGTCAGTGAGGTTCATGGGGAGAGAAAGGGGCCCCGGCTGGAGCCCCGGCTGTTGAGGGTTTTCCCGAGCTCGGGCGATGCTGACCATGAGCCCTATACTTCTTTCTTCGGCTCTTCCTTATCCTTGGCGGCAATCTCCGGCGCCTGATCCGCCCCTTTGCGGAAGCCGTTGATGGCCTTGCCCATGGCGGTGCCGAGTTCCGGCAGCTTGCCCGGACCGAAGACGACGAGGGCGATGACGCCGATAAGAATCATGGCGGGGGTACTGAATCCGAACATGGGGAGTTCCTCCTGGTTCTTACGTGGTATGGGACAATCGTTTATAGCAAATGAGAGAGAGGGATGGCAAACGAAATAAGGAGCAGCCGGTTGCTGGTGGGTGCCCTTCTCATTTCAACTTGATAGGATGACGAAGTGGAACCAACACGGTTGCATTTGGTTGGAGTCGTGGGCCGGTTCAAGCGGAGCGGAACCGGCGATTTTGCCGTAGAAATCGGAAGCCACCCCGCCGGATCCGCTTTGCTTGATCCGGCCTACCGTGTGACCAATTGGCCCATGCGAACCGAAACCACCCCTCAGTCCGACCCTCTCCCACTGAGGGGAGAGGGAGGATTTGTGCGGGCTTGAAAAACGATTGCATCCCACGCGGTTAACCTGGTCAGTGCCCCCGTTTATCCCCCCTTCTCGCTTTTCCTTGCGGTTGTCCATTACGGGACAGCCTGTCCCTGAGCGGACAATTTTCTTAGACATTCTTCCTCCCGATTATTATAACTATCTGAAAAACAACAGATCATGTTTTTGGCATGGTTTCTGCTAACATACCCTCAGAAGTAAGGAGTTATTGGGGTAACTGTCCATATCGAGACAGGGTAAGCCATTCATTTGTCTGCCTCGAATTGATGCAGGGCTCTGCGCCGCAAGAGTATGGCCCATCTTGTGGCGGGATGATTTCCCGGGTCGATTGCCGGAGGAGGTACCAACATGAAAATGAGAAATATCAAGGCAGCTGCAGTGGCGGGGTTCTTCATGGTCGCAGTTCTGGGGACAGCCGGTTGTGGAGGTGGCGACACGCAGTCGGTCGTCTCCAGCGCAGCTGAAGGGATGTGGAACGGGACAACCGACAGCAACAGATATGCCAAGGGGATCTTCTTCAATGATGGCTCGTTCTATCTTTTTTACACGGCGGTTGCTTCTCCGGCCATTGCCGGATTCATTCAGGGAGAGTCAACCGCGGGGTTCGGAACGGTGACATCGTCCAATGCCAAGGATTTTAATTTCAGCGACGGAAGAGGCGTTTCTGCTGTGGGGGTCAAGGGGAGCTATGTATCGAAACAGACATTGAACGGCACGGCAACTTACGGAGGTTCTCCGGGGGACGCCACGTTTTCGACTGCGTATTCATCGCTGTACGAGCTTACGCCGACGGCAGCCGCCGTTGCCGGGGGCTACTCGGGAGAACTCCGGACGGCGGACGGTGCAGATACGGTCAATATATCCATCTCTCCCGGCGGCGTTCTTCAAGGGGTGAGCGCCGGAGGGTGCCAGGTAACCGGAGTCGTTCTTCCGAAAAAGCAGGGGAATGCCTATGACGTTGTCCTGACCTTCGGTCCCTCACCCTGTGTTTCCGCGCTACAGACGTTCACGGGAATAGGAATTTTCGAATCGGCATCGCAGAAATTGTTTGCGGCGGCGCCGAATGCGGCGCGCACCGCGGCGATTCTTTTTGTCGGCGCTAAGCTGTGACGCAACGCACTGATGGTAGTGAGTAGTCGGATCCGGAGGACGTCATGCTGCAAACAACAGTTGAGCGGGGAGGGGGAATGTTTGCAGGGCAGATGCTTGGCACCCTGTCAGTCATCCCGTTGAGCCGGATGGAATCCCCTCTTGACCGGCATCGGGATGACCTCCGGCAAAAGCTGGGGCGGAGTTCACCACTGCGTACGGTGGTGGATCAGGCGGTCCTGGCGGCGGAGAACAGCTGCAATCTCGTCATCCAGGGCGAAGCCGGAACGGGCAAAACGTATCTTGCCGGGCTGATACATGGCAATCGCGGGCGTGGGCGGAGTCCGTTCAGCATCGTCAACTGCGCGGGGCACTCCGTCCAGCAGTTGGAAGCGGAGCTGTTCGGCAGGCGGGGGAAGGAACCGGGCAAGCTCTCCGTGGCCGCCGGAGGGACGATTCTGCTCAGGCAGGTGGAAGATGCGCCGCTGGGGCTGCAGGATAAGGTAGCCGGTATGATCCATGAGCGCCGTTTATTTCGGAAAGGGGAGAGTGCTGCTCAACCGCTTGAGGTGCGACTCATGGCGACGGTTCGTGGGGACGCCGCCACGGCGCACCGGGAAGGGAGACTGAGCGAGGCGCTTTATTATCAGCTCACGGAACAGGTCATAGCCCTGCCGTCGTTGCATGACCTCCCCAAGGAGATTCCCCGGCTGGCCGCTCATTTTCTGCATGAGGCGGCTGATGATCTTCAACGGGCCGAATCAAGACTAACCGATGATGCCGTTGCCGTTGCCGTCGGGTATTCGTGGCCCGGCAATATCCGACAACTGAAAAATGTCATGCGTCGCGCCGCCATTTATCATGTCGGCCAGATTGGCCGTGATCTGCTGGAGTCGCTGTTGCCGGCGCCGGTGGTCGCTGAAGCAAAACGCTCGCTCCCACCCTCGCTGCGTCTGGAAGAGGTGGAGCAGTGGGCCATCGGCGAAGCTCTCTTGCGCACCGGCGGACGCAAGATGCAGGCGGCGGAGTTGCTGGGGATGGAGTATCAGCGTTTCAGGCGAAAGCTGAGCAAGTACGGCAAGCATGAGGTGGCAAGCTGAACATGGGTGATTGTTTTGATCACCCGACTTATTGTTTTGGCAACCCTCCTGATATCGCGGATAGCTCTTAACTGACCGTGATAACTAGATCCTGAAGAATAAATTATAGAAAATATTGTTTTTAGAAATGGTGTTTTTTTATAATGCGGGAAACTGCGTTTCAATTTGGCTTGAGACAGAGGGCGGTCGGCCTTGACGTTGACGGTCTGGGGATGACCGTGTTGAGCTGTCAGGGTTGCGGTTGGGAGGGGAGCGTAACACTCAACTATGAAAGCATTGGAGGGTGTCCTTTAACCGTACATTGTTTTAGTGGAATGGTTGTAAGTGCAAGTATTATGAACGATATGGGGGTGATAATTTTATGTAGTGAGTATGATAAATAGTAATCTGTAGAAGTCTGCTTATATTTGGCAATGGTCAATCCAGCTAAGGACAATGTGCGTGTAGCTGTACCTTGATTGCTACACAACAGTGGCACACACATGAGTAGAAAGAGTGTGCTAAAAAGGAGTTAAAGATGAGAATGTATAATTTCAGCAGGGCTGGTCTGTGCATCATAATTTCTGCATTTTTGTTTGGTTGCTCAGGTAATGATAGTACCCCTGCCGCAACAGCAGTGACTGCACGGACATGAAATTTGATATTCAATTACTCTTTACTGATCCCGCACTACTCAATACCGATAGTTTTGCAACACTTAATTGAATTATATGATGTATTGGATGGGTTCTTGTGCGCGCTTATGATTGAGCCTTTATGAAGTTATTGCAAATCTATGTGCCAACGCTCGTACCACATATTCAAATATTTTGAGAGTGCCGTAGCTTGTCATGTTTTGATTTAATGGTTCGGAACATGACCGCCTGAATTTATAATCGTATGAGCAAAGGCCTCCAAGTCTATCCAAACTTCGGAGGTCTTTGTTCTTCGGAGAAGAGAGCTAAGGGGGGGCTTGGCGGAATGTGTTACAGGAAAGTGGGCCGATCTGCAAAAATGCCAGGAGAATAGCCACTCGTTGAGACACCCTACGCAGAGGTGTTGAATCTTTTGGAATGGAGGAATTTATATGAGTTTCAGGAAATACGTCACTGCCTTATCTGTCGCTGCATTGATGCACGTGTCAGCAGGCTCATCGTTCGGCGAAAATTTCAGATGCCCAAATGGAAACATTATATCTGAGGGCTCTGAGATAGCCGAAGTTCGCACAAAGTGTGATACCCCCACCTATACCGACAAGCGGTCTGAAACAGCGGGCATATTTGGTAGTGGTGCTGTAGAGGTGCAAGTATGGACCTATGATGGCGGACCTAATACATTCATTTACTATCTGACGTTTACCAATGGATACTTGACCAAAATCGTAAGCGGAGATTACGGAACCAGAAAGAAGTAGTCTCTTGGTCCGAACCCAAACACTCTCTGCAAGGAGATAAATCCAATGACAGTTTCAACCCGTCCCTTACTGCTGCTGACCGTTGCTCTCATGCTTACAGCCTGTGGCGGTAGCAAAAATCTACTGCAACGCGGCGAAGTCCTCTCCAGCGGTACCGTTGCATCGCTGGCCAGAGAGACTATCAACAGACAGTCAGACGCAACGTTTAAGCATTTGGCGTCAGGCACCATCAGGCGACTCGGCGGCGACGCGAAGTGTGACGTGACCGTCCATAAGCTGGTTTATGCCACAATAAAGCCCGGCGGCACGCCGGGTGCTACGGCATCGGCCGTACTGCTGGTTCCGGTGGAGAGCGCGACCTGTCCCGGCCCGTTTCCCCTCCTTACATACAACCACGGTACACACGTCACCAGGGCGGAATCGATGGCCGACACGACAAACAGCGATACCATCATGCTCACCTCGTTCTACGCATCACAGCAGTACGTGGTAGTCGCCACCGATTACCTTGGCTTGGCCGAATCGAATTTACCGTACCATCCATATATGCACGCAGAGACGGAGGCATCGGCATCCATTGATGCGGTGCGCGCGGCGACAAAGAAGCTGTCGGAATTGGGAACTTCCCTGTCGGGCAAGCTTTTCGTCTCCGGTTATTCCCAAGGGGGGCATGCCACCATGGCGACGCATCGCGTCCTGGAAGCAGACCCATCCCTCGGCCTGAAGGTAACTGCTTCCGGGGCGATGTCCGGGTCATACGATCTGGATGGCACCTTCGTAACTGTCGTAGAGACGCAGATGCCCAAGGGGAGTCAGTTCTCCAGCATGCTCTTTCCGTACGCCGCCACGGCATTTCAGAAAATCTATGGAAATATATACGTAACACCCACCGACTACTTCAAGGAACCTTATGCGGCCGATATTGAATCTCTGCTCCCCGGTACGGTGTCGCTGGTTGACCTGTTCAAGAAAGGGATGGTTCCGTTGCAACTCGGCGACATAGTCACGTCAAAGCTCATAACCGATATGAAGGCGGAGAGCAGCGGTATACGGCAGGCACTGAAAATCAACACGCTCCTCAATTGGAAACCCCAAGCCCCCATGCTGCTCTGCGGCAGTTCACTTGACCAGACTGTGCCGTTCAAGAACGCCCTCACGTCGAAGCAGAGCATCGAGTCCCTTGGGGGGTCGGTTTCCCTGGTGGATGTGGAACAGGAGCCGGAATTCACCTCGTTGCTGTCGCAGCTGGATGCGACCCAGAGACACATGGATATCATCCCGATGTGCATGAAAATAGTCCGCGACAGGCAGTTGGCGCCGTTGCGGTGACGCACCAGTTGGTCTGGACTCTTGTCCCGGATCAGTTTGGATAATCAGGGACACTCCCCGGCTTAGGCGCTTACAACATCAGTCTTTACAATTTATGAGCAAACTTGAAAATTCAAAACCGTTGTACGCGGATTAACGCGGATGGACGCGGATCAACCTCGTTATTCACTTTGAGGCCAATCGAGGGACAACGACCGACACTCCGTTGACATAATGACACTTGACCCTAATCCGCGTTAATCCGCGTCCTATTTGGTTCCGGCTTGGGTTTATCCCCTGTATCCCTTGTATCCCTGTTAAATTGCTTGCGGCAACGCCGAATCCGGCGCGCACCGAGGCGGTTCTTTTTACCGGCTCAAAATAAATGACCAGGTGAGCCAACTTCCGAAGAAAGAAAGGATTCTTGTTATGAGGAACGTTCAGAAAAATAAGAAATCATCCAACCGGTTGATGAAGGTGTTCGTGATGATTGCCGCTCTTGCTGTCGTTACCGGGTGCAGCAGTAACGGCAGATCAGGATTGGGCGTCGTGAGGACTGACGCCGGTCTTGTTTCCGGGAACAACGAAAACGGGGTCTCGATTTACCGTGGCATACGCTACGCCGCTGCCCCAATGGCTGATCTTCGTTGGAAAGCGCCTGCAGACGTGCAGCCATGGGACGGTATTCGGGAAGCAACCGGTTTTTCCCCGATCTGTCCTCAGCCTGAAGCGGCAGGCGCCCCCTTGTCAACCATGGACGAGGATTGTCTGTTTTTGAATGTCTGGACGCCGGCAGAGAGAGGCGGCGAAAAGCTGCCCGTCATGGTCTTCATTCACGGGGGGGCGTTTAAGACGGGGGCAGGTTCTGATGTGCTGTATGAAGGAACGTCCCTTGCCCGGAAAAACGTTGTTGTTGTCACGCTTAACTATCGACTGGGGGCGCTCGGTTTCATGGCGCACCCGGATTTGACACGGGAATCGCTCCACAACAGCTCCGGCAACTACGGTCTCCTCGACCAGATAGCTGCTCTGAAATGGGTTCAGCACAATATCGGAGCGTTCGGCGGTGACCCGTCGCAGGTCACGGCTTTCGGGGAATCAGCCGGGGCGACCGGTATGCTTGCACACCTTGTCAGCCCCTTGAGTGGTGGTCTCTTCGGGCAGGCGATTGTTCAAAGTGGTCCGCTCTATACAACCGGACATGTGCTTAAAGTGTTCCGGCCACGGGATGAAGGAGAACAGTATGGGGTTGATTTTGCCGGGACTCTTGGTGTTTCAGGCCCGGATGCCATCCGGAAAATGAGAATGGTCGCTGCCCGGGATCTTGTCAAAGCTGTCCCCGTGCCGAGTCCGCCATCCGGGTTTTGGCTCATGCATGATCTGCAGTTCAAACCGATTGTCGACGGGTGGATTATCCCGGAAGCGCCGGAGCAGATGCTTCGCAAAAAACCGGTTACTATCCCCCTTATTATCGGGAGTAACAGTCACGAAGGAATAGCGCTCGCACTGGGTGTGCATAGGGATGTTACGTGGTATCGGCAGTATCTCCGTGATGAATTCGGCAGTGAGGCTGATCAGGTGCTGGCGCGCTATCCAGCCGGCAGCAGCGAGGAAGTCCAGCACCAGATGGAACGGATTACGACTGATTTCGACTTTGCCAACGCGGCCAAGTTCGTCGCCGGGAATAGTCGGAACGCCTACCTGTACCGATACTCCCATCCGACGTCCGTTGCCGGCTACGCCAGCTACGGTACCAGCTACGGGGGGCCATTCGCGTCCCATGGGTCCGAACTGGCGTATATCTTCAAATATTCCCCCTACATGGTCGGCGAGTCGAACCTCAAGGTTGCGGAGACGATGATGGATCTCTGGACGCTCTTTGCCAAGACCGGCAACCCGAACGGCGGCATAGGCGTAACCTGGCCGAAGTACACGACCGAAGCTGACCAGTACCTTGATATCAGTGCTGTTCCCGCCGTGAAAACAGGGTACTGAACCCCAGTTGGTCTGGACTCTTGTCCCGGATCAGCTTGGATAATCAGGGCCACTCCCCGGCTTGGGCGCTTACAACATCAGTCTTTACAATTTATGAGTAAACTTGAAAATTCAAAACCGTTGTACGCGGATAAACGCGGATGGACGCGGATCAACCTCTTTATTCACTCTGAGGCTAATCGAGGGACAACACTCCGTTGACATAATGACACTTGACCCTAATCCGCGTTTATCCGCGTCCTATTTGGTTCCGGCTTAGGTTTATCCCCTGTATCCCTTGTATCCCTGTTAAATTTGGTGTTTTTAAAAGCTTTATTCACAGGGATGCGGGGGTGTCATCATCGCGGCAAGGTGATTCGCAATAATAAATGCACCATCATCAAACGTATCGACATCATCGTCGGGGTGCGGCGTGGCACGCCCGATTTTGACGTTTAGTTGTAGTGATTCGGTAACATTGGACACGGCAACGGCGGGCGCGTCATGCCGCGCCCCTGCAAAACCATGACCATATCGATGGTAGATTTATTGTCGCGAATCACCTGGGCTTGCCGCTCAGGGCTGGCCTCCTGTCTCACGAGGGGGAACGATCTTTGTAATTTTGATGAGTTTGGCTGCCAGGTATTCCGCCGCTGGAGCGGCGTCGTTCTGGTTCCCACGCCGGAGCATGGGAACCATGAGAGAAAAATCGTAGGCCGGTTCAAGCGGAGCGGAACCGGCGTTTTTTTTTGTTGAAACCAGAAGCCATACCGCCGGATCCGCTTCGCTTGATCCGGCCTACTTTTATCCTATTTCTTCCCCTTCGGTAATCAGGGACACTCCCCGGTTTGATAGATAGGGGGAGTGTCCCTAAGTGCGATACCCCACCTAGCGCGACGGGGCGGTGAATGCCAGCCCCGCCTCCTTTAATGCAGCGTGGGCCGCCACCGCCAGATCGCTCCTGATCTGGTACCAGTCGTTGAACTGGTCCGTCCATGCCCACAATTCGAAATTAATGGCGTAATCGCCGAATCCCGTCAAATAACAGACGCAGGCCGGGGACGCTAAGATCCGCGGATTCTTCTGCGCCACCTCTTGCAGCAGGGTGATCACCTGCCGCGGGTCAGCCCCCAAGTTAACCCCCAGTGGCAGGTCAATGCGCCGCAACTTGTCGCTTAACGTCCAATTGATCACACTTTCCGAGACCAGTTGAGAATTGGGAACTATGATTTCGGCCCCTTGCAGGGTATGCACTTTGCTGGAGCGGATGCCGATCCGGCGCACCTCGCCGGTGGTGGTGCGGAACTCCACCGTATCTCCCACGCGAATGGGGCATTCGAAGAGCAGAATCAATCCCGAGATGAAGTTGTTCACCACCCCCTGCAAACCGAACCCGATCCCGACACCTAAGGCGCTGATGAGGATGATCAGCCGGTTGAGAGTCACTCCCAGTAGCCCGAAGCCGACCAATAAGCCGATAACAAGGATCACGTAGCGGAGCAGGCTTGAAACTGCGTAGGAGACGCCAGGCTTCACCTTGGCCCGCGGGAAGACATCCTCATTGAGCACGAAACAGATGGCCGCAGCGATCAGATATGCCAGCCAGATCGCGAGACCAAAAGCGATGACATCGCCACATGAGATGCTGATGGTCCCCTTCTCCAGACGTAAATTCAGGACCTTTATGACAGTCTCGAAGGCAGGCTTGAGCAGGCCGACATAATTGAGCATGCGCTCCAGCGCGGCAGCGAGGGCCAACCAGAGAAGTACGGCGCCGGTGCGCTGCTCCAGCAAATTCCGGTGGTGACGCACCATCAGGAGGGAGCAGCATGGCCAGTTGCGCAGCAGGAACCCGACGATACCTGCCATGATCCGGATAAAAGTGAAGAGCGTCAGGGTGAAGATTACTCCCCCGAACACGGCGGATACGCAGAGATGTGCCAAACCCATGAAGCCAATGGTCGCAGCCCCGATGCCGATGGCCAGAGCAGCCAGGGCGAGCCGGGTCACCATGTTCTCGATGCGCCGGTTTCTCTGCGTCGTGTCACCGGGAGCTGCTTGCGCCGGAGAGCGGTCAGCCAGCAGGCTCCGGAAGAGCGCCATCCCCAGCACCGCTTCCGTGAGCAGCATGATCTGATCCAGAAGGGGCGTCCCGGCAACTCCATGGCGGATGGTGTTGAGGAGAAAGAGCAGAGCCAAGGCGTACAGCGAGGTGACTAGCCGCTGTCTCAGGAAGGGGCGGGCCATCCGGATCATCGGGAAGGCCGCCAGTACTTGCATCAACATCCAGATCGACCATGGGTAAAGTAACGGCGGCGAAGTGCCGAAATTGAGCGCCCCGGCCAGGGCGGCGGAGAGCGGAAACTCCACAAAACCCAAGACAGGGGGAATTGGTCCCGACCCCGCCAGCTCCCGGACCCGGCGCCGCATATACGCGAACAGCACGGCAAGAGTCAGGAACAGCCCGCACTGGTACATGAATGCTCGGGGCGGCGCCCCCGCAAACGTGACCAGATCATTTTTGAATCCGTCAACGTAGAAACTGATACGTGATCTCAGTTGAGACTTTGCCTGAGTGCGGAGTTCTGAACTCCAGAGCGGTGGAGCGACCTGTGTCAGAAGGGTCTTCATCGCCTCCTCCTGGGCCTTGTCCAGAGAGGAGAGCACGGTATTGCAGCGGGTCAGTTGGCGGGCTACGGCATCCTGGATAATGAGAACGTTTCTCCTGCGCTGCTCCAGGGTTGTTTTCGTAGAGTGCAACTCTGTCAGCACCCCGTCGGCCTGCCGGGTAACCTCCGGCAGGGTCTGGGTCGCCTGGTCACCGAGGCGGGTGAGGAGCCAGCTCTTCCGCTGAGTTTCGATCTGGTCCAGCGCTCTCTGGAGCCGGTCCGCACGACCAGCCAGCACGGAGAGCCACAGGGTAAGCTGCTGCTGTCGTTTCCACCAGATCAGCCCAAGTTCCTGGAGTGTTCCCAGGGTGGGAATCTCCCGGAGCTTTTTCAGCGCCTCCGGTTTTTCCCGGTCGATGAGGGTAGTGAATTGCGGAAGTTGCCGTGTGACCGTCTGGACATCCGGATCTTTGTCCCCCAGGGTGCTGAGGGTGTCGAGCTTATCTGCTGCCGCCGCGGCCTGTGTCGCCACGTCCGCCAGAGGGATCGCCAGTGGTTTCACCTTGGTTGAGGATGTCTGCCCCTGTACCGCCGCCTGGGAAGGCTCCGTCGTGGCGGAGAGGTTTGCCGGCGCCTGCAGAGCGGCCGCAACGGTTATGCCCACCAACATCTTCAATATTGCCCGAAACGACCGAAGTTTCATACTATCCTTCCCAACATCCTAACGGACGACATTCTATGGAAATCTCAACCGGGGATTTTCGTGCCGATTAAGTTTAAGCCGCCTCTACTTCAAACCCCACGATGTTTCTGCTCTCACGGCTGAATTCCACTCCGACAAGAGTAATCGGTTCACCGTATTGCCGGTATTTCTCCGCATACCCCCTGCTCTTCAACTGCGCCAGAGCCTTCCCTTCCGGAACCATCTCCACCACTTTGAATTCGAACAGGTAAATCCGCCGGTTGAAGCGGACCGTCATGTCAATCCGCCCCCTGTTGGTGGTGTCCTCTACGGTTATTTCAAGTCCGAGGGCGGCAAAGTAGCTGTAGAAGATGCTGGCGTAATACCCTTCGTAGCCGGCAAGCTGGTTCTTTCGGTACCAGTCGTGGGGGATAGAGGCGAAGAAGGAGTGGAACAGTTCCCGTAGGGCAAAAAGATCATCGGCCATGAGGATGTCGTAGAGCCGACTTACGTTCACGGCGGGAACCATGGGGTCCTGGGATAATACCTGCAGCAGGGAATCGTTCAGGCTGGATTGAACCTCCTTGTTGGGGTAGCGCAGGGTCAGTTCCAGTCGACCGGGGAGAAATCGGGCAAAGTCGATGGTGAGATAGCCGGTCTGAAACAGCAGCGCCTCCACGGGGATGTTCCCCACGTCAAAGGTGGAGAGGAGCGATTCGGGGGCCATGATCTTGGCAAGGTCGGGGGTGAACTGCTGTCGTTGGGAAAGGAGTTTGATGAGAAATGTGGGGGTTCCGGTCTCGAACCACCAGGGGCGGAACTGGCGCTGATCAAACAGCAGCAGCAGGTCAAAGGGGTTGTAGACGGCGTCTCCCAGCCAGTTGTAACCGTTGTACCATTGTCGGATCTCGCTCCGGTCCAGCCCTTCCAGTTCCGGGGCAAACACGTTGTCCAGGTCGCTGTCGGTGTAGCCGCAGATGGCGCTGTATCGTTGGTCAAGGGTAATATCCTTGAGGTTGTTCAACCCGGAGAAGAGGCTCACCTTGGAGAACTTGCTGACTCCGGTGAGGAAGGCGAATTTGACATGGGCGTCAGCTCCTTTGATGACGGAGTAGATATCCTTCAGCTTTTCACGGATCTCAAGAGCGATTTCGGGTGATTCGATGTTATCCAGGATCGGCTTGTCGTATTCGTCCACCAGGATGACCACCCGTTGGCCGAACTTCTGGTGGGTCTTTCGGATCAGTTCCAAAAAACAGCCGGCGTTACTGGCGGCTTCACAGGTAACGCCCAGTTGCCGCTGATGATGGAGCAACAGCTCGGAAATCCTCTCTTTCAACTCGCCGCCGCTTTTTACTACTCCCTCGCCGAAGCTGATCCTGATAACCGGATGGGACACCGACCAGTTCCATTGATCATGAATAAACAGTCCCCGAAACAGCGGCTCGTTTCCTTCGAACAGTTCCTTCACGGTGTCCAGAAACAGACTCTTACCGAAACGCCGGGGGCGTGAGAGGAAGTAGTATTTCCCCTGGTCGATCAGTTGCCGGGCGAAGGAGCTCTTGTCGACGTAGTAATACTCTTCTTCGCGGATCTCCCGGAAGGTCTGAATACCGATGGGGAGTTTCTTGCGCATGGCGTACCTCATGAAAGTTAAAGGCTCTTCTCCGGGGGCGCTGGGTTTATCCATACTATCGGGTTTTTCTCGCCGGTGGTGCAATCTTGCCACACCTGTCTGCGTTCTTGATCTTCGCGCAGGAGATCCCTCCCGTCGAGAAACGTCTTTTCCACGAAGTCGGTCACCTGAACCGCGTCGTTGAGATCCAGCAGCGGCACGTCCAACTCCAGCGGTTCGTCACTGGCCACGGCGATCAGGGTCGGGTCGTGCTCTTCGCCCCGGCAGAGGAGGGTTGGGCTCCGCTCCTTCCGGTGAATCTCGATCTTGGGGAGAGGGCTCTTCTTGAACCCTTCGGTGACAACGATATCCATGTCGGAGAAGTAGGTGGTCAGAAGCTCTTCCAGGGGGGGGGAGACTGTATGTCTCTTGACCAGGGCCAGCTTCTCCGGGGAGGAGATGAGCATGGTGTCGGCGCCGGCAGCGGTGAGCCGGTGGCTGTCCTTGCCCGGGTGGTCGATGTCGAACTTGTGGGCGTCGTGCTTGATGGCCCCGACCTTGTAGCCCCGTTTTTTTAGTTCGGCGATGACCTTCTCCAGGAGAGTGGTCTTGCCGGTTCCGGATTTGGCGACGAAGGAGACGACGGTCACGGACATGGCTGCTCCTCCTGGATGGTGTGCCGGTACTCCTGCGGCGTGTTGAGGTTGAGAAAGAGCCGCTTGGGGTCGCCCAGCTGCGCGATCTCGGCTCCGGTCACGATCCGGGTCGCGACCTTGTCGTAGAAGTCGTAGATGCAGTAATTTCCCGACTCGATCTGGCGCCGGATCGGTTCGACGCATCCTTGGGAATAAAGGGCGAAGAGCGGTTCCAGCCCTGCTCCGTGTCTTACCACCACCACGTCGTTGCCCGGAGCCAGGGCCGAGAGGTGACGGATGAGTGGGGCGCTGGGGAAGGGGAGGTCGCAGGAGGTGGCGAAGATGTGGGAGCTCCCGGCCCTGATCAACCCGGTGTAGAGCCCCCCCAGGGCGCTGCCGGGGTAGATGTCGGGATAGATGGTAAGATCATGGCCGTCAAACCGCTGGGGCCGGTCGCCCACGAGGATGACGGTGTCCAGGGCCTCGCGGCAGGCGGCCAGGGTGATCAGGAAGAGGGGGCGTCCGTTGATCTCCAGGAGGGACTTGTCCTGCCCCATCCGGCGGCTCTTCCCCCCCACGAGGATGACTCCGGTGACACCGGGAGGTTTTTCACTATCCATCTCGTATCCCCTCACTCTGTCCCCTTCGACTCCGCTGCTGTATCCCCTCACCCTGTCCCTCTCCCACAAACGGGGAGAGGGGACGTGCTAAGTTGCCTTATCTTACAGGGCTGTATTATCTCTTCACTACTCCCCGTAACTCCGTCAAATACTCCCTCTTCCCTCAGTGGGAGGACCCGACTGCGGGCCTAAAAGGGCTGGGGTGAGGGGCGGTTTCCATAGGGGAGGGTGATCCCGGTTCACTCCGGCATCCGCCCCAAAAGCCGGAGCAGGCCGTCGAGGATGGTGATGGGGTGGGGGGGGCAGCCGGGGATATAGAGGTCAACCGGCAACAGTCCGTCCACGCCGTTATGGACCTCAGGGCTGTCGCGGAAGGGGCCGCCGCCGATGGCGCAGGCCCCGGCGGCGATGACGATCTTCGGCGCGGGGATCGCCGCGTAGGTCTTGAGGAGCGCCTCCCGCATATTCTCCGTGACCGGTCCGGTGACGAAGAGGCCGTCAGCATGGCGGGGGGAGGCGACGAACTGGATGCCGAACCGCCCCAGATCGAAGCCGACGGTGGAGAGGACGTTGGTGTCCGCCTCGCAGGCGTTGCAACCGCCGGCGCTCACCTCCCGCAGTTTGAAGGAGCGGCCGAAGAGCCGGAGCAGGTCGTTCCCCAGAGCCGTGGCCAGCCGCTGCTCGGTCCCGGCCGTAACCAGCAGCTCTTCCCGCCGGCGGACCGCCAGCCGGGGGTCGGTGGTGAAGGCTACCCCCCCGTGAGGGCACGCCTCGGCACATTCGGGGCAGAAGAGGCATCTCCCCATCTCCAGTGAGAGCTCTCCGTCCATACGGGAGATCGCCTCCACCGGGCAGAGTTCCGCGCAGCGGTTGCAGTCGGGAGGGCAGAACTCTGGCGACAGTCTTGGATACCCCCGGAACAGTTCCGGCATCACCGGCGGCTCCTTGGGGTAGCCGATGGTCCGATGTCCCTGCTGAATCCGGGCCCGGATGGCTTTGAACATAGTCAACCTCTACCTCAACCTCAACCTTAACCTCTACCTCAACCTGCCTTCAAGGGAACATCTTCCCCGGGTTCAGGATGTTCCTGGGATCCAGGGCCTGCTTGATCGACTTCATGGTGGCGATCTGCACCGGCGACAGCTCCATGGGGATGTACGGCTGCTTGGATAGGCCGACCCCGTGCTCGCCGGACATGGTGCCGTTTAAGTCAAGGGCCGCCTGGAAGACCTCCCGGATCGCCTCATGGGCCTTCTCATCCATCCCCGGAATCTCCTTGTCGATGAGCACATTGACGTGGATGTTCCCGTCCCCGGCATGGCCGAAGTTGACAATGGGGATGTCGTACTTCTTCTGGATCTGCTCGATCTTCCGGATGACATCAGGAACCTTGCTCCGAGGGACGACGATATCCTCGTTGTACTTGGTCGGGTTCACATCGCGAAGGGAGGGCGAGACCAGCCGCCGGACCCTCCAGAGCGCCTCGGACTCGGCGGCATCCTTGGCCACCGTGCATTGGACCAGCCCCAATGGTGCGATCAACTTCTGAATCCGGGCCGCCTGTTTCTCGATCAGCTCCCGGTCGCCGTCCACCTCGATGATCAGGACCGCCCGTCCTTCGGGAGGAATCCCCAGGCTGAAGCGCCGGTTGACGCACTGGAGGGTGGCGTAATCCATGAACTCCAGGGTGGTGGGGATGATCCTGGCGCCGATGATGGTGGAGACCGCCTTGGCCGCGCCATCTATGGAGTCGAAGATGGTGAGCATGGTCTTCTTGGCTTCGGGCAATGGCAGGAGCTTGAAGATGATCTTGGTGATCACCCCCAGGGTCCCTTCGGAGCCGCAGAGGAGCCGGGTCATGTCGTAGCCAACCACCGCCTTGTAGGTCTCGCCGCCGGTCCTGATGATCTCGCCGGTGGGGAGCACCACCTCCAGCCCCATGACGAAATCCCGGGTGACGCCGTATTTGACACAGCGGGGGCCGCCGGCGTTTTCGGCCACGTTCCCCCCCAGGGTGGAGAACTTGAGGGAGGCCGGGTCGGGCGGGTAGAAGAGGCCGAGCTTCTCCACCTCCAGCTGAAACTGTTCGGTCACCAGCCCCGGCTCCACCTCGGCGATGAGGTTCTCGGTGTCGATCCGCAGGATACGATTCATCCGGGTGGTGACCAGGACGATTCCTCCCCCCTTGGGAAGGGCTCCGCCGGTGAAGCCGCTGCCGGCCCCCCGGGGGAATACCGGAATCAGTTCGGCGTTGGCCAGCTTCAGCACCAGGGAGACCTCTTCGGGGCCTGCCGGATGGACCACGGCGTCGGGAAGGAACTCCATCTGGGTGGCATCGTAGCCGTAGCAGATGAGATCCTGCAGGTCGGTGGCCACATTTGCCGGGCCGAGGAGTCGTTTCAGTTCCAATATGATTCGTGGCTCAAGCATAGGGATATACCTCTGTTTACAAGTTCATTGTTCAAGGTTCAGGGTTGGGTTGTAACCTTGAACCTTGAACCCTGGACCGGTGTTAACGGGTTTAGAGAGTAGGCAGCACCGTCCCGGCTTCGGGGATGACGTAGACCGTATACTCCCTGGGCAGCAGCTCTGTGGCCGTGGCTAAAGCCTCGTCCAGAGTTGTTGCCGGGATCATGGACATGGTCCGGACCTCTTCGGGTGGCAGAGACGAGACGAGGATGATTCGGAACCGCTGGGCCTTCTGGAGCAGGGCGTAGGCGGTCTGTCCGTTGATCTCGTACCGCGCCCTGAGGGCTTCCTCGAACTCGGCCAGCACGCTGTGCCGGAACCAGGAGAAGAAGGTCGGGTGTCCGTAGCCGTCCCGGCACGAGGCCAGGAGGATCAGCACCCCCCCCTCCTTCAGCGCCCGGGAGGCGTACTCCATGGCCTTGTGAGCCTGAATCAGGTTGATGTCCTTGGGAAAGCCGCCGCAGGAGGCGACCACCAGATCGGCCTGTTCCGTTAAGGGGTATGAGAAGTGTTCCGCATAGTAGCGGCACCCTTCCCGGTGGGCCTCGTCCCAGTGGCCGGCGAAGACGGCGCTCAGCCGTTTGTCCGGCAAGAGGACCGTGTTGAGGATCATCTCCGGTCCCACCAGGGCGCACGCTTCGGAGAGGGCCGCGTGTACCGGATTCCCCTCCAGGACCCCGGTGGTGGCCAGGGGGTGGCGTCCAGATCCCGGCTCGGGGCGGAGTACCGCATAGTGGCTGGCCAGACAGGAGCTCCTGCCCGCTATTCCCGGCAGAAGCGACTTCCGGCCGCCGCCGAACCCGGCGAAATAGTGGAAACCGATGGTTCCGGTGAGGATGAGCCGCTCCGCCTCCGCGGCGAGGCGGTTGATCAGGACGTCGATGCCGTTGGCGGTCTTTCCCAGGGAGACGAGCTTTCCCGGGTCGTCGCAGTCGTGGTCCACGACGCTGATTCGGCCGAAGAGCGGTCCGACGATTTTGCGATGCTCTGCTTCGCTCTGCTTCCGGTGAATCCCCAGGGCGATGAGAATGGTGATCTCACGGTCGGCTATTCCCCTGCGGTTCAGCTCGGTCACCAGTAGAGGAAGGTACTGTTCGCTGGCGGTGTAACGGGTGATGTCCGAAGTGACGATGACGACCCGCTCTCCGGGGCGAAACCGGTCCAGCTGAGGGGCGCAGCGGACGAGAGCCGCGGTGATGAGCTCGGCTGCCGGAGGAGGAGAGGAGGGGGGCGTCGGACGGATCACGGCGAGGAGTCGACCTGCCGGGAGGGTGAGGTGAAGCGAGAGATCGCCGAGAAGAAGGTTCATGGCGCGAGAGGATACCGTGTTAAGGGGGAAAGTGCAAGGATGGGATAACTGGACCGGTTGACGCCGGGGAGGGAGCAGGGGCGGAGTTGGAGTCCGCCCCCTTTCGGTCAGGCTGGAGCGGAAGATTAGTTTTCGGTCATGACGTGCTCGTCATAGATCGCCTCGATCCGCTGCTTGTGCCCCTTCTCGATATCGGCGAGAACCTGAAGCATCTTCTGCAACTTTGGATCTGAGGTGATGTGGGATGCCGCCAGATAGAGCTTGTACGCCTGCTCTTCGGTCTTCATGGCGAACCGGAGGATCTCGTCGTAGGTCATCTCCTCCCGGAATGGCAGTTCGACCATATAGTCGGCGAGCTGCATGTCGGGGTGTTCGGCAAATATGTACTGTTCGGTTCTGCTGTAATCGAGTTTTTCAAAGGAGTGCTTGTGCCCAAGTTCCTCGCGGGCCAGCTCCTCGAACATCTTGCGCGACGAGATGCTGTTCGTCTTCAGGGCCGCATCCTGGTAGAGACGGTGAGCAATCTCTTCCCTTCTTACGGCGAATGTCACCACATCTTCGAGTGTTATGAATTTTTTCTCTTGATTCACGGGATGAATTTCTCCTTAGCCGATACGGATCGGATGTCTGCTACTCCACGACCTCTTCGAAATTTTCCGGCCCGGCGCCGCACTCCGGGCAGATCTCCGGCGCCTGCTCTCCTTCGTGGACATAGTCACAGATGATACAACGCCATTTCTTCATGCTCTCCTCCTTTTGGGAAATGTAATATGTCGAGTTCGATCCCGAGGGTCGTCTGCCGGTAACGAAGCCGGTCCCGGGAGGAGTCGGCTCGGGCTTTCCCGTGTGACGGACCTTGAAAATTTAATGCTGTAAAATAATAGTAACTACTCACCCTGTCAAGTGGATTCGATTCGCCGCAAAGAGCACATTTACGGTTGACAAGAGGTCGTTTTTCCAGTAACTATTTGCCGTTTCCGCACCTCCATGGGGCGCGTGTTTTTTTCAGTCGGATCTTAGCCTTGCTAAAGGCATACAACAAGGAGGTTTTTCATGGAACAGTACGCGGTTTATTTCGCCCTCATCTGCGCCGTTGCCGCGGTCGCCTACGGCCTGATCACGGCCCAATGGATCCTGGGGCTCCCCCAAGGTAACGACCGGATGCGCCAGATCGCCGCAGCGATTCAAGAGGGGGCCGGCGCCTACATGAAGCGGCAGTATACCATCATCGCCCTGGTCGGTGTCATCATGTTCGTGGCGCTCTTCGCCACCCTGGGACACTTGACCGCCATTGGATTCGCGGTGGGCGCAATATTTTCCGGCCTTACCGGTTTCATCGGCATGTTCGTTTCGGTCCGCGCCAATGTGCGGACTACCGAGGCAGCCAAGTCCGGCATCCACACGGCGCTCAACGTCGCCTTCAAGGGGGGCGCCATCACCGGCATGCTCGTTGTCGGGCTGGGGCTCCTGGGGGTGGCCGGCTACTACTTCATCCTTCAGAAGCTGATGCCCGGCGCACCGGTCAAGGATATCGTCAGTCAACTGGTGGGCTTGGGCTTTGGCGGCTCGCTCATCTCCATCTTTGCCCGTCTGGGGGGGGGGATTTTCACCAAGGGGGCCGACGTGGGGGCCGACCTGGTGGGAAAAGTCGAGGCAGGGATTCCCGAGGACGATCCGCGCAACCCGGCGGTCATCGCCGACAACGTGGGGGACAACGTGGGTGACTGCGCCGGAATGGCGGCAGACCTCTTCGAGACCTACGCCGTGACGCTCATCGCCGCCATGCTGCTGGGGGCCATCACCTTCACCAGCAACGCTTCCTCGGTCAGCTATCCGCTGATTCTGGGAGGAATCTCCATCATCGCATCCATCATCGGCACCTACTTCGTGAAACTGGGCGCCAGCGGCAAGATCATGACGGCGCTCTATAAGGGGCTCATCGTCTCCGGCGTGATCGCCTGTGCCGCGTTCTACTTCGTGACGGTACGGATGTTCCCTGAAGGGCTGACCAACGCCGCCGGTCAGAACTTCAGCTCCATGAACATCTTCATCTCATCTCTGGTCGGGTTGGCCGTCACTGGCGCCATCTTCTGGATTACCGAATACTATACCTCCACCGAATACGGCCCGGTCCAGCATATTGCCCAGGCCTCCACCACCGGTCACGGTACCAACGTCATCGCCGGTCTGGGGGTCTCCATGAAGGCCACCGCCGCGCCGGTGATCGTCATCGCCGCCGGCATCATCGTGGCCTTCCAGTGCGCCGGAGTCTACGGCATCGCCATTGCCGCCGTCTCCATGCTCTCCCTTACCGGGATCGTCGTTGCCATGGATGCCTACGGGCCCATCACCGACAACGCCGGCGGTATCGCCGAGATGGCGGAGCTGGACGACTCGGTCCGCGCCGTAACCGATCCGCTGGATGCAGTGGGGAATACCACCAAGGCCGTCACCAAGGGGTACGCCATCGGCTCCGCCGGTCTGGCCGCAGTTATCCTCTTCACCTCCTACGTGGATGAATTGAACCATGCGCTGCAGTTGGCCGGCAAGGATATCATCAAGTTCGATCTCTCCGACCCCTATATCATCGTGGGACTCTTCATCGGCGGCATGCTCCCCTACTACTTCGCGGCTCAGTGCATGGAGGCGGTCGGTAAGGCAGGGGGTGCGGTGGTCGTGGAGGTACGGCGTCAGTTCCGCGAGATCAAGGGGATTATGGACGGCAGCGGTAAGCCCGATTACGCCTCCTGCGTGGATATCGTCACCAAGACCGCCCTGAAAGAGATGGTCATTCCCGGCCTTATCCCGATCCTGGCCCCGGTCATCGTCGGCTTCACCTTGGGCCCCAAGGCGCTGGGTGGAGTCATCGTGGGGACCATCGTTACCGGAATCTTCGTGGCCATCTCCATGACCACCGGTGGCGGAGCCTGGGATAATGCCAAGAAGTACATCGAAGACGGCCATCACGGCGGCAAGGGGGGAGACGCCCACAAGGCAGCCGTGACCGGCGATACCGTTGGCGACCCCTACAAGGACACCGCAGGTCCGGCCGTCAATCCGATGATCAAGATCATCAACATCGTGTCGCTGCTTATTGTGCCGCTCCTGGCTAAATTCTAGGAGTTATAGCTCCTTTTTTTCGGAGTAGAGGCAAAAAGTAGTTGACGTTCAAGAAAAAATAGGCTAAATACTGTATTCGCTTTTGCAGCGAGCCGCTAGCTCAGTAGGTAGAGCACCTGACTTTTAATCAGGTGGTCGTTGGTTCGATCCCAACGCGGCTCACCATTTTCAACAAAGGCTTAGAGGATTATCCCCTAAGCCTTTGTCTTTTATTAAAGAGTCATGTCGGTCCCTCTTTAATCGCAGTGATTATTTGACGCCTAGCTTAGTTGGTAGAGCAGCCGACTCTTAATCGGCAGGTCATTGGTTCGATCCCAATGGCGTCCACCATAAAAAACAGGCACTTACGTTGATTCGTAGGTGCCTGTTTTGCGTCTGGTGCCGTTCGTGTGGCCTCTGGTGTGGTCTCTGTGGCCCGTGCTACTCCATAAAAATAGCCGTCCTTCATAGAGGAAGACGGAGAGCGTCGCAACTGGTCTGATGATGATAAAGCTGATCTTATGTCCGGATTTACTATAGTTGAAAGAGAAATGACGGAT
>CAIOGM010000047.1 GCA_903857795.1 uncultured Geobacter sp.
GCCGACCTCCCTGCAGGTCAAGCTGCTCCGCGTCCTCCAGAACCGGGAGATCGAGCCGGTGGGGGGAAACGGCGCCCGAAAGATCGACACCCGGATCATCGCCGCCACCCATCAGAATCTGGAGGAGCTGGTGGCGGCCAAAAGCTTCCGGGAGGATCTCTTCTACCGCCTCTCGGTGATCCCCATCGTGGCGCCGCCGTTGCGGGAGCGCAAGGAAGATATCCCGCTCCTCATCGACAGCTTCCTCACCCGGATGAACCGGGAGAAAAAACGCCAGATCACCGGCATCGCCTCGGACGCGCTGCAGACCCTCTGCGACTACCGGTGGCCGGGGAACATCCGGGAGCTGGAGAACCTGATAGAGCGGCTGGTCATCATCAAGGGGAGCGGCGTCATCACCCTCAGGGAGCTGCCGGAGAAGTACCTGGGAGACCGCCGTCTCCCGGCGCCGACGCCGGCGGCAGCGACAGTGGCACCGCCCACGCCGTCCGGCCGGGTGAACCAGCTCCCGCTACAGGGGATCTGCTTCAATACCGTCATCGAGGAGTTCGAGAACAACCTGATCATGGAGGCGCTGGAGAAGAGTCAGGGGAACAAAAAGGAGGCCGCGGAGCTGTTGAACCTGAAGCGGACCACTCTCATCGAAAAACTGAAGAAGAGAAAGAACCTGGGGACCACCGATGCCCCGTTCGTTCCGGAGCTGTAGCTACGCCGGAGAGCTCCCCGCCACCGGCAGCAGAATAGAAAAGACGCTCCCCTTCCCCTCGTCTCCCGGCGACACCCAGACCATGCCGGCGTGAGCGTCCATGATCCCCTTGACGATGGCAAGACCAAGCCCCGTCCCCTTGGACATATAACCACTCTTGCCCGACGAGTGGTAGTCGATCTCCCCAATCCCGTAGAATTTATCGAAGATCCTGACCTGCTCCTCCTCATCGATCCCCACTCCGGTATCGCTAATGGTGAACCGGTAGAAGAGCTCCGCCCCCTCCAGGTTGGCGGGGAAAGTCCGGTAGAAGCGGCGCAGCTCATCGCCTTGGGCCAGGAGCTCTTCCCGGGTCACCAGGGCGCCTGCGGCGATGATCCCGCCCCCGTCGGGGGTGAACTTGATGGCGTTTTCCAGGAGATTGCGCGTAACGAGGCGGCAGAGCCCCTCATCCGCCACCACGGTAACCCCATCAGGGACGACCGATACCCGGATATCCCGCTCCGAAAGGGGGAGCGCCAGAGAGCGGAGAACCTCCCCACAGAGGAGGGAGAGGGTCACGCTCCGCCTCTGCAGGACGAACCCCTCCGCCTCCATGCGGGAGATATTCAGGAGGTCGTCGATGATCCCCTTGAGTTGGGTCACCCCCTCATAGACCCCTTCCAGGAGTTTCCGCTGTTCGGGGGTCACGTTCAGATCACTGTACTCCAGGAGGAACTGGAGCCCCCCCTTGATGGAGGTGAGCGGGGTCTTCAGCTCGTGAGAGGCCATGCCGATGAAGCTGTTCTTGGCGTCATTGAGCCGTCCAAGCTCGCTATTGGCCCGTTTTACCACCTCCAGGTGCTCCTTCAGCGCCCGCTTGTTTCGCTCAAGCTCCTCGTTCTTCATCTTCATCCGGTCATAGAGGGTGTGGTTCTCCATGAGGATCGCCATCTGGTTGGCGACGGAGGTCAGCAGGTAGACCTCCCGGTCGGTATAGGGGCGCACCGCACGGTGGGAGACGAAGAGGAGGCCGATCACCCCGGAGCCCACCGTGAGCGGCAGCGCGCACCAGGCGTTCAGCCCCATCACCAGCGCCCCCTTCGCCGCCTCTCCCGAGAACTGCCCCGAAAACTCCCCGCACCGGTAGTGCTCTCCCTCCAGCACCCCGTGGACCCACTCGGCATCCTGAGGCAGCTCCTGGAAAGCCGGGACGAACCGGCGCGCCAGGCCGAGTTCGGCGGTGAGGGTAAGGGCGCCCCCCTCCAGGAGATAGATGCAGGAGACATCGATCTGGAGCAACTGGTGGAGTTGGGAGAGGAGATCGACCATGATCCGCCGAAAACCGCGACGGGAGTTGAGGCGAGAGGCGACGGCATAGAGGGTAAGCAGCTCCCGGTCGGTGACTCTCTTCTCTTCCTCCATCAGACGCCGGCCGGTGACATCCTTGATGATATAGACATAGCCGTGGGTGCTTTCGGTGGGGTGCATGGGGTAACAGGAGACGGTGTACCATCCCGGGAGAGAGGGGAAGAGGACATCCTCCTGATCGGGCTTGAGCGCCGAGCAGCGGGAAAAGATGCTCTCCTTTGCCCCCATCTCCCCATAGAAGAGTTCCGTGATATCCCGGCCGATGACGCCGCTGTAGCCGGCACCGAGATATTCGGTGAGTTTGCTGTTGCAGCGGATGATCTTCCACGCGGGGTCGGTGAGGACGACGATATCGGAGACGGCGTCGAAGGCGGCCTCCCACTCCATCTTCCCCTGGCGGATGGACAGTTCGGCCCGGCGTCGGGTGCGGCGCTCCTTGGCCTCCCGGAGTTCCCGCTGGACGGCCGGGATCAACCGGGAGAGGTGCCCTTTCATGAGGTAATCGTGGGCGCCGGAGCGCATGGCGTCCACCAGGTTCTCCTCGCCAATTTTCCCGGAGACGATGATGAACGGCAGGTCCAGGCCGCTCCCTTTGAGGCTCTCCAGCGCCTCGGGAGCGGAGTAGCCGGGCATCCGGTAGTCGGAGATGATGAGATCCCACTCCTGGCGGCCAAGAGCCTCCACAAGGGTGGGGAGTGACACGACCCGTTCACAGTCAGGATCATATCCCCCTCGTTCCAACTCACGGAGGAGGAGCAGTGCATCCTCTTGAGACCCTTCGACAAGTAACAGGCGGAGTCTGGTCACAGGTTATTCCTTATCAAACCACCCCTCACCCCGACCCTCTCCCACTGAGGGGAGAGGGAGGATTCAGGCGGGTTTGCATGGGGTTAAGGGCGGTTACTCCAACAAAAATCGCTGCTATTTCGACACCGCAGTCACGCACGACGTCCCCTCTCCCCTCGTGGGAGAGGGACAGGGTGAGGGGGAAAGCTGTCACAAACCACCCCTCACCCCGACCC
>CAIOGM010000048.1 GCA_903857795.1 uncultured Geobacter sp.
CAGCAGGTAGCTGGTCTCGGTAAATGCCGTGCAGAATATCAGCGGCGTCTGCGGTGACACCTTTTTCAGAGTAACCGCCAACTCCAACCCATCCATAACCGGCATACGGATATCACTGATGACGAGATCGGGGCGATCGGTGGCAAAAAGAGCCAACGCTTCACGACCATTTGCGGCCGGTATGACCCGGCCGCAGTATAATTCAAGAAAAGCAGCGGTCTCGCGGCGCAGTTCGTATTCATCTTCAACAAGCAGGACGGTAAGGAGTTTCAGGTCTGTCAGCTCTGTCATCTCTGTGTCTCCATGGGCAATTCAATTCTGAACGTTGTGGGATCTAGCTTCGACAGAAGCTGAAGACGGCCCCCAAAGCTGTCCTCGACAATCATGCGCGACATGTACAGGCCGATGCCGGTGCCGCCCAGTTCTTCCTTGGTAGTGAAATAGGGATCGAAGATTTTTAATGCTGCAACTGCCGCTATGCCGCATCCATTATCGCTCACGTCCAGAGTCATCCCCTGGTCCTGAGAAGCATTAATCTCCACGTGAATAAACCCTTTCTCAGGTTCGCCGCAGGTTTCGCGCTTGGCCAAAATCCCGTCACGGGCATTACTCAGCAGGTTGAGAATGACCTGTTTGAATTCATTGGGATAGCCGTGAATCTGCGGCTTGTCGCACTCCCGGCCGGTGACGCTCACTTCGATGTTGCTACTGGTAAATTGAGGTTCAAAGAGCCGGATGGAATCAGAGACACAGGCAGTAGGAGAAAAAGGTACTTTTGTTTTTTCAGGCCGGTAGAAACCACGAAACTCCTCAATGGTTTCGGACATATGCTTTATCTGACGCATGGCGTTGACTTTGAATTCACCCAGATATTCCGGGGTCAATTCGTTCATGGTTCCCATGGCGTGGGTGCGCTGAACAATCATCCCCAGAGTGGACAAGGGTTGGCGCCACTGATGGGCAATGGCGCTGATCATCTCGCCCATGGCCGCCAGTCGGGATTTATTGGCCAGCAGTCGTACCTGGGCTACGCGGATTTTTGCTTCTTCTTCGACCACTATTTGGAGAGAGTCGGAGAGCTTACGATACCTGTCCTCGCTTTGCCTCAATTCCTCTTCAACCCTGTCACTGGTCAGTGACAGATAGCTGTAGGCGATGATCAGTTCGAGAATAACACCATAGAGAATCACCCAGCGCAGCAGAGTATCATTGGCCATAATGTCGGCAACATAGAAAAATTTTGAACTATAAACATAATAGTGCGTTCGGGCAGCAAGCAGGGCGACCAACGGCAGGATACTGATTGATAACAGCCATTGCATGGAGTATCGACGGCATCCGGCATGCAAAAGCGGCTGAATGGAGGTGCGGGTAAAGAAAAGTGCAAGAACAATATTGATGCCAATAATACGGGCAGTGATGTCGTTTGAGAAATAGAGAAAGTAGATCAGATAGAGTAGGCTGGACAGAAACAGTACACAATTAAGCGGAGTGCCCCACCAGCGACGGCGAAGGCCGTGAAACCGGTATATCCCCTCATAAAGCAGGAAAGGATGTAACATAATCAGGCCGTTGCCGATTATTTTCGGGATGAATTGCGGTTGGATGTTCGGCAGCATCAAATTGAGCAAAGAGCCGACCGACCAGCAGGCAGTGGCGGCAATCCAGACAACGAAGCCTGAATACGTAGTGCGGGTACGCCACGTATGGAGCAGTATGAGCACCAGGATAAAATCGATAATAATGCTGATGACTACTATGGTGGCGGTATCGAGTTTCATGGTATGCCTGTAGCAGGGGGTGGGTGATATGGCAATGATGATGTTGATTCAGGATATAGTTACGCTTTGACCAGAGGTGTCGCTTCTTCGGCAGAAATAGGGAAAATTTCGTCGACTTTCTTCAATCGGGGCTAAGATTTATCCAGTGGCTTACTTTGTATGGCCGTCAACATACTTGATTGTCATACAATTGAAAAGAATTAGTTTGGCAAAGATTATTCCAACTCGTGGCCTCCGATTTTACCCTGAGAAATTACTCCGGATCAATCCTAAGCGCGACTCTGATCCAAGAAGAATGGACGGTAATAGAGGCCAGCCATTGTCAGATAAAGGTGTCTGCACCCTGGAGGTTGACCTGCGACCGTGATAATCTGCCGAATTGGTAGGCAGAATTTAATTATTGCGGCGCAAGCGTCCGGTCTGACTTTGCAGACTCTTGCTTCTTCTTGCGCATCTTGCGGAATCTTGCGAGATCTTGCGGGATATTGAAGGGTTGTGGCAGGCGAAAGCGCCAAAGGGCGGAGGTCGTTTGGTCAGATGACGGAGAGCTCACCGGCGAACCGGTAGCCGGAACCGGCCACGGTCTGGAGCGGCAGCTGCTTGTCATACAACTCCCGGTAGCGGCTCCGAAGCCGTGAAACGAGGGAGTCGAGGGTGCTTGAGGACACTCCGTCGCTTTCGCGGCCGTAGACTTTCAGGTAGAGAAGTTCACGGGAGACCGGCTGACTGTTGCAGTCGGCCAGGGTTGAAAGGAGCAGGAACTCCCTCTGACTCAACTGGCTCTCCCTGCCGTCGGGGGTGATGAGCTGCCACGAATCCTGCGCCAGCCGCCAGCCGTCACTCTTTCCCGGGGTAGTGGTGGCGGCACGGCGACGGGCGGCGATGCTGGCGATGGCCGCCGCCAGTTCCGAGGCATCCACCGGCTTGACGAGGTAGAGGTCGGCCCCGGAGACATACCCCTTGATCCGCTCCGTAACCTCTCCCCGGGCGGTGACCACAATCACCCCGGCGGAGCTGTTGCGCCGGGAAAACTCCACCAGTTCATAGCCATCCACATCGGGGAGCCCCAGGTCGATGATGGCGACGTCGAACTCCCTGCGGCCGACCTCACGATAAAAGGCGAGTCCGGACCCGACGCCGGTGACCGGATAGCCGTAGATGGCCAGGGCCTCCACCAGCGATTCCCGCAGGTCGGTATCGTCCTCAACAAGGATTACCCTGATCTGTTTTACTGGATTCATAACTCCCCCTGTCCCCCTCTTGTCTCAAGAGGGGAGACGTGACCTGCAGATTCAGCCGGAAGTTCCACCACTGTCTATCCTTGCATCCCTCCCCTTAACTTAAGGGGAGGAGAGGAGGGGTTAGCATTCTGTCCCAATGGGGAGACGGATGGTCACTACGGTGCCGTGGGGATGGTTGTCGCTGATGGACACGCCGCCGTCGTGGGCGGCGACGATCTCCCTGACCAGCCAGAGTCCGACCCCGGCCCCGCTGGTGCCGGAACTGGCGCTGCCCCGCCGGTATTTTTCAAAAACCCGCTCCCGCTCTTCCGGTTTGATCCCCGGCCCCTGGTCCTGCACTTCAATTACCATGCCATCCTCGACGGGCCGCAGATTCAGAGAGATGACGGACTCTTCGGGGGAGTACTTGGCGGCGTTGTCCAGGAGGTTGAGGACGGCGGTCCCGAGAAGCGGCGGATCCACCATGACCGTGGGAAGCTCGACGGATCGAAAGTCGATGACCCGTTCCGGCCGGAGGTCCCGCATCATCCGGACCAGAGAGGCCGCGAACTCGCGCGGGTTAACCGGTTGGCGGTCGATGCGAGTCACATCGACGTCGTGACGGGTCCGCTCCAGGACCAGATCAAAGACTTCCGCCATCCGCTTCACGGCCCTCCCGAGTTTCCGTAACGGTTCGGCTAACAACCCTTCCGGCACACCCCGCTGTTCGATGATCCCCAGGTTTACCGTGGCTATGGCCAGCGGTGTCCGGTATTCGTGGGAGATCATCTCCAGAAACCGGGTCTGACCTTCCAGGGTCTCCTCAAGTTTCTGCTGTTTTTTCCGCAACTCCACGGTCATCCCTTTGGCCAGTTCCACCGCCTTGGTTTCCGCATTCCGGGCGGCTGTCAGCGCCTTCTGCTCGGCGTCATAGACTCGCTCTGTCAAAGCCAGGGTCATCAAGACCATGTTGCAGAGGGAAGCCATCTGTATGGCGTACAGATTCCACCAGTGTGGCGAGATCAGCCCCAGTAGTCGGAGGAACTGGACCACATAGCCTATGTTGCTGAGACCGAAGGCCGCCAGGTAGAGAATCCCGCCCGGCTCCTTTCTCCCTACCGCCCTGATGCTGAGCAAGGTCAGCAGCGTAACGGTTAAGATCAGGGAGATCAGCATGATCGAGACGATGGAGCCGTAGAAGTCAAGCGGCACCGAAATCACGGTCAGGAGCCCCAGGATGATGATCCCGACGAAGTAACGGTGGGTCCAGCTTCCGGCGGTGAACTGGAACAGGTTGATCGCAAACAGCGCAAAGGCGCAGACCGTCAAGCCGAACCCGCAGCCGGTAAGGTAATCGGAGACCAGGTAAGTCTGGTCCGGCAGGAGGACGGTGAGAATCCCGGCCGAGCTTATATAGTTGGTAAAGATGAACAGGATATACAGGGCGAAGAATAGATAGAGCCGGTCACGTAGTCGCAGATACAAGAGGAAGTTTGTCAGGACGATCACCAGGGCGATGGCCAGGTAGCCGCTGTTCAGGAGGATGCTCACATTGTTGTAGCTGATGACGGATGAAGGAGTGTGGACGGCGCCGTACAGTATGACTGAACTGGTGGATTGCACCCTCAAGTATACCGTACAGAGCTGTTGCGGGGGGAGGGCGAACGGAATGACATAGTCGGTGGATCGGACCGACTGGGGAGCTGGCGGGACATGGTCTCCCACCCGAATCTGCCGGTAGGCGGCCGGATCCTCCGGGTTTTCAACGTCCTGGAAATAGACCGTAATCGTATCGAGATACTGGGGGCCCAGGCGCAGATAGGCATCTTCGGCGAAGGAGGCGGTTCGCTTCATCCGGAACCGGAGCCAGACCGTGTCACGGGTGTAGCTCCGATTCATGTTACCGGTCAGCGGCGTAAAGCGGGCCGCGGCAGCCGGAGCGATCATGTCGGCCAGGGTCATCTTGCCGGAAGGATCGACGTACTGCTCCAGGTGTCCGGCCAGCGGATAGGATGAGGCGTCGCCCATCAGGAGCGGCGACTGAATGGCATGGAGTCCGGCGGGAGAGAGTCCGGAGAGGAGCAACGCGACCATCACGGTAAACAGCAGTTTCATGGGCGGCATCATACCCCAGGGTAAAACGGTTGCCAAGAGTAGATATTTACCGGTTGCTGCTGCTGTCGGGTAAAGTTGATAACTCACTGTTTTCAGGTTCTTATCCACAAGCCAATAGGATTGGCGTCTCACGAAATACACTGTAATATCAGGCTGTTTTTCTTAAATCAGATGGTTGCAGAGCCTATTATACAGGTAGTGTGAATAACTCTGTGGATAAACTCTGGAAAAGGGATGCACGTGACTGTGGGGCTGTTACGGGTATATTCTGGAAAAAATTATCGTGTGGCATTTTTTAAGAGACTTCGACACTCCAATCGGGTTAGAGTGACAGTCGCTATTGTACGAACTTTATCCCCCCAGTCATTTTTTTGCAGAGTTGGATGTAGACGCTTTTTGGGTAATTCAGTCTGCAATGCGAAAGGAGAGTGCAATGCCGTCTGTTCTGATCTCGTGCCCCCACTGCGGTTTGATAAAAAACATCTCTGAGAAAAAAATCCCCTATCGGCGGGTTAAAGTCACCTGTACGAGATGTTCGGAATCCTTCCTCTACGAAAAGCCGCCGAGAATCATTGATGTGTCAAAGGTCAGGAGCCTTCCATTCTTTGGTCAGGATCTCTATTTTGATGAAGACGCTGTTAAATACAACGATTTGAGAGCTCTATTCCAGTGGCGATCCGGCCGTGCCGTTAATTCGTTCAATGTAAGATTTGAAGAGGAAATAGTCTCGCCGGTGGATTTTTTAAGCAAATCAAAAGCTATAGGCCATGACTGTATTGTTGCTGAATTGCAGGATGCGGTAAGGCTCCTTGAAGAAGAGCTTTCCATAGGCGTGGAGGCTGATGATTTTATGGCCTCCTATGATACTGACTACAATAAATGGGATGTTTTTTGTGGAAAAATAGAAGAGCAGTACCTTGCACATTCCGATGACACGCAGGCAAGAACGGCGCTGGGCGAAGGCGTCCGGCAAGCTGTTTTCGATATTCATTATGCCCTGGCCGATGCCTTGTCAATTGAGTACCCAGACGCCGCGGCCCGGGAAAGAGCCCGGGTTGATCTCGGCGACATCCGGGGGAGAGAGATCACCGATGCCGAGCGTCATGCCGAGCTTGCAGAGATCATTTCTTTATATCCTTATCTCAAGGAGAGCTATGAATATGCACTCGTGCGTTTTGGGGACCATGATCAGGAGATAGCGCGGCTCTGCGATTTCCTCGGAGTTGAGATACTGCCGTTCAAAAACGAGCTTCTCAGTGAGTATTACGATAGTTTGGGCAAGCAGACCGAGGACCAGTTGCTGGATGCACGGTGGTACGTCAAGAAAAAAGCGGTCCTCCTGGGGGTGGAAAAATATCAGGAGATCATCGAGGATATTGAAGAACGACTGCTCGGGATCGATGTCGCCGCGCGTACCGTGGCCGGGGTGCTCTTTGTCAGCAGAGAAGAGGCTGCCAAGGGCGCCGGAGAGTTACAGGATATCCAGAGAATCCTCTCCCAGGGGGACAGCTCAACTGAAGATGGGGCCCAAAAACTGCTCTACACCCTGAAAAACGAAAAGTTTCTGACTCTCGTGGCTCAACGGAGCGTTCAAGAGGTTCAGGCGGTTGTGGATGAATTTGACCGAAAGGCGCTGGCTCTGAAAGAGAGTAAACCGAACCCCCGGGGAGAGAGCCATGGCGCTGACAGAGAACGCGGATTTATCCAGAGCAGCACAGGTGGTGAAAAAAAGCGCCGATTCACGGAGCTGAGAGGTTCAGTAAAAAAACTGATGGGGAAATTCTTCCACTGATTGAATGGTGAACCCGGAATAACCAACTCTTGACCCCTGAAGTGTAACCACATATACTGGGGGCGTTTTTTCGAGTGCAGCAGCTTCAGCAGGCAGGTTTTCCAGAAGGCGGGGAAGAGATGAGTGAGATGTCGCAGCAGCGAGATCAGGAGATGCAGCCGTTTATCGATGCCCTGAGACAGTTTTTCAATGTCATGGGGGCAACAAATCTTGCTGATGGAGAGTTCCACCAGATCGTTTCCACCTATCTCGCCCGGCTTGCTGCGGGGGTTCTGGAGACCATGGCCCAGTTCACGCCGAACCCGGCTGAGGTGGGTGCGACGCTCCCCTCGGAATTTTTCGATGCAACCTCTGCAACCGCAGCATTCGCCGGCGCTTACTCAGGTTCCGCCTCCATTCACTGTCCCACCTCCCTTGCAGAAATATTGGCTGCCCGCATGACCGGACTGGAGTGTGAGGGGGAGCACGAGATCGTTCACGACGCCCTTGCCGAGATGGCCAGTGTCATTGCCGGCGAGATAAAACAGACTCTCTCCGTGAGTGGGCTCGACATTCAGCTCTCTACTCCCGGAGTTGTCTCCGGCTCCCACTACCTCCGCTCTTCGGCGGATCACCACCGGGTCACCGTCTGCTTCACTGTCGAAGGGGCGCCGATGTACGTCTCCATGGTGGCGGAGCGCAACCGGTTTCTCCAGGCTGCCGCAGCGGAGTTACGGGACAAGCGGGAATGGCTGACCCTGGCCCTGGAGGGGGGGAAGTTGGGGCTCTGGCGCTGGGATGTGGCGACCAACACGACCCGCTACAGTGACGAACTGGTGACCATGCTGGGATATACGGTGGCGGAGTTGGGGCCGGATATGTCAACCTGGGAATCTCTCATCCACCTGGAGGATCTGCCGGGGGTGCAGGGCGCTCTGCGGGAGTACCTCTCCGGTCGGATTCCGCAGTATGAGGCCGAATTAAGGGTGAGCTGCCGATCGGGAGAGTGGCGCTGGATAATGACCAGAGGGAGGGTGGTGGAGCGGCACGCAAACGGCGCCCCGTGGCTGCTCGCCGGTACCCATCTGGATATAACCGAGCGAAAGGTCGCTGAGCTTGAGTTGCGCGAATCCCGGCGGAACCTGAGGGTCCTGAACGAACAGCTGGAAGTGCGTGTCGCCGAAGAGGTCCACAAGAACCGCGAAAAGGATACCCGGCTGCTGCAGCAGGAAAAACTCGCCTCCATCGGCCAGTTGGCGGCCGGTGTCGCCCATGAGATCAACAATCCCATGGGGTTCATCACCAGCAACCTGAGTATGCTCAAGCGGTACTCCGTCGCCATGAAGCAGTACTTTGCCGTGGTGGATGAAGTCGTTGTCTCCGGCCTGTCCGGCAGAGAGCAGGAGCTCCTGCTCGCCTCCCGAAAGAAGCTGGACCTTGACTTCATCATGGATGATCTGCAGACCCTCCTCGCCGAATCAACCGACGGCGCCGAGCGGATCAAGCGGATCGTCCTCGACCTGAAGGATTTTGCCCGGCCGGACGAGCAGGCGATGCGGGACGCCGATCTCAACCAGCTGGTACAGAGTACGCTGAACATCGTCAGGAGTGAGATCAGGAGTGTCGCCGAGCTGGAGATGCAGTTGGCGGAAAAGGCGCCCCTCTTCTGCTATCCCCAGCAGATCAACCAGGTGATTTCCAACCTGCTGGTGAACGCCGCCCACGCCATCGATCAACAGGGGATCATAACGATCTGTACCCGCTATCTGGATCCCTTCGTGGTTCTGACCGTAACCGACACCGGCAAAGGGATCCCCCCGGAGCTGCGGACCCGGATTTTTGAGCCGTTCTTCACGACGAAAGATGTGGGGAAGGGGACGGGGCTGGGATTGAGCATCAGTTATGACATCGTGAAGAAGCATGGCGGCGAGATCTCCGTGGAGAGCGAGGTCGGAGTAGGTACCACCTTCACCGTCAGGCTGCCGATCAATGCCGCAGGGATCCCTGCGGCTCCCGTAGAAGGCTAGTCCTTGCGTTTGGTAAAGACCACGTCCTTGCCGTCCACCATGAAGTTGAGAATGGATCCTCTCACCTCCGCCGTATAGGCCCCCGACTCCATGGTAAGAAGCACCTTTCCTTCGGGAGTTTTCCGCCAGGTGCCGTTGTTGTCGCCGAAGCGCAAGGTATGCTCCTTGGTCAACTCCATCTCCGCGGACCCCTCGTCAATCCGCATCGTCCACGTTCCGACGAGGGGGTCGCCGGTTTTGCACGCGGCAAGAAGAGTGATGATGAAGATGATTCCCAGACTGTATCTGTACATTCCCATGCAGTAACGTTCCTTTCCATTCCGTTCAGACTGTATCTGGACATTCCCATGCAGTAACGTTTCTTTCCATTCCTTTTGGTTCTATTCGACTGTCATCCCGGACCGTTCCCGGTCAACTCCGCCAGGTTTGTCAGCGCCCGCTCCAGCTTCTCCCGGGAGTGGGCTTCGATGGTCCGGACCGCATCCGGTGCGTGGCGCTCCAGGAGTGAGAAGAAAAGCCGGGTGTCTACGTTCCCCTCGCCGATGGGGAGGTGTTCGTCCCTCTCCCCCCGGTTGTCATGGATGTGGCTCTCTGCCAGGTATGGTCCCAGGAGGGAGAACCACTCCTCCAGACTCACCCTGCCGAACAGATTCCAGTGCCCCACATCGAAGCAGTGTCGCAGCCGGGGGGAGTCAACGGCGCGAATCAGGTCGAGCAGGGTCCCTGGTTCCTCCTCGAAGATGTTCTCCACGGCGATGAGGCAGTCGCACTCTTCCCCCCGCCTCACCATCTCCCGCCAGAGGGGGATGCTCTCCGCCAGCCATCGTTCCCGGTTCTCGCCGTAACGCCATTTATCATATCCCGGGTGGAAGACCACCACCCGTGGTCTGAGGAGCGCCGCAGCATCCATTGCCTGGTGGAAGCGGCGGCGGGTGACCTCCCGCAGGAGCGGTTCAAAGGAGCCGGGGCTCAGGTCCATGAACGGCGCATGGATCGTCGTCCGGATTCCCGCGGCATGGAGGCGCGCCGCGGCGGCGGCCAGCTGTTCCGGTTCCAGGCGGTCGAGGGTGTCGCTGGAGAAGAAGAGCTCCACGTTGAGCCGCCGCTCCACGAGAAACGGGAACGCCTCGTCGAGTTGGGGGTAGGGGAGATGGACATGTACGCCGCTCTCAGGCATGGTGCTCCTTCCTCCCTTTTCGTTCGGCATGGGTTGTGTGGTTGATCAGCTCTTCCAGCTTCAGTACGGCAGTGGGTTGTCCCAAGACGATCAGTGTGTCCTTCTCTTCCAGGGTCGACTTTGGTTCGGGGTTGAAGACCATTCTGCCGTTTTTCTTCTTGATCCCGACGATGATGACTCCTGTCTCCCTCCGGAACCCCGACGTGATGAGGTTCTCACCGATGAAGGCCGAGTGGCCGGGGATCTGGATCTCCTCCATCTGGAGCTCCAGGTGTCCCCGGCCGGTGGCGATCTCGATAAAGTCGACCACGTTGGGGCGGAGGATCGCCTGGGCCATCCGGTTGCCGCCGATGGTGTAGGGGGAGATGACCTTGTTGGCCCCTGCCCGCTGGAGCTTGAGTTCAGACCCCTCTTCGCCGGAGCGGGCGAGGATGTAGAGGTCCGGGTTGAGCCCTCGGGCTGTGAGGGTGATATAGACATTTTCGGTGTCCGAGGTGACGGCGGTGATAAGCCCCTTGGCCTCCCTGATCCCGGCGTGGAGGAGTGTTTCGTCTGCGGTGGCGTCACCCTGGATGACCAGGTACAGGTCGGAGAGTCGCTCGACGATCTCCGGACTCTTCTCCACCACCACGAAGGGGAGCGGGTTGGCGGCGAACTCCTTGCAGATGAGGCTTCCAATCCGGCCGTAACCACAGATGATATAGTGGTTTTTAAGTGATTTGATCCGGTTCTCCACCTTCTTCCTCCCGATAATCCGCTGAAACTGCCCCTCGAACATGATCTGCGCCAGGCTGCCGACGATATAGCCGAGGACGCTGACGCCGATGATGATCAGGAAGATGGTGAAGATCTTGCCGGCGTCGCTGAGGTCGGCGACCTCCTTGAATCCGACGGTCCCCAGGGTGATGACGGTCATGTAGAGGGCGTCCAGCAGGCGCCACCCTTCTATGGTCATGTATCCCACGGTGCCGATGGTCACCAGCAGCGACAGGACCAGCAGGGAGACCTTCAGATGTCGCACGGGGTCCATGGCTCACACTCCTGGCGGCACTCTACTACACGGAGCAGACAAATATCAAGCCGTTTTAAGAGGTTGCGCGAAATCTTTCCGGGAATGCCGGCTGCCAAACCAGAGGAACCGCTTGACATCGCCGGTATACTGTATACAATGCGCCGATGCCGAGGGAGATCCATGCTTCATGAAAAAAGCCGCTGAAAAACAGCTGACGCTTCGAGAAAAGATCTTGGAAAGCATCAGGGACGCCATCCTGAGCGGTCAGCTCAATCCGGGAGAGAAGGTTACTGAGCCGGAACTGGCTGAACGGTTCGGGATCAGCCGCACCCCCATCAGGGAGGCGTTTCGGCAGCTGGAATCCGAAGGGTACCTGACTGTCGTTCCTCGCAGGGGAGCGGTGGTGATCTCCTTTTCCGAGAAAGATATTGCCGAGTTCTACGCCATCAAGAGCATTCTCGAGGGGTATGCGGCGCGACAGGCCTGTGTCCGTCTTGCCGACCGGGAGATCGAGCGGCTGACCGCCATCAATGACCGGCTCCGTCTGGCGGCAACGAGCGGTGATGTGAAGCAGTTTCTGAAGATCCACGACGACTTTCACGAGCTCTTCAGCAGGAGTTCCGGCAACTCGACCCTCTGTGACCTGATCTCCACTCTGGCCAAGAAGTTCCAGCGTCTCAGGATCGCCGCCCTCGGTTATCCCGGCAGGATGGAGCGCTCCGTCGCCGAGCACGAGAAGATCATCGACGCGTTCCGGTCCAGGTCGGTTGACCTTTCGGAGAAGCTGGTGCGGGAAAATGCCGAGGAGAGCGGCGGACTCCTCATCCGGAAGGGGGAGCCGCTCTCCTCTCATCCAACGTCATGACCTCTCTTTCCGCCATACCCAAGGTGGATCGGATGCTTGCATGGCCGACGGTGGCGGCGGCGCTGGCGGCTCACCCACGGTCGCTGGTCCTCGCGGTGATCCGCAGCGTCCTCAACGAATCCCGTACTCTCCTCCTCCGCGGTGAACCACTCTCACTCCAAGAACCTGATCTCTCACAACGGTTTCTCGCCATCCTTGCGGTTCGAGCCGCCCCGTCTCTCCGGAGGGTGGTCAACGGCACCGGCATTATTATCCATACCAACCTGGGGCGGGCCCCCCTCTCCCGCGCGGTGGCCTCTCATCTGGATGGCGCGGCCTATGGTTACTCGACCCTGGAGTACGACCTGGCTACCGGTGAGCGGGGGAACCGTCTCGACCACGTGGCGCCCCTGCTCCGGGAGCTGACCGGCGCAGAGGGGGCGCTGGTCGTCAATAACAACGCCGCAGCACTGCTTCTCTGTCTCACCGCGCTCTGTTCCGGCCGGGAGGGGCTCGTTTCCCGGGGGGAGCTGGTGGAGATCGGTGGAGAGTTCCGGATTCCCGACATCATCCGCCAGGGGGGGGCCGTTCTGCGCGAGGTCGGGAGCACCAATCGGACCCATCTCCGTGATTATCAGGAGGCCATTGGTCCGGAGAGCGGGCTTCTCCTCAAGGTCCACCAGAGCAATTTCGCCCAGGTGGGGTTCACCGCCCAGGTTTCTGCGGAGCGGCTTGTCCCCCTGGGGCGGGAGCACTCCCTGCCGCTGCTGGTTGATGCCGGGAGTGGCTCCCTCATGGATCTGACCCGCTTCGGCATCGCCGGAGAGCCGACGGTGGGAGAGTACCTCCGGGCCGGGGTCGATCTGGTGACCTTCAGCGGTGACAAGCTTCTGGGAGGGCCGCAGGCAGGGATCATCGTCGGCCGGGAAGAGTACCTGGCCCCGTTAAGGCGGCACCCGCTGCTGAGGGCGCTCCGGCCGGACAAGCTTACTCTGGCTGCGCTGGAGGGGACGCTGCGTCTCTACCGGGATGAAGGAGAGGCGTTGGCGGAGATCCCGGTGCTCCGGATGCTGACCGTCTCCGTGGCCGAACTTCGCACCAGGGGACGGAAGCTGCTGCGGCGGCTCCGGAATTATCTCCCTTCGGGGTTCTCCCTTCAGTTGACCGACGGTGTCTCTCAGCCGGGGGGAGGCTCCTGTCCGCTCCTCTCGATCCCCACCATCCTCTTGTTCCTCTCCTGCGACGGACTCTCTCCCCGAAAGATGGAAGACCGGTTGCGGAACGCCCCGGTTCCGGTCATCGGACGGATCTCCGGCGGACGGTTTCTCCTGGATCTCCGGACTGTGCTGGAGGAGGATGAACCGCACCTGGTGGCGATGCTGAGAACGCTCGGCACACTTCAATAACCCGATAGAAACGGAGCGAACATGTCACACAAATTGTTTGTAATGACCTTTATTCTGGCTACCCTGGGGACGGCTGCGTTCATCGTCTTTACCCTGGTCCGGGCGCGGCGGCGCTACTGGAAACGGTACCTGGCGATACTTGTCACCAAGCGCCCCACGTTCCTTCGCTGGTGGTTGAGGAAGTATGCCCGGCTGCTCTCTGCTGGAGTCGCGGTCTATCTGGTGACAGTCATCGGAGCGGGGTATCTGGAGCGGCGTTCCCGCCCCGCTCCTCTGCCGAACCGTTACGCGGCCAAGCTGACGGAGAGGTCGGAACGGCAGAAGGAGCTCTGGAAAAGCTATGTGGAGCAGAGCGCGACCGTGGAAAAGGCGCCTCAGGAGAGCGATCAGCAGTTGAAGCTGGCGCAGATTCAGCGTGACCTGGGGCTGGGGAACAAGGCGCTCAATTCGTACCGCAAGGTGCTGCAGCTTGACCCTCAATCCCTCCCTGCCCGGTTCGAGATGGGGTGTCTGGCTGCTGACATGGGGGAGGCTCTCCTGGCCGAGAGCCAGGCAACCGAGCTGGCCCGCAACTGGCCCAAACGGCCCGAGTCGCAGTTGCTCATGGCCCGGATCGCCTCACGGGGGGGGAAGGGTGATCAGGCTATTGTTCAGTGGCAAGGCGCCCTGGTAAAGGATCCGGGGAACCGGGAGGCGTTGACGCATCTTGCCACCGCCTACCTGCAGCGGCGCTCCTACGCCGATGCGGCCCGGCTGGCGGAAACCGGGTTGAGGCTCGCCCCGTCCGACACCGATTTATCCCTCATCCTGGCCCGGAGCCAAGTGGGTTTGGGGCGCAGCGCCGAAGCCCGGGTCACCCTCCGGAGGGCGGCCGAGCAGGACGCCGCCACAGTTGCCCCGCTTATCATGTTGGCTGAGTTGCAGGTACGCCAGGGGGAGTATCTGCCGGCAATTGCCAGTTATGAGGAGGTTCTCAAACGCTCCCCCGACCATCTGCTGGCCATGAACAACATCGCCCTGCTGACTGCGGACCACGGCTACGATCTGGAGCGGGCCGCGGCCGTCGCTTCCCGGCTCTACGCCAAGTATCCCGGGGATCCGGCGCTGGCCGATACCCTGGGGTGGGTGTTATTCAGGCAGGGGAAGCTGGGAGAAGCGCTGCCGCTCCTGCAGTTAGCCGCAGTGAGGCTCCCCGACAATCCGGTGCACCGCTACCACTACGGAGCTCTCCTGGTGAAGAGCGGTCGGTCCGAAGAGGGGCGCAAAGAGCTGAAGGCGGCCCTGGGGCTCTCCCGGGAGTTCGATGGGGCGGATAAGGCCCGGGCGCTGCTGGGGGGGAAGAACTAGTTCGAGGTTCAGGGTTCAAGGTTCTGGGTTCGAGGTTGTTTTCGTGAGAATTGAACTCGAGTCAAAAGCGTGTTATGGTGGCCCAAAATAGATCTTCATGGAGGCGCAGTTGTCCCTGCCTGATCCCAACGATCCCCTCAAACGGGTTGAAAACGAACTGAAAAAATGCGTCAAGTGCGGGAGCTGCCGGGTCAACTGCCCGGCCTTCACCGCCTTCCAGCGGGAGCCGGCCGTGGCCCGGGGAAAGATCGCCCTGGCCCAGCATATCCTCAAGGGGGACCTGCCGCTGGATGATGCTACCTACGCCGCCATGTCCCGCTGCCTCCTCTGCGGCGGCTGCGTGGAGAAATGCCCCAACGATGTCCCCACCGACGAGATTGTCATCGCTGCCAGGGAGTCCCTTGCCAAACGCCGGGGACTCACCACCTTCCACAAGGCCGTCGGCGTCGTCATCAAGAGCCGGAAACTGATGACCTTCGGCGTCAAGAGCGCCCGGTTTCTGGGGCCGCTCTTCTTCAAGAAGGTTCCGGCCACTTCAGGGTTGAGGCTCCGTTTCCCGGCCCCCTTCGTGGGGAACAAACGGCATATCCCCTCCATCGCCCGGAAGCCGTTCCTGGAGCGGCACCCGGAGGTGATCCCCGGCGAGCCGGGAAAACCCCGCATCGTCTACTTCGTCGGCTGCATGACCAACTTTGTCTACACCGAGACGGCCGAGGCGGCTCTGGCCCTCTTCCGCCATCTGGGGTGCACCGTCATCATCCCCAAGGGGCAGCAGTGCTGCGGGCTCCCCGGTATGTCCGGCGGAGACCTGAACACGGTGCGGGAGCTGGCGGAGAAGAACCTGGCAGAGTTGGAGAAGTACGAGGCTGACTACATCACCACCGCCTGCGCCACCTGCGGCGGGGCGCTCTCCCGATTCTACCCCCTCGTGGTGGGGAAGCGTAACCCGGAGCTGGCGTCCAGAATTAAGGCGATTGCCGACAAGACCATGGACGCCACGGTGCTCCTCCAGAAGCTCGGCCTGAACCCCCGGGAGAGTGGGGCCGGCCCTGCTCTCAGGATCACCTACCACGACCCCTGCCACCTGCGGACTCATGGTCTCACCAAACAGCCGCGGGAGATGCTGACCGGGGTGACCGGAATCGACCTGGCGGAGATGGAGGGGGCCGGCAGCTGCTGCGGCCTCGGTGGCACCTTCAACGTCTACCATTACGACTCTTCCATGGAGATCAACGCCATCAAGAGCCGGGCCATCCTCGCCACCGGCGCCGCCGCCGTGGTCACCGGCTGTCCCGGCTGCATGATGCAGCTCTCCGACGGGCTTAAACAGCACGGATCACGAGTACCGGTGCTGCATACCCTGGAGATTCTGGCACGGAACATCCTCAAATAACGGCTTCACTCTCTTCCTGCTTTAGAGCCGATACATAATATGTGTTGACATTGAGCGCCAAATTGTTTATGAAATTCCGAATAAATAGAAACAGGTTTTACCCACCCTGACAACGGGCCTTCCGGATGACCGAATACAATATTGGCCAGAAGATCAAGAAGCTCCGTCTCGCCAAGAAGCTGACGCTTCAGGCTGTTGCCAGGGAAACCGGCTTTTCCCCCGCACTCATTTCCCAGATCGAAAATAACAACGTATCACCCCCCATTGCCACTCTATCGAGGATCGCCAAGTTCTTCGACGTCAAGGTGGGGATGTTTTTTGCGGAAGACGAGGAAGAGTGCCGCTACGAGGTGATGCGCGCCTCCCAGCGGAAGATGGTGTCGCGGGTCATCTCCCGGGCTGGCACCAGTCAGGGGTACTCCTACGACTCTCTCTCGTTCCGGAAGCAGAACAAGAAGATGGAGCCGTTCCTCCTCACCGTGACCGAAAAGGCGTCGGAGGAGAACACCTATAGCCACGATGGTGAAGAATTTCTGTACGTGATCCGGGGGACGGCGGAGCTGATCCTCGATGACGAGCGGTTGACCCTGGAGTCCGGCGACTGTATCTACTTCGATTCGTCGCTGAGGCACCGGCTCCTCTCCGGGGACGGTTCAGAGGTGAACGTCTTGGCGGTGGTATCGAGATAGGCGGGGTTCATAGGTTCAAGGTTCAAGGTTCATAGGTTCAAGGTTCAAGGTTCAAGGTTCAAGGTTCTAGGTTCAAGGTTCAAGGTTCTAGGTTCAGTGTTCTTGGTTGATTGTTTCAGGGTTTTCGTCCCCGGTGCCCGGATTCCCGGGTCCGGATTAATGTCACACAACTTCAATGCGGAAGGAAGGTACAGATGTCTAAACTAGCGATCAAGCCGTTGCTGAAGAACCCCTTTGACCCACCCGAGAAAGTAGAGTTCACGATTCCCGGGGAGATTTCCCGGGCCACCGGCCCTTATGAAGAGGCGATGAAGGAGGGGTACGACCTCATCCAGCGCCCCATCAAGTCGGTGAGCATCGACCAGATCGAAAAACAGCATTTCAAGAAGCGGATGACCGTCTGGGAGCGGCTTAAGGTCCTCTCCAGCAAGGCGCCCAACGTCCTGTTCCAGAATTGGGGCAAGAACCTTGATGGTGCGTCGCTGGTCACCGCCATCCTCAATATCGGTGGCCGGGATGTGGCGGTCTACGGGCATGATTTCACCGTCCGCGCCGGCTCCATGGATGCAACCAACGGCCGCAAGCTGGCGGACCACTTCCGCCTCGCCGGTGAGAAGGGGATTCCCCTCATCGGCATGAACGACTCCGCCGGCGCCTATGTTCCTGCCGGGGTCGGCGGGCTCGACGGCTACGCCGAGGCGTTTACCGCCCTGCGCAAGATCAGCGGCGTGGTCCCTTCCATCATGTGTATGTTCGGCTTCAATGCCGGCGGCGGCTCTTATCTCCCGCGGCAGGGGAGTTTCGTGATCCAGCCTGCCGACACCTTCTTCGGCCTCACCGGCCCAGGTGTCGTCAAGTCGGTTCTGGGTGAGGATATCACCCCCGAGGAGTTGGGCGGACCCAAGGTCCATGGCAAATCCGGCGTGGCCGACATCACCGTCTCCGACGAGGTGGCGGCGCTGAGGATTGCGGTGCGGCTCCTTTCCTACATCCCGGACAACAACGCCGTGGCCCCCCCCTTCCAGGAGACCAGCGACCCGCTGGACCGGAAGACTTGGGAGATCAATACGCTCCTCAAGAAGGCGTTCAACTCCCCCACCGGGTTCAACACCCCCTTCGACGTCTCCATCGTCATCCAGCAGATCTGCGACCATGGCGATTACTTCGAGATGCAGCCCGAGCGGGCCCGGGAGGTTATCACCGCCTTCGGTCGTCTGGGCGGGAACGTGGTCGGCTTCGTCGCCAACAACAGCGCTGTCGGTTCCGGTCAGATTGACTGCGACACGGCTGTGAAGATCGCCCGTTTCGTCCGGTTCTGCAATATCTACAACATCCCGATCATCTTCATGGAAGACACCACCGGCTTCCTGCCGGGGCGGGAGCAGGAGTCACGGGGGATCGTTCAGGCCGGCCGCTCCATGCTGGACTCCATCGTCGATGTCAGGACTCCCCGGATCCTTCTCATCCTCCGGAACGCCTACGGTGGCGCCTACGCCTCCTACAATAACTACTCCACCGGCGCCGATCTGGTGCTGGCGCTCCCCACCACCCGTCTGGCGGTCATGGGACCTGCCGGGAAGGAGTTCGTCTACAAGGACGAAGTCCGCAAGATGCGGGGCGCCGTGGCCGAGCGGGTGAAGCAGGGAACCCAGGAGCGGATAGCCGCCGGGATGAACGGAGACGATGCCAAGCGGGATGCCGACAAGGAAGCCGCCGACTGGCTCAAGGGGGAGGAGGCGCTTCTCAACCAGCGGTACGAAAAAGAGCTGATGAACCCCAGGGAAGGACTTGCACTGGGTTCCATCTCCTCCATCGTCATGCCCACCGACCTGCGTCAGGTGCTGGGTGAGAACATGAACTTCCTGCTCCGGCACTACAAGCCGAGTCCGATGATGGGACCGCAGCGGGAATTCCACTAATTTCAAAACTGGAGATAGATACCAATGACCGATCTGTACCAGAATAACCCCCTGATTCATCGAGACCGCCGCCTGAGCCTTTCCGACTCCGCGTGGGTTCGCTCCTTTGCCTGTGATGATCTGAAACCGCTTATCGTTTGCCGTGGCCCCATCCGGAAGGAGGCCATGGATGTTTATGGGGAGATGGGAATCACCCACTTCGGGATCCTCCTCTCGGAGAAAGATTCCATTGTCTACCCCAATGCCCTGGCGCCGGAGCTGCGGCAGTTGACCGATTCCACCCGGGTGCACCGGGTGCCCGACTATAGCGGCGCCTCCAAGGAGGAGCGGGTAGAGCGGATGCAGCAGATCGTCCAGATCGCCAAGGACAACGGCTATGACGCCGTCTTTGCCGGCTACGGCTTCATGGCGGAGGACGAGGAGTTCGTGGCGACAGTGGAAAAGGCGGGGCTCAAGTTCATCGGCCCCTGTTCGGCAACCCAGGCCGGCGCCGGCAAGAAGGACGAGGCCAAACGGACCGCACTCTCCGTTGACGTCAGTGTTACGCCAGGCATCGACAATGCCACTGCGCGAACCCTGCTGAAAAAGTATCCCACCCGCGAGGAGTTGCTGGCGGTGGTGTCGACCGAGGGGCTCACCTGCGATCCTGCGCTCCTTGCCGATGCCTCCCTTTCCCTGGAGAGCCTGGCTGATAAGATCCTTTTTGCCTCCTACGACAAGGGGATCGATCTCTTTACCATCGACGAGCTGGGACGGCAGGTGGAGATCGAGGCGACTGAGCTGTTCAAGAAGTCCCCACGGAGCCGCTTCAGGATCAAGGCCATCGGCGGCGGAGGAGGCAAGGGGCAGCGGATCATCGGCGGCTCCCTCCTCAACCTGGAAAAGGCCACGGCGGAGCAGATTGCCGAGGCGGCCGCCGAGGCTCCCGGCCTGGTTCGGGAGGCTCTCAACGAGGTCAAGGCCAACGGCGTGGGGGACAACAAGAACGTCCTCATCGAGTTGAACATCGAGCAGACCCGCCACAATGAGATCCAACTCCTGGGGAACGGCATCTGGAGCATCGCCCTGGGGGGGCGCGACTGTTCCCTCCAGATGCACGAGCAGAAGCTTCTGGAGGTCTCCGTCACCCAGGAAGGGCTTGTGGAGGCCATCGCCGCGGCTCGTACCGCCGGCAGGGATGCCGAGGTGAAGGCCCTGGAGAGCGACCTTGGGGTCCTCCATCGGATGGAAGAGCAGGCAGAACGGTTCGGTCTGGCAGTGGGGCTGGATTCGGCCTCCACCTTCGAGTGTATCGTGGACCGTGACCGGCATTACTTCATGGAGGTGAACACCCGGATCCAGGTGGAGCATCGGGTCACCGAACTCTGTTACAGCCTCAAGTTCTCCAACCCGGATGACTCCAGCGATTTCTTCATCGTGGAGTCCCTGGTGGAGGCGATGGCTCTCCTGGCCCGGCACAAGGAGCGCCTTCCCCGGCCTGAACGGGTGCGCCGCTTCAATGCATCGGTGGAGGCCAGGCTTAACGCCACCGACAGTTCCCTTTCACCTCATGCCGGCGGCGTCATCCGGTACTGGTCCAAACCGATCCCCGGGGAGATCCGGGATGATCAGGGGATCAGCCTCGTCAATCCCGATACGGGGATGTTCATGCGGTACCGGGTGGCCGGCGCCTATGATTCCAACATCGCTCTCCTCCTCACCAAGGGGGAAGACCGGCTGGACAGCTACCGCCAGATGTCCAAGGTCCTCTGCACCACCAGTCTGCGCGGCACCGACACCGCCACCAATCTGGAGTTCCACTATGGACTGGTGAACTGGTTCCTCGGGCAGAATGTCATGGCCAAGCCGACCACCCGGTTCGTGGTCCCTTACCTGACCATGGTGGGGCAGCTGAAGGAGGAGGCTCAGAAGCTTGATCCGGTCTTCGCTTTTATCCAGGCGAAAAAATTCTATGCCCGCCAGATCGTCGAGCAGTTTCCCGGCGACGCAGCCACTGCCAAGAGTATGTCCCAGACCCTGGATCGGAAGGGGACCCTGGTGACTCGCCCCCTGGAAAAACTCCTGGAAGATCCGCACCGCCTCTCCGGCTGGCTGGGGATTAACCGGAACAGTTTCCGCCTGGAAAACGGCAAGGTGGTCTGGTGCCGGAATCCGGTAGTCGTCCTGGACGAGACCTACCGTTACCTGAACATGTCCTGGAACCCGGCCGCTCCGGCCGCGGAGACTATCTGGAGCCATGATAACGAACTGCTCCAGAAGGGCCTCCGGTTCTACACGACCCTCTACGGGGCATTCGACCTGGAGTACGGTGAATACGACAAGCTCACCGGACTCATTGCCGCCGATACCCCCCAGGGGGGGTATGACGCAGCCCGCTGGGGAGAGATCCAGTCGGCCCATTTCGGCTTCAGCGCCGGGCTGGAACTACTGGGGATGCTCTTCCTCGTCGCGGAACAGGTGAAGTTCTGGGATATCCGTGTGGAGGAGGACCTGGAGGTAACCATCCCCGACTATCTCTTCGACGCCGAGCTACAGGCCCGGATGAAGAAGATTCTGGTGCCGCCGCCGGCCACCAAGGCCGACGAGATCGTCGCCATGTGCGGCGGGATGTACTACGCCCAGGAGGCGCCGGGATTGCCGACCTTCGTGTCCGAGGGGATGCACTTTGAGAAGGGGCAGACGCTCTATATCATCGAAGTCATGAAAATGTTCAACAAGGTACTTGCCCCGTTCTCCGGGACTCTGGACAAGATTCTCATGACCGGCGGAGACGGAACCATCGTCCAGAAAGGGCAGCCGCTCTTCAAGATCACGCCGGACGAAATATTCGTTGACATTAACCCGGAAGAGGTGGATCGGGTGAAGCGGGAACGGACTGCAACATATCTCAGGGCCGTTCTCTAACCTGTTTGATCAGATTTTTATGTTGAGAGCAGATCCTACCCCATCCCCCACCCGACCTCCCCCTTGAAAGGGGGAGGAGATTACAGCCTCACTCCTTGCAGATGGGGTGGGCTTGTAATTCCCTCCCCTTCAAGGGGAGGGTTAGGGTGGGGATGG
>CAIOGM010000049.1 GCA_903857795.1 uncultured Geobacter sp.
GTGATCTTGTTCATCACTTCGGCCGCCGCATACCCCAGCATCCTCTCGGCCCCCACGTTGAAGATCTGGATGACTCCCTTGGCATCGGTGGCGATACTGGAGAAGTTGGCGCTGTTGAAAATGGCGCTCTGCAGCGCCCCCGCCTTGAGCAGCGCCTCTTCCGCCTGCTTGCGCGCGGTGTTGTCGGTACCGATGAGCAGGTAGCCGATGATGGCGCCTTGGGCGTCGCGCAACGCCGTCACGGAGACCACCGCCGGGAAACGGCTCCCGTCTTTCCGGATGTAGGTCAGCTCATAGATATCCTCGATCCCCCGGGAAGCCTTGAAGACCAGGGCCTCGAAACCGGGCATGATCAGTGTCCCCAGCTCGTGGCTCAACGCCTCGGCGCGCACGATCACCTCCTGGGGATCGGAGATATCCGCCGGGGTGATCTTGTTCATCACTTCGGCCGCCGCATACCCCAGCATCCTCTCGGCCCCCACGTTGAAGATCTGGATGACTCCCTTGGCATCGGTGGCGATACTGGAGAAGTTGGCGCTGTTGAAGATCGCGCTCTGCAGCGCCCCCGACTTGAGCAGCGTCTCCTCCTGAATCTTGAGCAGCTGCTCTGTTTCAAAATGATTGTTCATGCTGTCGCCTCCGAAGTGCGGGGGAGCCTGACCGTGAAGGTCGTCCCGACGCCGACGCTGCTCTCCACCAGAAGCTCTCCCTGGTGTTTCTTGATGATCTCGTAGGAGGTGCTGAGTCCCAGGCCGGTTCCCTGTCCCACATCTTTGGTCGTGTAGAACGGGTCGAAGATCCGGTTTCGAATTTCTGCGGGGATACCGCCGCCGGTGTCGCTCACCGAGGCATAGACAAAGAGGTTGTCATGCCGACTCCTCAAGACGATCTCACCCGGCTCTGTTGTACTGATGGCCTGTCCGGCGTTGACCAACAGCTTCAGGAAGACCTGGTTCAATTGGCCGGGATGGCAGAGCACCTTCTGATCCGAATCGTACTCTTTCCGGATGGCGGCCACCTTATTCAACTCGTTGGAACAGATGGAGAGGGCGCGTTCCATGCAGGAACTGAGCGCCACCGCCTCAAACTCCTGTTCGTTCACCCGTGAAAAACTCATCAGATCACTGACGATCTTCGTGATCCGTTCCGCTCCGATCAGCGACTCCTTGATCAGGTCGATGCCGTCTTCCAGAATCTCATCAATCTCCAGTGACACCCTGCTGGACGCCATGCTCTCCCGGGTGGAGTACGGGAGGTCACCGCCGTCGTGTGCCTGTCGGACCAGGTCAAACTGGACTACCTGGTCGAAATACTCCGCCAGGACCCTCAGGTTGCAGGAGATGACCCCCATGGGATTATTGATTTCATGGGCCATGCCAGCCGCCAGTTGACCGACGGAGGCCATTTTTTCGCTCCGCATGAGTGCCTGATCCTTGAGGAGCAGTTTCTCCTGGTTCTTTTTTTCCAGAGTGATGTCCTGCATGGCCAGAAGAATACGGTGCGAGCCAATATCGTTGTGTAAAATCTGCCGGGCGTTGAGGAGGATACTCTTGTGTCCGATGCCGGGGAACTCATGCTCGACTTCATAGCCGTTGAACAGGGCGTCATGGGGGAGGATCTCCTCGAAGAGGCGCCGGAGCCGGGGGATGTCCCACTGTCCGTTCCCCAGGTCATAGATGAAATTCCCCAGGGTCTCCTCTGGCGTTACCTTGAAGGTATCGTAGAAGCTGGAATTGGCGGTGATAATCTTCAGCTCGGCGCTCAGCACCACCAGCGGCTCGCGCACGGTTTCCACGATATTCTCGGCATATTCCCGGGCGTCCTGGATCTCCGCCACCATCCGCTCCAGATTCTCGTTCTGCTGCCTGAGTTGGCGTTGCAGGGAACGCACTCTCAGATGGGTCTCCACCCGAGCATAGACCTCCTCCAACTGGAACGGCTTGGTCACGTAATCCACGCCCCCCACGCTGAATGCTCTCACCTTGTCTATGGTTTCATCCAGTACGCTCATGAAAAAGACGGGGATCTCCTTCAGCGACTCGTCGGCCTTGAGCAGTTCGCAGAGTTCGTAACCGTTCATCTCCGGCATATTGATGTCCAGCAGAATCAGGTCAGGCGGTTCCGTCTTGGCGGCCTGCAGCGCCAGCTTGGCGCTGAGAACCGATCTCGTGCGGTAACCGCGCAGCGTGAGCATTCTGGTCAAGAGCAGGATATTGGCCGGCGTGTCATCGACGATCAGGATGTACGGGGATCTCTGTTCTGCTTTGTCCGTCATTAACTGCTCCTGTTCAGCTCTTCCGGCATCACCCTCAGCAGCTCGGGAGGCTCAGCGCCGGTCGATGTAAATATTCAATATTTCATGGAGATTTATTTTGTGTCCGCTTTTGACCATACTCTTAATCTTGCAGAAAGCACGACAAATAGTGATGATCTTCGGAAACGTGGTGAGTTCTTTGGCCGGGAGGGAGAAAGGAGTAACGTGGGGGAGCCGGGCAGCAGGATGAACACCCTACGATCCGGGAAGAAGGATAAACCAGGCAGAGTCACCCCCGGAACCGATCATGCCGCATCTTTCGAAGTGCGGGGAAGCTTCACGGTGAAAGTGGTCCCGACGCCCACGGCGCTCTCCACCAAAAGCTCTCCCGAGTGTTTCTTGATGATCTCGTGGGAGATGCTGAGTCCCAGACCGGTCCCCTTTCCCACGTCCTTGGTCGTATAGAACGGGTCGAAGATCCGGCTCAATATCTCCTTCGGAATCCCGCTCCCGCTGTCGCTTACCGAGGCGTAGACGAAGTAGTCGTCATGCCGGCTTCTCAGCACGATCTCTCCCTTCTCCACCATGGCCTGTCCGGCGTTGACCAACAGGTTCAGGAAGACCTGGTTCAATTGGCCTGGATGGCAGAGCACCGCCTGGCCTGATTCGTACTCTTTCCGGACAACGGCCACCTTTTTCAATACGTTGAAACTGACCGTCAGGGCGCTCTCCAGGCAGGAACTGAGTGTCACCGTTTCATACTCCTGGGCGTCAACGCGGGAAAAACTCTTCAGATCCCTGACGATCTTCGTGACCCGCTCCGCTCCTTCCAGCGATTCGTTGATCAGGTCGATACTGTCGCACAGAATATTTTCTATCGCCAGAGACTCTCTGCTGTTCGCGATGATTTCCCGGGTCAACGGCAGGAGTTCGGCATCGTCGATATCCCGCCTGACCCGGTCAAACCGGACTATGTTGTCCAGGTACTCTGACAAAATACCCAGGTTGCAGGAAATGTACCCCATGGGAGTATTGATTTCATGGGCCACGCCGGCAGCCAGTTGCCCCACCGACGCCATTTTTTCGCTCAACATGAGCGCCTGATCCTTGTTGAGCAGCATCTCCTGGTTTGCTTTGTCCCGGGTGATGTCCTCCATGGCCAGCAGGATGATGTGGGAGCCGATATCTTTTCGAAAGATCTCCCGGGCGTTGAGGAGAATGGTCTTGTGGCCGATGCCGGGGAACTCATGTTCGACCTCATAGCCGTTCAACACGGTATCATGAGGGAGGATCTTCTCGAAAAGGAGCCGCAACGCAGGGATATCCCACTGCCGGTTCCCCAGGTCGTAGATGAAATTCCCGATGGTCTCCTCCGGCGTTACCTGGAAGGTAGCGTAGAAGCTCTGGTTGGCGGTGAGGATCTTCAGGTGGGAATCGAGCA
>CAIOGM010000050.1 GCA_903857795.1 uncultured Geobacter sp.
AAAATTGCAACCTGAAAAATGCCGACCTGACCGGAGCAAAAGGGGTGACTTCACCGGTCGAAGAGACCGCTGCCGAAGCAGAGGAGGGTGGACCATGAACCTTATTTCCCCACTCTCCGCCGGACTGTTTCCATGACCGGCAGTGCGGTCGACACATCCTGCAACCGGACTATGCCGAATACGAACCGCCCCACTTGCTCCACCACTACCTTGCCGTAGAGAGGATCGATCCCGGCAATCACTCCCCTTCCGTTTGTCTTGACCGGCTGAGCCCCACCCCCGTTCGCCCGCAGGTACTCCCGGTAGGCCATGAAGCTCTTTAATCCCTCTTCCGCAGACCCATCCAACACGATGAACAGCCGGACCGGCTTCCCGGCAATGACCCCATCGGCCAGCATCCCACGATGGAAAAAGTCGTAGCCGAGCAGGCTGGTGGCGTTGTACAGAACAGTGCCCGGCGCCACTTCCGGGATGGCGAGCAGGTTGCTCTCAGACGGTTTTTCCTGGCCGGCAGGGAGAAGTTTCGACACTGCCTGGGCACAGGCGACCAGGCTGCTCTTACCCGCGTCAGGGGTTCCCGTCGACTGAAGCCGGACAAAATAGCGCCCTTGGTAGAAAAAGAGCTGGGTCGGTGTCACGGCCCCTTCGGCCCCGATGGGGGCCGGGTCGGCCCCCTTGGGACGATAGTTGGCATAGAGGCCGAAGGCGTCCAGCAGAGAGCCCACTCGATAGAGCTCAAGATCGAAGCCCTGCTCCTGCCGGGCGTAGCGCCCGGAGGCGAGGAGTTCGAACCCGTAGGGGAAATAGAGTTCCGCCTCTCCGTTGATCCGGTCGGACAATCTCTCCCGGTCATAGAACTCTACCTTGCCGTCCAGGGACCAGCCCGGCCCGCACGATGGAACGGGAAGCAGGAGAGGCCGCGGAGGCTGCGGCGCATGGCCGGCGGCGGATACCCCACGACTGCAGAGGAAGAAGCCGAACAACAACAGTATGATGCGTAATGGCGGCACAGTTACCCCCACAGCTGCCGGGCCTGAGCCATCTTGGCGGAGATGTCCAGGCCGTTGATGCAGCGGGCCGTACAGGCAGAGCAATCCAGACAGGTCGCCGCCGTGGCGGACGCGGGAAGCTCCCGGTAGGTGGCGCCGGCAAGTTCAGGGTTCCTGTACCCTTGCGCATACATCAGCGAGCGGTTGACGGTGCTGATCTCCACTCCCCGCGGGCACCCCTCTTCGCAGCTCCCACAGAGGTGACAATAGTAAGGCTGCACCGCCGCGCCGTAGATCCGCAGAGTCCGTTGGTCGGCTGCCCGCAGCGGCACACCCATGACGGCGATATTCTCCTTGAGCTCAACCAGGTCCTTCATGCCGGGAATCGCCAGGGCGATATGGGGATTATTGAGCACCCACTTGAGCGCCGCCTGGTGGGGTGACAGCCCCCCCAGGGCCGTAGTGGCATACCCCCCGACCTGGCTCTTCATGGCGATGATCCCGAGGCCCGTTTCAGCGGCGCGGGTGATGGCGTCGGTCAGCTCTTTACCGCTCTTGAAGTTGTAGGAAACCAGGATCGTGTCAAAGAAGCGGCTGGGATCCGCGGCCACTGCATTGACCACGTCCGTAGGGTTCTTGTGGACGGCCGCCCCGCAGAAACGGATTTTCCCCTGTTTCTTGAGCAGGGTGAAGGCTTCCCGCGGTTCTGCTCTGAAGATCCGCTCCTTGTCGGCATTGGCGTCCAGTTGAATGATATCGATATAGTCGGTCCCCAAGGCTTTGAGGCTGGCCTCCACGTCCTTGATAATCGCCTCTTTCGTGTTCAACTCCGTCTGAATCTTCGTGGCCACGAACACCTTATGGCGAAAACCCTGCAGCGCCTTACCGACGATCTCCTCGTTCTTCCCCGCCATATATTTTCGGGAGGTGTTGACATAGTTGACGCCATGTTCGAAGGCGACCCGGATCACTTCCGGTTCCGGGGTCAGCATGGCGCCGAACCCGACCACCGAGACCTTGAGCCCGGTCCGCCCGAGGGTCCGATAGACGGGAGGCGGAAACGTGAAGGGGGCTTTCTCTGCGTACTCCTGCACCGCCTCGGCAAGGGCATTCCCCCCCATGAGCGTCGATGTGGCGCCCATCAGACCGATGTGGAGGAAATCCCTCCGGTTCATTTCGATCAACTTATCTCTCTGACTCATGGTTAACTCCTTTGTCCGGTTTTGGCGGATCAGGCGACGTAAATTCCCGGTGCAATTTCTCGGGCCTGGCCGATGATGGCGAGGGTGGCCAGCAGTTCCGCTACCTTGTCGGTGCGGGCGCCGCTTGCCGCGCCCTACCTTGCCGCACCTCCTCGCCTGCGTCACTGTCGGGCGGAGCAAGCGCCGCCCCTACGATTTCCGGACAAAAAGCAGATTCTTCGCTTCGCTCAGAATGACAGTTTTTCATCCAGCCGCAGCAGCTGGTTGAGCAGCACCGCGAGGACCGTGCTGAGGGTCAGGGAGGAGTCGAAGAGCGGCCTGATAGCGTAGGGGACTCCGGCGAACAGGGCGGGGAGAAGATCGAGGCTGAGCCCGAAAATGAGGGAGATACCGATCACGAAGGTCCGGCGGTTGTCCATGCCGGCCCCCACGATGATCTGGATGCCCGAGGCGATCATGAAGCAGGTCACGAAGATGAGGATCGCCCCCATCACCGGCATCGGCATGACGGAGATGACACCGGTTATCCTGGGGAAGAAGGCGAGCACGATGAACAGGCCGCCCGCCATGTAGCCGATAACCCGACTGGTGGCGCCCGAGGCGCTGCTGAAGGCCACATTGCTCGCCGAGGTGTCCGACGCCACCCCCCCCAGCACTCCGGAGAGTATGACGCAGACCGAATCCGCTACCAGTCCGTTGCCGATCCGTCTCGTATCCGGCGCCGTCCATTGGGTATCATTCACCTTTTCGCACATGATCAGGTTGCCGAACGACTTGAGCGCCCCGGTGATGGAGATGATGACGAACGTCGGGAGGAGGGACCATCTGAACGTGATGTTCCCGAACCCGTCATAGTTCGGGAGCGCGATCCACGGTGCGGAGGCGATACTCTGAAATTGTGCCGCCGTCAGCAGACCGGCCCCCACCGAGAGCAGATAGCCGGTGAGCATCCCCGCCAGGACGCTGTAGAGCTTGAGCTTTCCCTTTCCCCAGATGTTGACTCCCACCATGACGAAGAGGGTTATAAACGCCACCAGCAGGCAGGTCACCTGGATCGGCTCCCCTTCGTAGTTGATCCCGAGGAATTTGGAAACCCCCAGGGGAATGATCGATTCCGCCACCATGAGGACCACCAGCCCCGATATTTCCGGCGGGAAGAGAAACTTGATGCGGTGCAACCCGCGGGCAAAGACGATCTCGACCAGCCCCGCCACGATGGTCATGCCGCGCATCAGCGGCAATCCCCCGAGCCAGGCGGCCGCCATTGACGAGGCAAAGAAGTTCGGCCCGCAGAGGTTGGGGCAGAGGTAGCCGGAACCTAACCAGCGGAGACGCAGGGACTGGATGATCGTCCCGATGCCGCAGGAGATCATGGTGAGCGCCACCACCGACCGCACCTGGTCAAAGCCGCCGCCGATCTCGGATACCAGCACTATGGGGAAGGCGATTGAGCTGGACATGAGGAAGATATGCTGTACGCCGAGGAGAAACAGGACCGCCAGAGGGGGCGAGTCGTCCAGGCCATAAATGAGATGTTCCGGTCTCTTTGCCATAAACTCCCTACTGTTTCATCCAGATCGGCGTCGCCAGGAAGAAATCGGAGCCGATCAGGAACGTCTTCCCCCCGGTCCTGACTTTTCTGACATACGCCAGTTTTCTCGAGGGGGTGGCCGCTCCCGGCCTGGGCCAGAGGTACTGCACCCATGCCTCGTCGTGGCTCTTGAGTTTGGCGATAATCTCCTTCATGACCGGCCGACCGATGGCGTCCGTGAAGTTGGAGAGGTCGCGTCCCTGCATCATGGGAAAGGCGGGGTCGACCAGGGCGCGTCCCTGCTCGTCGGTCACGTAGATGTAGGTTTCGAGGAAATTGAACCGGGACGAGGGGTCGCGGAACGCCCGGAACGCGGCGTCCTTCCCTTCTGCTGCAAGCAGCTCCGCCCCACGCCGGACGTTTTCCTCCACAAACAGCCGTTCAATCTTGGCATTGTAGATGCCGCTGCCGAGCAGGTAGACCTTGCCGTCAGGCACCACCACCTTGCGAATGTAGGCGGTTTTCCATTTTGGCAGAAACTCGTTCTTTTCATCCCAGTGGTAGAAGACCCAGCCGTTTGCGTCTCGTTGCGGCTTTCTGCCGATGTCGGTGACGTAGCCGAGAACCGGCTTGCCGTCCATGTCCCGAAATTTCATGAGATTCTTTCCGACCAACTCCGGGGAGGTGGCGTGAAAGACGTTGACGCCGTCCAGGTCATAGACGAAGAGGTAGTATTTACGGCTGAACCAGTGGGAATCCTCTCTGCGGAACTCTCCGAAGGCGGTCGTCCCGTTACGCTCCATGAGCGCGGCCGCGTCTTCGACGAAGCGGACCAGTTGTTTGGTATCTTCATACAGATACCGGCCGGTCCGGTCGGCGGCATGGACGGGAGAAATCCAGCAGAGAAGAGCGAAGATGAAGCAGAGCAGTGGCGCGCAGCGGATGAAGAGCAGCGAGCGGGCGCCTCTCTGGAGATACCTTTCAACTCCTGTTTTCAAGGGTCAGCCCCCGGACGAAGTTGCGGAGGAACTGGTCACCGCACGGCTTGTAATTTCTGTGCCCCTTGGCGCGAAACATGGCGGATAATTCCGGTTTTGAGAGCTGAACGCCGGCTTTCGCCAGGAGCAGGATCATCGCCTCTTCATTCAACTCCAGGGCGATCCTCAATTTCCGCAGGATCAGGTTGTTGCTCAAGGTCACCGTAGCTTCCCTGCCGGCATCGGTGTTCTGCTCGTGCACCCCTCTGCGGCTGATGATCAGGCCGTCCAGAAATGCCCCCATCACCCGCTCTTCGCAGAGGGCAAAACCGGGCTCATCCTCTTTTTTCAGCAGCTTCAGCACCTCCAGAGGGGTGATGTCACCCCCGCCCAACCTGCACGATTCGGCGATGGATTCGGCGTTCAGTTTCAGCGCGTAACGGAGCCTGCGCAGCAGATCGTTATGGGTCATTGGGGTATCCTTAGGCTTTCTTGACGAACTCAGATTTCAGCTGCATGGCGCCTACGCCGTCGATCTTGCAGTCAATGTTGTGGTCGCCCGAGACGATCCGGATGTTTCTGACCTTGGCGCCGACCTTGACCACCGATGACGATCCCTTGATCTTCAGATCCTTGATGACGGTCACCGAATCACCATCGTTGAGTATGTTGCCGAAGGCGTCGCGCACGACACGGCCGGCAGCTTCGTTCTCTGTTGCGGCCATTGGCCACTCGTGGGCGCATTCCGGGCAGACATACAGCTCTCCGTCTTCGTAGCTGTACTCCGAACTGCATGATGGGCATTTGGGTATGGTGGTCATCTGCACTCCTTATTAACTTCCCTCAGAAACTCGATGATGGCTGTCACCAGCGGCTCCGGTTGTTCCGTCTGGATCGAATGGGCCGCGCCTTGGATCACCGTCAGGCGGGCGCCCGGTATCTGCTTTGCCAGGGCCACAGAGGTTGCGACCGGCATCAATTGATCCAGTTCCCCGGCTATTACGCAGGTCGGCGCCGTGATCCGCCCCAGCGTGCCGGTTGCGTCATAGGAGGCGATTGCCCGGACCTGTTCACGGAAGGCCTGGGCCGACTGGGGGTAGGGGGAGCCGGATAGAACGGTGATCGCCTCTTCAACCTGGGGGCGGTTGTCAAAAAACCGCTCTGTGAAGAGCCAGTAGAAGAGGGAGCGAAACCAGGCCTCACCATTGGCCCCGGAGTCACGCGCCGCGGCCCAGTCGGCCAGCAGCAGGTTGTTGCGGGGGGAGTTGCACGGCGCCGAAGCCACAAGCAGGAGAGACGCCACCATCCGGGGAGAGCGGAGGGCGCTCTCCATGGCCACCATCCCCCCCATGGAGTGTCCCAGCAGGTGAACTCTTTCGAACCCCAGATGAGCGGCCAGGGCCAGACAGTCATCGGCCATGCGGCCGACGGTGAGCTCACTCCGGAGGGGGGAGCGCCCCGCTCCCCGGTTATCAGGGAGGATCAGGGTAAAATGGCGCGCCAGGGGGGGCACCACCGGTTGCCAACTCTGGGAGTCGGAGGCCAGTCCGGCGATGAGCATCAGCGGCGGGCCATTCCCGTGCAGTTCGTAATAGAGCGATGTGTCATCGATAATCAGCTGCGGCATCGCTCTTCGACTCCTGCGTGCGCCACGAGGAACTCCTTTTCTGCCCGCTTCATCGCCTTGATACGGGCTTCACGCGCGGCCGCGGAAGAGCGGCAGTGGCCCTGTTCGAGATAGACCATCCGTAACGGCCGTCGTCCCCGGAAATACTTGGCGCCACGCCCCTGAGCATGCTGGAGAAACCGCCGTTCACAGTCCGTGGTAATCCCCGTGTAGAAGGAGTTGTCCGAACAGAGGATCATGTAGACGTGCCAGTTCAAGGCGGTTGCCCCCCGGTATCATTAATCGGAACTGTTGGCGCCGCAGAGTATCACTAATCAGCGGCGGAATTGCAATCAGAAGATTATCCCCCGAGAAATGTTTTTATAAATAGATTGTTTCATTGTTTCACTAAGTTACCATGTATTTATAATAAAATTTAAAATGTATACATAATAATTAAAATATTATATTGACACTAAATTTAATCATGTATATAGTCCCGACTCGCTGAACCATGGGAGCCATTATACGAAGCAAGGCCGGTCTGCCGGGCTCTGGGGTTCACCTGGAAAGTGAGGGGCAAAGATGCGTCCAAGAGATGAAAACTTCACGACGGAAAGGGGGGTGCAGGATGACGGGCTGATTACTTCCGGGAAAAAGAGTAACGATGTTATCTGTCAACAGAGACACATTACAGCAATGGAGGTCTAATCATGAAAAGGTTAACCGAACTGTATGTAAAGGGTCAGTCGATGCTGAAGGATGAAAAAGGGCAGACAATGGTCGAATACGGGCTGTTGCTTACCCTGGTGGCGCTGATTCTTGCCGCGGTGCTCTCCACCATGGAACTCGGAATAGGGCGTGCGTTCGCGAATATTACCGCCAAGTTTCCGCTTTCATAACCGGCGCCTTACAGAGAGAGGCTCCGGGGGAAGGTGGACTCTTCTCCCGGAGCCTCCCGCTGCACAGCCGTTGGCCACGGGAACCCGGCCGCTTTCCGGCATGAACTCCGTCCATGAATCTTCACGAAAGGCAGCGGATGAAATCACGCGATAAATCAGGGCAGGCACTGGTGGAACTGGCGCTGTCACTTACTCTCCTGCTCCTCCTCGTCTTTGGGCTCTTCGAGTTCGGCAGGGCCATGTACGTCTTGAATACCCTCAACTACGCCGCACGTGAGGGGGCCCGCATCGCCTCGGTCAGTAATCCCCTGGACCGCGGCAATGTGACGAACCGGGTGCTGGAGATTCTTCCCCTCTCCCTGCAACCGGGAGCGGTCATCGCCATAACCCCCGTGGCGCCGCAACTGGGGGCGCCGGTAAAGGTAACGGTCCGGACCTCGTTTTCAACGATACTCCCCGAGCTGCTTCCGATGCTTGCCGGGATCACCTCCCTCGGCGCCGAGGCGTCAATGCGGTATGAATAATTTTTTTACCAACCCCCATGGAGGAGTCATGAGACGGCCCAGTTCGGTACTGATTACGACGGTAATAGCGTTTATTCTGGCGGGATGCTCGTCCCTGCTGGCCTACAACTACCTGAAAAAATTTAACCGTAAGCCGTTACAGGGGGTAGCCGTCGCCTCCGCGGCCACGGAGATTCAGGTCGGGACGAAGCTGGACGCCACCAATATCAAACTGGTGGCCTGGCCCAAGGAGAGTCTACCCGCCGGTTCCCATCAGGAAGCCAGGGGGCTGGTGGGGCGGATAGCCGTTCGTCCCATGACTGTCGGCGATATCGTCACCGAGCAGAAACTGATGCCGCTCACGGTCGCGGGAAAGGGGGGGCTCATGACCTACATCGTGCCTCAGGGACATCGGGCCGTGACGGTTGCCGTCAACGAGGTGGCCGGGGTGGCCGGTTTCATCACCCCCAACAGCCGGGTGGATATCGTCCTGACTTCGGCCCTGCCGGGAGATAAAGAAGAAAACATGAGTAAAATCATCCTGCAGAATGTTCCGGTTCTGGCCAGCGGGCAGGTCACGGAGCAGAAAGAGGGGAAGCCGACCGTTGTCCCGACCGTCACCCTGGACCTGCTCCCCGATGACGCGGAAAAAATCATTGTCGGGGCCAGGAAAGGGACTCTCCAGCTCTTGCTGAGGAATGTCATCGACAGCGCTGCGGTCACAACCCGCGGAGCCACCATTACGACGCTGTTGGGCCATCGTGGGGATGGCGCTCTTCCGGCAAAGGCGGCGGCGCTGAGGAGGGAAGCGAAAGCCATCGCCCCGCTTCCTCTACAGGCAAAATGTTACGTAGAGATTATCAGGGGGGGGAGCAAGTCCACCCGTGAGTTCACCGCAGAATAATTCCAAGATGAAATGAGGTGAAAGGATGGGACTCCCCGGAATCGGTATTGCCCTGCATCTGCTGCTGTTCAGCCTCCTGCTCTTTCCCGGTTTCGCCTCTGCCGGAGTCGCCACTGAGGTGGTGCTCAACAAGAGCGTCCTCATCACCCTGCCGAAGCCGTGCGCACGGGTCTCCATCGCCGCCCCCGCCATCGCGAGACTGGTTGATATCTCACCGACTCAGTTGCAGATCATCGGGCTCAGGATCGGCAGTACGGATCTGATCGTCTGGGACAAGGGGGGGGAGAGTTCGTTTTACGACATCAGGGTCAAGGGGGACATCACTCTTCTGGAAAAACAGATCAGGGCGACGGCTCCCAAGGACCGCATCACGGTGGAATACGCCGAAGAGACGATTCTCCTTGCCGGAACGGCCGCCAACGATCAGACGGTTGAGAAGGTGGTTCAGATCGCCACGGCGTATGCGATCAGGGAGGGCGCCGCCTTCGGAGCGGGTAACGAGTCGGCTCTCCTCCCGCCGGGTGAAGCGACGGGGCGAAGAGCCGGAGCCGACTCCAAGGTGAAAATTATAAATCAGATCGCGGTCGGACAGCCCCAGCAGGTGCTTCTGGAGGTGAAGGTTGCACAGGTTGATAAGAACGCCCTGAAATCGTTGGGGATCAGCATGCTGGTCAAGGGGGCCGGCGGCGAGGGGTTTACCAACATGGTGGGTGCGCCTGACAGCGGGCCTACCGCCGGGTCCAAAGACGGGAGCCAGAATTCAATCCCCGGCATTGCCGGCAACATCCCGTGGATGGGGGCCATCAGCCCCCTGGCCGGCTATCAGTTGGGGGGAGCGCTGTACAAGAGCGGCCTTGGCGGTGTGCTGAGGGCGCTGGCGACAAAAGATCTGGCGAAGATCCTGGCCGAACCCAACCTGCTGGTGAAGAGCGGTCAGGAGGGAACGTTTCTGGCCGGCAGCAAGATTCCCATCCAGGTGGTCACCGGGGTCGGCGCCATCTCCGGCACGACCATCGAGTTTATCAATGTGGGGGTGAAGCTCAACGTCAAACCGGTGGTGATGGAAAACGGCCTGATCTCGCTCAAGATCAATCCGGCCGAAGTCAGCAACGTGACCGGGACGCTGGCGGTCAACGGCTACCCGATCATCGACACCCGCGAGATCCGGACCGAAGTGGAGTTGAAGGGGGGCGAGAGCCTGATCCTCGGCGGACTACTCATGAAAGAGTCGATCAAGACCACATCGAAGATTCCGATCCTGGGAGATATCCCGTACCTGGGGGCGCTGTTCCGCTCGATCCAGGACGATGACAAGGAAAAGGAGCTGGTCTTCTTCATCACACCCAAGATCGTCATGGCCAATTCAGTCGGGGAAGAGCCGGAACTCCCCACCGACGCACCGCTGACACCGGAGCAGGAGAAGGATTTTCAATGGATCCCGACCCTGTGAGAGTCATCGGCCGCAACCGGGAAGGATTTGTGATCGTCTACCTGGCGCTTGCCCTCCTGGCCATGATCGGATTTCTTGGCCTGACCATCGACCTCGGTCATCTGTATCTGGTGCGGGGAGAGCTGCAGAATGCCGCGGACGCATCGGCCCTGGCCGGAGCGGCGCTGCTCTACGCGGATCCCCTCACCCCTCACGGGGTGACTCTCGACTTGGGACGGGCCCGGGCCGCCGCAACAGGTTTTATCACTCAGAACAGCTCGGACGGGACGGCTCTTGCCGATGGGGCGATCACTGCCGGCTGCTGGAACCGTATCACTGAGCAGAAGGAGCCCTGCGCCACTCTCCCTCCGGAAGAGCCCCAGGCCGCGGCGGTGTTCGCCATCGTCGCCAGATCCGCCGGAAACAACGGAGGAGCGGTGCGGAACTTTTTTGCCACAGCAGTCGGCGTAGCTGAATCCCCGGTCAGTTCACGGGAAGCAGCGGCAATGGTGGCGTTCATCGGCTCTGTTCCGGGTGGCGTGCTCTTCCCCATGGCGCTTCCCAGCTGCATGACCGATCACTATTTTTCCCGGACTCCTCTCCCCGCTCCGCCGATCACCATAACCATTCCGTCTCGCTACGCAGCCGGGGGGAGCGGCTGTTACACCGGGCAATGGAGTTCGTTCCAGAATGATCTCCCCGACATCGACCCGCTGCTGTCGGGGGGTAATCCGGATTCGCTCAAGAGGGATGACCTCGTCTGGATACAGCCTCTGGTCACCCCTTCTCCCTATCCGAATGTGGTCGTCAACAGGGATGTGCTCATGGCCATTGTGGACAGCGCCAGCGGGGATAGCTCAAGCCATGGACAGATGGCCATCAAGGGTTTTGCGACCTATCACATCGACTCAGTCAATCAGGCGGGTCACTCCATAGCGGGATATTTCATCGATTATTATGCGACCTATCCCGGCGCCGGTCCGGGCGGAGCGCTCTCCAACAGCATCACGCCGCCTCGCATGGTTCAGTAGCCTCAACGGATGATCCGGGATCTTCTTATGCCGCCAAAACTGTCAATAATCATACTGGAGAGCGATGATATCGCCAAAAACGGTATTACCGCGGTGCTCAACTCGTTCAACGGCTCCATCGGCAAAATCAGCGCCGTCGCCAATTTTCAGGAGGTGGTCTCGTCCATTCAGGCGGATGAGGCGCAGATCGTCTTCCTGGAGGTTCAAGAGCTCGAGCAGGGGGTCCGGGAGACGGCCTTTCTTGTCGCGCGCTTTCCCCACTCCACGGTGATCGCCACTGCCGCGGAACAGAGTTCCCACTGGATACTGCCGCTGATCCGGGCCGGGGCAGGCGAATATCTGACAAAACCGATCAGCGAGGCGGAGCTGACGGCCGCCATCCACAAGGTCATCAGGCTGCACCGGGGGAGGAACGGATCGGTCTCCGCCAAGGGGAGCGTCCTCTCCGTGTATAACCCGTCGGGAGGGATGGGAACCACGACCATCGCCGTCAACCTGGCGGCGTCACTGGCGGCTCTCGGGGAGAATGTCGTCCTGGTCGATCTGAACCTCTGGAGCGGAGACGTCACGACCTTCCTTGACCTTGCGCCCCGCTATACCCTCTCCACCATCGCCGCCCGGGCAGGGGAGGTCGACGCCACTTTTCTCCGGAGTGTCATGGTGACGCACTCCTCTGGAGTACAGGTCCTCTGCGGACCGCCGGATTTGCGGGAAGCCGACAGGATTCAGCCCGAACAGCTTCGGGAGGTAGTCGCCCTGCTCCGGAGCATCTTCACCTACACCATCATCGATACCGGCGGTCAGCTCTTCGGCTGCAATCTGGCGACGTTTGACAGCTCCGACCTGATCCTGTTCGTCACGCAGCTCAATCTGCCGGCTCTCAACAACGCCAAGCGCTATCTTGCCGCCATGGGCAACGAGGGGTTGGGGAGCGACAAGGTCAGATTGATTCTCAACAGATACAACTCCAAGGACGCCATCAAGGTCAGCGACGGCGAGAGGGTCCTCACCGCCAAGGCGTATCTCACCGTGCCCAACGGAGATCAGGAGGTAACCGCCGCCATAAACGAGGGGGCGCCGCTGGTCACCAGAGCTCCCCGCTCACCGGTCGCGACGGCGCTGAAAGAGCTGGCGGGACGGATAACCGCGGAGAGACGGGGCGGCAAGTAGGTCGGGCTTGACAATACAGGCAGGATGAGCAGACATCCGCCGGGGAGATGAGGTCGTACCATATGGAATTATACAATCATTTCAACGCACATACTCCGCCGCCGGACGGCAAGGCTCCTCTGTTTTTTCAGGAGCTGAAGAGCCACATCCATCGCCGACTCATCGAGCGGATCGATCTCGCCCAGTTGGAGCTGCTCCGGAGCGGTGAACTGGCGTACGAAATCGGCACGGTACTCGAAACGCTCATTGCCGAGGAGGGGGTCCCCTTGAGCAGGCAGGAGAAGGAGCGGCTGATCATCGAAGTTCAGCATGAAACGTTCGGTCTGGGCCCCATAGAGCCGCTTTTGAGCTCGCCGGATATCTCCGATATTCTGGTCAACAATTACGCCAGCACCTACGTGGAGCGCCACGGCAAACTGGAAAAGAGCGACATCGTCTTCCGCGACAACAATCATCTGCTGCAGATCATCGAGAGAATCGTCTCCAAGGTGGGAAGGAGAATCGATGAGTCGTCCCCCTACGTGGACGCCCGGCTTCCCGACGGCTCCCGGGTCAACGCCATTATCCCGCCGCTGGCCATCGACGGTCCGGTGCTCTCCATCCGCCGTTTCGGCCTGATTCCGCTCACCATGACCGACCTGCTGGCCTCGGGAACTCTCGATCAGCGGATAGCGACGATAATCGAAGGAGCGGTGAAATCCCGGCTCAATATTCTCATCTGCGGCGGTACCGGCACGGGTAAGACGACTCTGCTCAACGTCATTTCGGAGTTTATCCCGGACAATGAGCGGATAATAACCATCGAGGATTCGGCCGAACTGCAGCTGAAGCAGGATCATGTGGTGCGCCTGGAGGCGCGTTCGGCAAATATCGAAGGGACCGGGGAGGTGACTCAGCGCGACCTGCTGCGCAACAGCCTCCGGATGCGCCCCAACCGGATCATCCTGGGAGAGGTGCGTGGCGGCGAGGCCCTGGATATGCTCCAGGCGATGAACACCGGCCATGACGGCTCGATCTCCACCATCCATGCGAACACGGTACGGGACGCCATGACCCGCTTGGCCACCATGGTGATGATGGCGGGAATGGAGCTGCCGGACAGGGTTATCAGGGAGCAGATCGCCTCAGCCATTAACCTGGTCATCCATCTGGTGAGATTCCCCGACGGGACGCGCAGAGTCGTCAAGGTTTCGGAGATAACCGGCATGAAGGGGGCCGCCATCGAGATGCAGGACATCTTCTGTTTTGTGCAGAAGGGGGTGGATCACCAGGGGTGGGTGCAGGGAGAGTTTCAGCCGACCGGAGTCAGGCCCGCCTTCGCCGAACGGTTCGAGCTCTCCGGATTCACCCTGCCGCCGGACAGTTTCGAGGGAGAGGAGACCAGATGAGCCTGGAACTGGCGGTCACGATGCTCTTTGCCGCGGTGCTCCTGACCCTGTTGGCGCTCTATTCTCTCCTCCGGCTGGTTCTGAACTCTCCGGCCGCCAGGATGAAACAGAGATTGAGCCGGATGGCGGCCCGTGGCGCCGGCAGCTCCGCCGATGGAGTCACGAGTGAACTGCTGCGGAAGACGACACCAGGTGAAGAGTACATCTTCCACCTGCCGCTGATGGACGGAGTCAAGAAGCGGGTTGAGCACTCCGGCATCCCTGTCACCCCGTTCCGTTTTGTCATCATCTCGGTAGTGGCCGCCTGCGCAGGGCTCATGGCCGGGATTCTCTTGAGCGGCAGGATGCCGGTGGCGCTTCTGGGGCTGCTCCTCTGCGGGGTGATTCCCTATGCCTGCCTGGGACAGTGCAAAAGGCGGCGCCAGAGCCGCTTCGACCACCAGCTACCGGATGCGCTCACCATGGTCAGCCGCTCGCTTCGGGCGGGGAACTCCCTCTCCGGCGCCCTTGAGATGCTCAGCCTGGAGATGCCGGAACCGACGGGGGGGCTCTTCAAGCGCGCCTGCGAACAGCAGCGGCTGGGGATGCGAATAACCGATTCACTGGAAAAGCTCCTGGGAAGCATCGACAGTCTGGATCTGCATTACTTCGTGACGATCATCAGGATAACCAGCGAAACCGGCGGCAATCTTGCGGAGATTCTGGACAAGCTGGCCACTACGATCACCTCGCGGGCGCTGATCCGCCGGCAGGTCAGGGTCTATTCGGCCCAGGGACGTCTGTCGGGGTATCTGCTCGCCGTACTGCCGGTGGTCGTATTTGCGGCGCTGTATACTCTGAACCCCGATTACATGAAGTTGTTTTTAACGGAACAGAGCTGCCAGTACACGCTGCTGGCTGCGCTGCTCGCGCAATGCGCCGGGTTTCTGATGATCAAGAAGATCGTAACCATCCGCATTTAAAGACGACTGTCTCTGGTCGTTGAGCGGTCAGGAGGATCCATGCTCACGCTCATCATCCTCTCCCTCTTTGCCGGTGTCATGCTTCTCAGCGCCAGCGTGCTCTATCCGCTGTTGAGCAGGGGTGACCTGGTCAGGGGGCGGGTTGCGCGGCTCATCTCCAGCGAAGAGGCGCAGCCCCGGCTGATCCGGAGTTCAACCAGTTGGCAGAGGATGCTCTCCCGGATGGGGGGGGCGCTGAAGCTGAAACCGGCGGATCTCCGTTCCTACCGGAGGATGCTCACGGCTGCGGGTTTCAGATCCGATGGAGTTTACCTCTTCCTGGGATGCAAGCTGTTCCTGGCCGGGGCGCTGCCGGCAGGCGCCCTGTTCCTGTCGGTACTGCACCAGGGACGGTTTGCCGGGAGCCGACTGCTGCTGACCGTCGCCTGTTCTATCTGCGGCTATCTCCTCCCCACACTCTGGCTGAGGCGGAAGGCGGAGCAACGAAAAACGGAAATTTTCCACTCGCTGCCGGACGTTCTCGACCTGCTGACCGTCTGTGTGGAGGCCGGCCTCAGCCTGAACGCCGCCCTGATCAAGACGACAGAAAATTTCCAGCAGAAAGATGATCCGCTCATCAGGGAGATCACTATCGCGATCCAGGAGATCCGCGTGGGTAAACCCCGGAGCGAGGCGATGAAGGGGCTTGCAGAACGGACCATGGTGGATGATGTCAGGTCATTTGTCACCCTGCTGCTGCAGACGGAGAAATTCGGCACCACTCTCGGCGGCGCCCTGCGCTGCTATTCCGATTCGCTCCGGACGAAGAGAAGGCAACTGGCCGAAGAGCAGGCCGCCCAGACGGCGGTGAAGATGCTGTTCCCCCTGGTGGTCTGTGTCTTCCCGGCCTTGCTCGTGGTGATCCTGACCCCGGCGTTCTTCAAGCTCACCACCCTGTTCGGCACCTTCTGAAACGGGCGCATCCACGGGAGGAGAGGAGGTGATGGAACCGATGAAGGTCTTCAATACGACTTCGGGAAAAGAGCTGGCCGGCGATCTGCTTCTTGCGGAGAGTCTGCTGAGTCGGATGAAAGGGCTGTTGGGGAGAAGAGCCCTGGCGAGCGGAGAGGGGCTCTGGATCCGGCCGTGCAAGGGGGTGCATACCTTCGGCATGCGGTTTCCCATCGATCTGCTCTTTCTTGACCGGGAGCTCCGTGTCATCGCGGTCACTCGGGATCTCGCGCCGAACCGTCTGACGCGAATCCACATGAAAGCGGCCAGCGTCCTGGAGCTCCCGTCGGGGATGGCGGCGAGCACCACCACGGTGGTGGGAGATCAACTCTCTGTCCGGACTCCCACGGAATATTCAGCAGTCGAAAGCGGGAGAGCGCAATTACCCTTGACATACTCCATACCGTTGTTTTAGAATCACCAAAATCTGAAAAGGCAATGATGAGGAGTAGTAGTTCCCGTACTTTTCTCCAGAGAGCCGGTGGTTGGTGCGAACCGGTGTCAAGAGGGAATGAACTCGCCTCGGAGCCGCACGGGTGAAAGGCCATTGATGATTACGAATAACGAATGACGAATTGAGGCCGACAGTGCCAAGTCGTAATTCCTGATCCGTAATCCCAATTGTTCAAGTAATCCTTGCCGTCACCCGCGTAAAGGGGATAGTTGAGGCCTGCCGGATTCCTGTCCGGAGGTGAAGAGGGTGGTACCGCGAAGCAACGCCTTCGCCCCTTGTCGGGGTGGAGGCTTTTCGTTTTTTTACTGGAACAGAAATCTCTGAAACAAAAAACAGGAACGGGAGGAGCAGCCATGAGCGCTTCACAGATCATCAGAATTTTCGATACCACCCTGCGGGACGGCGAACAGTCTCCGGGCAACAGCATGAACATCGAGGAGAAGCTGCGGATCGCCAAGCAGCTCCAGAAGCTGAACGTGGATGTCATCGAGGCCGGCTTCCCCATTGCCTCCGAAGGGGACTTCGAGGCGGTGAAACGGGTGGCCCAGAGCATCAAGGGGCCGGAGATCGCGGGGCTCTGCCGCTCCAGTGACAAGGACATCGACCGGGCCTGGGAGGCGCTCCAGTATGCCGGGGAGAAGGGGCGGATCCACACCTTCATCGCCACCTCCGACATCCACATGAAATACAAACTGCAGATGGAGCCGGGCAAGGTGCTGGAGGCGGCGGTGAGAGCGGTGAAGCGGGCCCGGGGGTACACGAAGAACGTGGAGTTCTCCTGCGAGGATGCGGTCCGGACCAGGCTGGAGTTCCTGGCCGAGGTGGTGGCGGCGGTCATCGACGCCGGGGCCACCACGGTCAACATCCCGGATACCGTGGGCTACACCATTCCGGCCGAGTATTTCAACATCATCTCCTACCTGAAGCAGAACGTGAAGAACATCGATCAGGCGGTGATCTCGGTCCACTGCCATAACGACCTGGGGCTGGCCGTGGCCAACTCCATCGCCGCGGTCCAGGCCGGGGCGAGGCAGGTGGAGTGCACCATCAACGGCATCGGAGAGCGGGCGGGCAACTGTTCCCTGGAGGAGTTCGTCATGATCCTCAAGACCCGAGGAGACATCCTCCCCTTTGGGACCAGCGTCGCCACCGAGCAGTTGACCCCGGCCAGCCGGCTCCTCTCCACCATCACCGGTTCCCTGGTACAGACCAATAAGGCCATCGTCGGGGCCAACGCCTTCGCCCATGAGGCGGGGATCCACCAGCACGGGGTCATGATGGAGAAGTCCACCTACGAGATCATGACCCCCGAGTCGGTGGGGCTCAAGGCCAACGCCCTGGTTCTCGGCAAGCATTCGGGGCGTCACGCCTTCAAAAAACGGCTCATGGAGCTGGGCTACGACCTGGCCGATGACGATCTCAACAAGGCGTTCGGCAAGTTCAAGAGCCTGGCCGACCTGAAGAAGGAGGTCTTTGACGAAGACCTGGACGCCCTGGTGGCCGAGGAGGTCATGCGGCCGGCGGAGAAGTACCGGCTGGACCATATCACCGTCACCTGCGGCTCCTTTGCCGTGGCCACCGCCACCGTGCAGCTGGAGATCGACGGCGCCCCGGTTCGCACCGCGGAGCTGGGGGACGGGCCGGTGGACGCCACCTTCAAGGCGATCCAGAAGCTGACCAAGAGCAAGGCCAAGCTCCTCCAGTACAACGTGGGGGCCATCACCGGCGGCACCGACGCCCAGGGGGAGGCGACGGTGAGGATGAGCGAAGGGAACACCACCGTGACCGGCCGCGGGTCGTCCACCGACATCATCGAGGCGTCGGCCCGGGCGTACATCAATGCACTCAACCGGATCCACTACAAGCAGGAGCGGTTCGCCGACACCGTTTGACCTGATTCACCGGCCTCATGGCTTGAGAAGGAAAAGCGGGGTTACTGACGTTTAAGTCATTAACCCCGTTATCTTTTCAATCTCTCCCTTCAGGAGAGTCAGCTGCTCGTCGAGCTGGTTCCAGAGATCGGTTGACCCTTCAGTTCCTCCTTGACGCCCCATGATTTCCAGGGCAAGGGTCAGCTCTGCCGCCGGCTTGGCGATAATCGCCAGGAGCGAGCCCTTGAGGGAGTGGGCCGTCGTGGCGATCTCCTGGGGATCGCCTCCGGCTACGGCGCTGGCCAGATCGCTCTGCTGACCGGGGAGCTGCCGGAGAAAGGTGGTCAGCAGCTCCAGGGCGAACTCCCGGTCATCTTCCCAGCACTCCAGCAGCCCGGCCCAGTCCAGAGCCGGCGGCCGGTTCTCCGCGGCCGCTCCTCCCTGCTCCATCGCCGGAGCGGGATGGGGTTCCCTGCCGGTGACAAGTTTTTCAATGGTCATGAGAAGCTCCTCGGCTTTGATCGGTTTGGTGATGTAGGCGTCCATGCCGGCTTCCAGGCATTTCTGAGCATCCCCTTTCATGGCGTAGGCCGTCATGGCCGAAATGGGGGTATGCCTGCCCGAGCCCTGTTCCCGGGCCCGAATGGCGGCGGTCGCCTGGTAGCCGTTCATCTCGGGCATCTGGATATCCATGAAGACGATGTCGAAGCTCCCCTTTTCCCAGAGTTCGACCCCTTCACGGCCGTTTCCGGCGATGACCACCCGATGCCCCTGTTTTTCCAGTATCCTGGAGGCGACTTTCTGGTTGATCTCCACGTCTTCCACCAGCAGGACCGTGAGCTCTCGCCTCTTTTCCGGGGGGATGGGGAGCTCCTCCTCTGCCGGCGGATCGACCGGTTCACTGAAAAGCCGGATCATGGTCATTTCCAGCTCTTCCTGAATCACCGGCTTTATCAGATATCCGCCGATCCTGAGGGACCGACAGCGCTCGGCGTCGCTGTTGTGGCCGGCGCTGGGCATCATGAGGAGCTGGCACCGGTCGTACGCCGTGATCGCCCTGATCCGTGTCGCCAGCTCCCAGCCATCCATGCCGGGCATATGCACATCGATCAGGATGAGGTCGAACTTCTCTCCCGCCTCATGGGCCTTGCCGAGGAGGGAGAGCGCCGCGAGCGCCCCATGCGCCTCACCAATGGTCATCCGCCACTTCTTCAGGAGGTTGCGCAGGAGGCTCCGGTTAACGGCGTTGTCATCCACGATGAACGCCCGTTTTCCCCGGAGCAGCTCACGCGTGGCGGAGAGAGCCGTCGGCGCCCTGGCCTGGATCTCCAGGGGGAGGGTGAAGTGGAAGAGGCTCCCCTTCCCCTGGACGCTCTCCACCCAGAGCTCACCCCCCATGAGGGTGACCATTTGCCGCGAGATGGTCAGACCCAGGCCGGTCCCGCCGTACTGCCGGGTGGTGGAGCCGTCCACCTGGGTGAAGGGGCTGAAGATATGCTCCAACATGGCTGCGGGGATACCGATGCCGCTGTCGGAGACCGTGAAATGGAGCCGGGTAGAGTGATCGTCCCCCCCGTTTTGGGTAATGGAGATGGTGATCTCTCCCTGCTCGGTGAACTTGATGGCGTTTCCCACCAGGTTGATCAGCACCTGCCTGAGCTTGCCGGGGTCGCCGCAGAGGAAGTCGGGAATCTCCGCGGCAATGTCGTAGTTCATGTCGAGCCGTTTCTGGAAGGCGCGGGAGGAGAGGGTCTTCAGGGTCCGACCGACGGTGTTGCGGAGGGAGAAAGGGATCCTCTCCAGATCGATCCGCCCCGCCTCGATCTTGGAAAAGTCGAGGATGTCGTTGATGATCGCCAGCAGGTTGTCGCTGGAGAGCTTCACCGCCTCGAGATAATCCTGTTGCTCCATGGTCAGGCCGGTATCCAGCAGCAGATCGGTCATGCCGATGATGCCGTTCATGGGGGTCCTGATCTCATGGCTCATGTTGGCCAGGAACTCGCTCTTCGCCTTGCTGGCGGCCTCGGCCGCCTCCCGCGCTTCGCACATCTCCCGTTCGTTCTGCGTGCGCAGAACCACCTCCTCTTCCAGCTGACGGTTCTTCTCCCCCACGGTCAATTCCCGGAGCGAGGTCTCTTCCAGCCGGGTCTTGAGGATGCTGTTTCTGGTGTTGAGATAGATGACGATGAACATCCCCGCCAGGATGATGACGGCCATCCCGCCGGAGGTGATCAGCAGGTTCCGGGGTGAATTGAGGTCGAAGGCGCCGGTGGCGTGAATGAAGGTGACCAGGGAGAACGGAGTGTCAGCCACGGGGAGCCGGAGCACGAAGATGTCGGAGTGCTGCCGGTCACGGGGGGCCAGGAGCGTCGGTATTCCCGCCGGTATCCGGGGGGGGAGCTTCAGGTGATCTGCGGGGATGCTGCTGCTGACCTTGCCGGGAATGAAGAGATACTCGTCATCCCGGGCGATGGCTGTGGAGGTTGCCCCCTCCTTTTCTCCGATGAAGTGGGAATAGACCAGTGAGAGCGGAATCCACCCCAGGACCCGGCCGGCGAAGCTCCCCTTGAACTGGTAGGGGACCGACACCACCAGCTGGGGCTCCTTTTCTCCCCGGTCGAAGAGGAGCGACGTCTTCATGTTTTTCTGGAGGAAACGGTTAACTCCGGCGGGGCGGTGGCCGGCCATCTTTCCGCTATCCACCAGGATTTCTCCGGCTGCGTCCATGAAGACGAGTCGGCTATAGATGGGAGCGTCTTCCAGGCTCTTCTTTGAGAGCAACCGGTCGAAGAGCTCCCGGATGGTGAAGAGGCTGGCTCTGAGCCCGTACTCCAGGGACATCCCCAGGGCCTGATTCTCAAAGTAGGCGGAGAGCTCGCGGCTCTCCGCCAGATTCTGGAGGTCATCCTCACGTTCCCGGGAGAAGTAGCGGACCGCGGTGGCCCGTTTCTCCAACTCCTGGGTCAGCTGGCGAATCTGTGACTCCTGGAGCGCCACTCTCCCCCGGTACTGGGAGAGCACCAGGATGCCGATATAGACAATCAGCGCCAGGCAGAGCAGAAACGCAGCCACCTCGCCGAAGCGGCCGATCTTGCCGGAAACAGGATGCACGGGGTGTCTGGAAACTTGCCCCTTACTTATTGAAAAACTCGGGGAAATAGGAGTGAACCGTTGGGTAGTACTTCTTGACGATCCGGTTGTAGGTGCCGTCTTTGCGGATCTTCTTGAAGAATTCGTTGAACGCCGCCTTCAGCTGGGGTGAATCTTTGGGGAAGGCGACCCCCATCTCCTGTCTCCCCGAGGTGGGGCCGATGATCTTGATCTTGCCGGGCCACTTCTCCAGGCCGATGAGGGCGTCGGGAACGTCGAGGATGGTCAGTTCAGCCTCGTTGTTGACCAGGGCCGGGGCCAGTTCATTGAGGTTGCCGTTGAAGATGACCACCTCGGCGCCGGTGGCGTCCAGTTTGTTCCCCGCCGGATCAAGGCAGGTCTTGGGGAGCGCCAGAAGTTTTTTCTCCTTGAGGAGGGCGCGGGTGAGGGCGATGTCCTTTTCCAGGCTCTTGGTCGACTTGATCGGTCTCATCTTTGAGTCGGCCCGGGCGATGAGCCAGATCTGGCTGGGGAAGGTGGGAGAGGAGAAATCCACGGCCTTCTTCCGCCAGGGGAGGATGGTGAAGCCGTTGGCGATGAGGTCCCCCTTCACCGGGACGCTCTCGCCGAACTCAACCTCTTCCCCCTTGGCCTTGACCTTCTTCCCGATGAGGTCCTCAACAACGGTCCCCCAGTCGCCCTTTACATATTCGTATTTGACTCCCAGCTGTTTGGCGAAGAGCTGGATGATCTCCACGTCCATGCCGTCGCCGGAGCCGGTGACGAAGTTGGCGTAGGGGATGCCGATATGGCGCAGGACACCGGCTTTCTTGATTTCAGGCAGATCGCCTGCGAAGGCGGTTATGGCGCTCAGGGTGAGCGCGCCAAAGAGCAGTGACCCGGCGATTCTGTTCAGGGGACGTAACTTCATGTACTCTCTCCTCGTGGGGTGGATTTCCGCAGGGTGCGGATTTTTGTGCATCTTATAGAGTAACCTGCGCCGCTGTCAAATGGTACCTTGCGGGGTAACGGCGTATTTTGCAAAAAGAGAGGGATAACTGCCGGAAAATGGTCGCGGCGGAACCGGGCGGGAGGAGCGGTAAAAGGGGGAAAAGCGCTCCCTGTTTGCGGTTGCGGCACCCGGAAAGCTGTGTTATAAAGGGCGAACATTTCGGCCCTGGGGAGATCATGATGGACACTGTTGATTCGATTATCAGAAACGCCTTGCGGGAAGATATTCACACCGGTGATATCACCACCAGGGCGGTCATCGGTGAGCCGCGTCCGGCCACGGCCCGGCTCATCGCCAAGGAGGAGTTTATCCTGGCGGGAATCCAGGTGGCGGCCCGGGTCTTCAGGATGCTCGACCCGGCGACGCTCTTCACTCCCCGGTTCACCGACGGGGCGCGCTGTGCCCCCGGTGACGTCCTGGCGGAGATCTCCGGCGATGATGCGGTGATCCTCCAGGGGGAGCGGGTCGCCCTGAACCTGCTTCAGAGGATGTGCGGCATCGCCACCTCCACCTCCCGCTATGTGGCGGCGGTGGCCGGGAGCCGGGCGAAGATCGTCGATACCCGCAAGACCACCCCAGGCCTGCGGGTTCTGGAGAAATATGCGGTCACCGTGGGAGGGGGCTCCAACCATCGGGCCGGACTCTATGACGCCGTGCTGATCAAGGAGAACCATATCGCCGCAGCCGGCGGGATCACCGTTGCGGTGACCCGCGCCCGCGCCTTCATCCCCCATACCATGAAGATCGAGGTGGAGACCGAGAACCTGGCGGAGGTGGCCGAGGCGGTGACCTGCAAGGCGGATATCATCATGCTCGACAACATGGATAACTCCACCATGAGCCAGGCGGTGGCATACATTGCCGGCCGCGCCCTGGTGGAGGCGTCCGGCGGGGTCAACCTGGAGACGGTGCGGGGGATCGCCGAGACCGGGGTTGACCTGATTTCGGTGGGGGCTCTGACCCACTCCGCCCGGGCAGTGGACATCTCGCTATTGCTGGGGGGGGCGTGAAGGGTGGGGCCGGCCAGCGGATCGACTCCCTCTCAGGGGAGATCGACCGGCTCCTCCTGGCCTCCTTCATGGCGCCCGACGCCGGTTTCCTCTCCGGGGAGGAGCTGAGCGCGGCGGCTGACGTCTCCCGCACCACGATCTGGAAGCGGATCGAGCTGTTGCGGGAGCATGGTTTCGTCTTCGAATCGGTCCCCTCCCGGGGGTACCGTCTGGTCACGGTTCCCGATTTTCTTCACCCCGCCGCCATTGCCGCGGGGATGACGACCCGGCGTCTGGGGGGAACCATGGTGACCTTCTCGGAGACCGGTTCCACCAATGCCGTAGCGGCCCGCCTGGGTGAAGAGGGGGGCGCCGAGGGGACGGTGGTGCTGGCCGAGTCACAGTCTCAGGGGAAGGGGCGGCTCGGTCGGATCTGGAGCTCTCCTCCCGGTGCGAATCTCTACTGTTCGATTCTCCTGCGTCCCCCCATCCCACCGACCTCCGCTCCCCAGCTCACCTTTGTTTCCGCCGTGGCCGTGGTTCGGGCCATCAAGCTCTGTACCGGTCTCTCCCCCATCATCAAATGGCCCAACGATATCCTCATCAACGGTGCCAAGGTGGCGGGGTTGCTCAATGAGATGACCGCGGAAACCGACCGGGTCGCCACCGTGGTGCTGGGGATCGGGGTCAACCTGAACATGGTCCGGGAGCAGTTCCCGGCGGAGCTGCGCCATCCGGCCAGCTCGCTCTTCCTGGAGAGCGGGGTCAGGGTCGACCGGGTCGCCTTCACGAGAACCCTGCTTACGGCGCTGGACGACCTGTACGACCGGTATCTGGCTGGAGGCTATCCGGAGATCCGGGACGAGTGGCTTGCAGAGTGCGGCGTCATCGGCAAACTGGTGGGGGTCAGTGACGGAGTTCTTCAGGAACGGATGGGGGTGGCGCGGGGGATAGACGAAGGAGGAGCGCTGCTGCTGGAGCTTTCTGACGGATCCATCCAGCGGGTCTACTCCGGAGATGTGAGGCTGGTGTGAACCGGGTTAGGGGTTCTGGGTTCTGGGTTCTGGGTTCTGGGTTCTGGGTTCTATAGTATTTCAGATATTGTTTTTTGGAAAATTGTTTGATGTTGGTTATAGCTCCCTCCCTTTCAAGGGGAGGGCTGGGGTGGGGATGGGTTTAGTACGAAGAGTTCCCCATCCCCCTCCTGACCTCCCCCTTGAAAAGGGAGGAACGTAACTGTGAATGATCGGCTTTACAGGTTCTATTTTCGTGAGCTGGATAGTTGCAGAGCAAAAATCTTTTTCTGAAAGTCTATAGGTTCTGGATTCGGGGTTATGGGTTAGTGGGGGTTTGATGCTTCTGGTCATCGACATCGGCAATACCAATATCGTGCTCGGCGTGTATCAGGGGGAGCAGCTGGAGAGCGAGTGGCGGGTCGCCACGGACAAGGCCAAGACCCCGGATGAGTACGGTATCCTGGTGCGGAGCCTCTTCGCCTTTTCCGGACGCGATTTTGCCGATATCGACGCCATCATCATCTCTTCGGTGGTCCCCACCATGACCGGGATCATGGAGCGGTTGGCCCGGCAGTTCTTCAACCTGAAGCCGTATGTGGTGGGGCCCGGCATCCGGACCGGGATGGTGATCCAGTATGACAATCCCCGCGAGGTGGGGGCGGACCGGATCGTCAACGCCGTTGCCGGGTACGAGAAGTACCGTACCGCGCTCATCATCGTCGACTTCGGCACCGCCACCACCTTCGACTATGTGAACCGGAAAGGAGAGTACTGCGGCGGGGCCATCGCCCCCGGTCTCTCCATCTCCATGGAGGCGCTATTTCAGAAGGCGAGCAAGCTCCCCCGGGTGGAGGTGGTAAAACCCCCTTTCGTCATCGCCAGGAATACGGTCAACTCCATGCAGGCCGGCATCGTCTTCGGTTATGTGGGGCTCGTCGACGGGATCGTCACCCGGATGAAGGCGGAGGGGAAGGAAAACCCTTTCGTCATCGCCACCGGCGGTCTGGCCATGCTCATCGCCCCGGAGTCCCGGACCATTGAGGCGGTGGAAGAGCACCTGACCCTGGAGGGGCTGAGAATACTCTATGAACGGAATAAACAGGCAGAGGTATAGGTTGAGGCTGAAGACATCTCCTTAACCTCAACCTCAACCTCAACCTGACTTAAAAGGGGGGTTTTATGGGCGCGTTTGAAACGACCAAGATCAGGAATCTCGGCATTGTGGCTCACGGCGGGGCGGGCAAAACATCGCTGACCGAGGCCATCCTCTACACCACGGGGATGATCGATCGTCTCGGGCGGGTGGACGATGGCACCTCCACCATGGACTTCGAGCCGGAAGAGATCAAACGGAAGATCTCCATCACGTCGGCCCTGGATCACTGCCACTGGAAGGAACACTCCATCCATATCGTCGACACCCCCGGATACGGCAACTTCATCGCCGATACCCGGGCCTGTATGCGGGCGCTGGACTGCGCGGTGGTCATCCTCTCCGCCATCTCCGGCGTCAAGGCCCAGACCGAAGAGGTCTGGGCGTGGGCCAACGAGTTCGAGATTCCCCGGATCGCCTTCGTCAACAAGATGGACCGGGAGCGGGCCAACTTCTTTCGGGCTATCGATGACATGGAGAAGGCCCTGGGAGCCCGGGGGGTCGCCATCCAGATCCCCATGGGAGTCGAGGCGAGCTTCTCCGGCGTCATCGACCTGATCCGGATGAAGGCCTTCACCTATGCCGGCGACCAGTCCGGCAGCTGTACGGAAGGGGAGATTCCAGCCGATCTCCTGGAAGAGGCCCGGCGACTCCGCGAGATGATGGTGGAAACCGTGGCCGAGGCCTATGACGCCCTCACGGAGAAGTATCTGGAAAGCGGCGAGCTGACCGAGGAGGAGATCCTGGACGGCTTACGGGTTGGCACCATGCGCAACACCTTTACCCCGGTCCTCTGCGGCTCCGCCATGCAGAATATCGGCGTGGCTCACCTCCTGGATGCTGTCTGCGCTCATCTCCCTTCCCCCCTGGACCGGACCCCGGCCGTGGGGAGCGGCCCCAAGAGCGGCGAGATCGTCCAGCGGGCGCCTGCCGAGTCGGAGCCGTTCTCGGCCCTGGTCTTCAAGACCACCTCCGACCCCTACACCGGCAAGATCACCATCTTCCGGGTCTATTCCGGTCTGCTCAACTCCGACTCCCTGATCTACAACTCCACCAAGGATGTTCAGGAGCGGATCGGTCAGCTCTTCGAGCTGGAGGGGAAGAAGCAGAAACCGATCAAGCAGGCGGTGGCCGGCGACATCGTGGCGGTGGCCAAGCTCAAGGAGACCGTCACCGGCGATACCCTCTGCGACGAATCCAATCCCATCGTCTATGAACCGGCAAAACAGCTCCTGCCGGTGATCTCCTATGCCATCGAACCGAAGACCAAGGCCGACGAGGACAAGATCCACAATGCCCTCCACCGGATGATCGAGGAGGAGCCGACCCTGGAGTCCCACCGCGACACCCAGACCAAGGAGATGATCATCTCCGGCATGGGGCAGGTCCACCTGGAGGTCATCGTCGAGAAGCTGAAGCGGAAGTTCGGGGTGGAGGTGCTCCTCAAGACCCCCAAGGTCCCCTATCTGGAGACCATCCGTGGCAACGCCAAGGTGCAGGGAAAATACAAGAAGCAGTCCGGGGGACGGGGGCAGTTTGGCGACTGCTGGATCGAGATGTCCCCCACCGGCCGGGGAGAAGGGTACATCTTCGAAGACAAGATCGTCGGCGGGGTCATTCCCCGCCAGTATATCCCGGCGGTGGACAAGGGGATTCATGAGGCGTCCCAGGAGGGGTTCCTGGCCGGCTATCCGGTGGTTGACTTCAAGGTCGCCCTGGTCTACGGCTCCTTTCACACGGTTGATTCTTCGGAGATGGCCTTCAAGGTGGCCGGTTCCATGGCGTTCAAGAAGGCGATGGAGCTCTGCAAGCCGGTCCTTCTGGAGCCCATCGTCACCATGAAGGTCACCGTTCCCGACGAGAGCATGGGGGAGGTCATCGGTGATCTGAACTCCCGGCGCGGCAAGGTGGTCGGGGTGGAGCCCAAGGCCAACTCCCAGATCATCCGTGCGGTGGTTCCCATGTCCGAGGTGCTGGCCTACTCCAACGACCTCAAGTCGATGACCAGCGACCGGGGGCTCTTCAGCATGGAATTTTCCCATTATGAAGAGGTCCCCGGTCATATGGCGCAGAAGGTCATAGCCGAGGCGGCCGCGGAAAAGAGCGCCAGGGGATAGGGGCGGGTAGCGACCGACCCCCGCCGGGGGGCGGTCTGATCTTTTTGGTTCCCGGCCGGTCCGGGTGAGGGAGTGCTGGTATGAAGAGTGTGAGGCAGATGGAAAAGGACGGTCAGATGGAAACTTCGCGTGAGGCTCTTCTCGGGGGGTGGAGGCGGATTCTCCTGCTGTTGATCCTCGTCCTGCTGGCGCTCTTTGCCTATCTCTATTATTTCACGGATCTGATCAAGAACCATGGCGCAACGCAGCAGGCGGTCACTACGGGTCGCAAGCCGTTACCCCGCAAGGGAGGGGCGTTGGGCGTCAGCTCATCGTCAGTAACTGGGGTGCAGGCCGGCGTCTCCTCGGCAAAACAGGGGGTGAAGCCCCTCCCTGCGGCGCCCAAGGGGGGAGCAGTTGTCCCGCCGAAACCGGTTCCGGTCGCTCCTCAGATCCCGAAACAGGCGCCTCAGGCGGCTCCAGCGCCGAAACCGGTGGCCGCAACCGCTGAACAGCCGAAGAAAGGGGCTCCGCCGCAACAGAAGAGTGTGGTTCCCCCTCTCCCTGCGGCCGCGGTCGCTCCCAAGAAGCTTATCCCTGTTGTCGCGCCTCCTGCCCCTGTCGCCGTGGCCAAACCCCAACCCCCCGCGCCGGCAGTAACGCCCAGCGCCAAGGCGGCGCCGGGGGAGGTCGGTGGCAAGGGGAGCTATGCCGTCCACTGCGGCCCCTTCGTGACCCTCCAGGAGCTGGGAGCGGCCCGGGGAGTTCTGAAGAGGGAGGGGTTGACTCCGCTCCTCATTCACGGCCCCCGGCGGCCGACCATCATGTATCGCCTCTATGTGGCGACGTTCCCCGACGCTCCGGCAGCCGCCGTGGAGCTGCACAAGGTCCAGGCGGCGGCCCCCGGCGCCTTTGTGCTCCCCCTGAACGATGCTCACGAACTCTTTGCCGGCTCATACCACGAAGAGAAGGGGGCCAAGCAGGAGCAGGAGCGGTTGTCGGCAAAGGGGATAAAGGTGGAACTCCGGCAGGTCACCACCCCGGTGGCGTCCCGGCTGCTCACTGCCGGAGCGTTCCCGACCCGGGAGGCGGCGAGCCCCCTGGTCGCTCGTCTGAAGAAGGAGGGGATTCCCTGCAGCATCACCCGCCATCGCTGACGTGGAGCCTGGAGCCGGGAAAGGGGTCGTCAGGCTCTCGCCGGCTGCTGCCCGGTTGGTGGGAGTCGAGGCACGGGAAGAGGAGCAGCTGGAGTTTCTAGGAGGAAGCTCTTCCCTGCCGTTCTCTGAAACCTGCAGCGTCATCTGTGTTCTGGCGGGGAGCCGGAATCGGCGGGTCCAGGAGGCGGCGCTTCAGACGCTCCGTTCCATGACTCCGGACAACCTGGCCGAGTTTCTCTCCGACCCGCAGCTGCATCCCCGGTTCCTGGAGTTGATCGCCCGGGTTCATGCCGGAGATCCTGTCGTGGCCGAACTGGTGGTCTGGCACCCGGCGGTTACGGACTCCACCCGCAAGGCGCTGGAGGGGGCCCCGGCGGATTCACTGATCGGCGAGGCTGAGAGTGAGGGGGACGAAGAGGCGCAGCTCACTGAATTCGGGATTCCCGAAAGCGAGATCGACCCGGTGCAGTTCCGGACCGCCTATCAGCAGGTGCAGCAGCTGGGGATCGGTGACAAGATCAAGATGGCCCTGACCGGCAACAAGGAGTGGCGCACCGTTCTCATCAAGGAGACCATCAAGCCGATCTGCTGCTCGGTGCTGAAAAACCCCCGGATTACCGAGTCTGAGATCCTCACCATTGCCCGCTCCTCCGTGCAGTATGATGACATCATCCGGATCATCTGCGCCAATCGGGAGTGGCTCAAGAAGTATCCGATCCGTAAGGCTCTGGTGGAAAATCACCGGACCCCTCTGCCGGTGGCGTTGAAACTGCTCGCCACTCTCGGGGAAAAAGATCTTGCATCACTGGGGAAGAGCAAGAACATCTCGTCGGTGATCGCCACCCAGGCGCGAAAGATGGCCCTGACGAAGCGGAGTTAAACCGTATCAGGAAAGGAGAAGTCTCATGGCGCTGTTCAATCATGTCAGCAGGGAAGCAAACGCTAAGATCGTCTACTTTGGTCCCGGGAACGGCGGGAAGGAGAGCTCGGTCACTCATGTCTATCGGAAACTTAGTCCCGACTCCCGCAGCCCCTTCAAGGCGATGTCGCTGCAGGGGGACCGGATGCTCTGCTTCGATTTCCGTCCCGCGGAAAAAGGGATAGACGGGTACAACGTCCGGTTTCATCTCTATACGGTGGTCGATGAGGTTCAGAAGCTGAACAGCTGGAAGATGGCGCTCAAGGGGGCCGACGGTGTCCTCTTCGTGGCCGATTCCCATCCGGCCAGGCAGAAGGAGAACCTGGACCGGTTGAACGAGCTGCAGGAGCTCCTTGCGGCGGAGGGGTCCGGTATCGACCAGATTCCCTTGGTGATCCAGTACAACCGGCGCGACATCCCCGACGCCGTCCCCCTGGATGAGATGCAGCGGCGACTCAACCGCTTCAACGTCCCGGGTTTTCCCTCGGTCGCCACCAGCGGCGACGGGGTTCTCCCGCCACTCTCCTGCCTGATCAAGATGGTCCTCGGCCGGATCAGGGAGACACTGGCGGCTAAGGCCAAGGTTGAGGCGGAGGTTGAGGCTGAGGTTGAGGCTGAGGTTGAGGTTGAGGTAGAGGCTAAGGCTGAGGCTGAGGCTGAGGTTGAGGTTGAGGTTGAGACCGGGGCGATGCCGGAAGCCGCCCAAGAAACGGTGACCGGGGGGGCCGAGGCGTCGGCAGTAATCCCGGAGGTCGATGCTGCACCCTCCTGCGAAGAGCCTGCAGAGCCGCTCCCTGGTGAAGAAGCGGTTTCCGCCGAAGAAGCTGCCACTGCCGAAGAAGCCGCACCGGAAGAGGAAGAGTTCCGTCTGGAGATCACCGGGGGGGGCTTTCTGGCCGACGGCAGGCTGACCGTTCCGGTCATGGTCACCGCAGGAGGTGGGTGCCGGGAGTTCAACCTGGTCATCACCCTTGCCGGGGTCGAGCCGCGCCAGGGGTGATGAAATCAGCGTAATCTGCAGGGAGGCCGCTCACCCGCGTCGGCGCGGGGCGAGCGGTTTTTCTATCTGGGGAGAGCCGCCGGAGGGGACGAAAGATGCCGCAGTACGTCGAACCGCTGTTCCGGCCGCCATCGGAGGCCCGGTCACTCATCTTCCAGATTACCATCGGCTGCTCCCAGAACAGCTGCGCCTTCTGCGGCATGTACAAGGGGAAGCGGTTCCGGCTGAGGCCGGTGGCGGAGATCCTGGCGGAGATCGCCGCCATCCCGAGAGGGTATGCCGCTCAAGTGGATCGGGTTTTTCTTGCCGATGGTGACGCCCTGGTCTACCCCTTTCAGGGGCTCTGCAGCATCCTTGACCTCCTTTCTGAAACCTTCCCCCGCCTGACCCGGGTCGGCTCCTACGCCTCCCCCAACAGCCTGACCACCAAGAGTCTGACGGAGCTGGAGAGGCTGCGGGAGAAGCGGCTCAAGCTCCTCTACTTCGGCCTGGAGTCCGGCGACGACGAGACCCTCCGGGCCGTCAATAAGGGATTTTGTGGAGGCGAGATGGCGGAGCTCTGCCTCAAGGCGCGGAGCGCGGGGATGAAGCTCTCGGTGACCGCCATCCTGGGGCTGGCGGGAAAGGGGAGGAGTCTGGAGCACGCCCGGGCGACGGCAGGGTGGGTCAACCGGGTCTCACCGGAGTATTTCTCCCTGTTGACCCTCTTCCTGCGCCACAACGACGAGTTCATCCGCTCCCTGGAGCAGTGCAACCGCCGGGAGCTGATGGAGGAGGCGCGGGAGATCGTCGGAGAGCTGAACCCGGCCAGGACCATCCTCCGCTCCAACCATGTCTCCAACTTTCTCAACCTGGCGGGGAGCTATCCCAAGGATCGGGAGCGGCTCATCGCCGACGCGGATAACGCCATGATTCAGGCAGGGCGAATACCGGGGTTCCTTGAGGAGATTCCGGGTTATGGGGAGGAGTATTACTGATTCCAGGTTGTCATCCTGAACGTAGCGAAGGATCTTTTTGACCGACATTTTACGGGAGAATACCTTGAGTAAACAGATCTACGTCATCGGCCATCGGAATCCGGATACCGATTCCATCGCTTCGGCAATAGCCTACGCGGAGCTGAAAAAGAAATTGGGGTACTCAAAAGTCCGGGCAGCCATGGCGGGGACCCCCAATCCCCAGACCCGCTCTATCCTGGAACGGTTGGAGATCGATCCCCCCCTTTACCTGGCCGATGTGCACCCCAAGGTCCGTGACGTCATCAAACGGCAGCCGGTTACCGCCGCGGCGACCATCTCCCTGAAGGAGGCGCTGGAGCTGTTTCATCGACATAACGTCCGGGTCCTCCCCGTGGTGGACGGAAAGAATGCCCCACTGGGGATCGTCACTCTCCTGCGGCTGTCGGAAAAATACCTGTTGGCCGGCACGGACCGGATGCGTGGAGTGGATACCTCCCTCCGCTCCCTGGCGGCCTGTCTCGGGGCGACCTTCATCACCGGTGACTCCCGGGACACCATTGAACACCTCCACCTCTTCATCGGCGCCATGCGGGAGGAGTCGTTCACCAGCCGGATCGAGGGGTATGACCCGGCGTCTCTTCTGGTCATGACCGGGGATCGCCGCTCCATTCAGCATGCGGCCATCCAGATGGGGGTAAGGCTCCTGGTGGTGACGGGGGGACCGCACGTGGACGAAGAGCTGCAAGAGCTGGCCCGGACAAACGGGGTCACGATCCTTTCCACCCCTTATGATACGGCAACCGCCGCTTCCCTGACCCGGCTTTCCACGCCGCTGACGGAATTCGTGGAGGCGCACTATGAACAGGTGGGGGTGGCCGAACCGTTGGAGAACCTCCGGCTCAAGCTCCTCCACTCGGGAGAGTCAGCGGTGGTGGTGGTGGAGGAGGACGGAACCGTGGCCGGGGTCGCCACCAAGTCGTCGCTTTTGGCGCCGCTCCCCTATGCCCTGATCCTCGTGGACCATAATGAGCTGGCCCAGGCGGTGCCGGGGGCCGAGTCGGTGGAGATCCTGGAGGTGATTGATCATCACAAGCTCGGCAATCCCCCCACGAACCAGCCGATCACCTTCATGGCGGCGCCGGTGGGGAGCACCTGCACCGTGGTGGCCTCTCTCTACCGGGAGCGGGGGATCGATCCGGAACCGCGGATCGCGGCGCTCCTTTTGGCGGGGATTCTCACGGATACCGTCATCCTCAAGTCGCCCACCACCACCACCCGGGACCGGGAGCTTGTCACCTGGCTGGAGCCGCTGGCAGGGCTCGATCATGCCGCGTTCGGCCGGGAGATCTTCTCTTCCTGTAGCGGGTTTTCCGCCTACGACTCTCCGGAGAGGGCGATTCGCGCCGACTTCAAGCAGTTTGCCGCCGGAGAGACGCTCTTCGGCATCGGGCAGGTGGAGGTGGTCGGCTTCGATGAATTCTACGCCATCAGGGAGACCCTGCGCGCCTCCCTCAGAACGGTGCGGGAGGAGGAGCGTCTCGCCATGGCGGGGCTCATGGTGACCGACATCTACACCGAGTCGACCCTCTTCCTGGTGGAGGGGAAGAACGAGCTGGCCCATGTCATGGGGTACCCCCAGATCGAGCCGCACCTCTACGAACTGAAGGGGGTCATGTCCCGCAAGAAGCAGATGGTGCCGCACCTGCTGAAGGTACTGGGGGCGCTCTGACCCGGAGAGAGGCCATGCCTTGACATTTGAGCGCCGATGTAGTTAACTCCCGACGTCCGCAACCCTCTACTATGGAGAATTACTATCATGAGATCATCGAAATACGCCCTAATCGCGGCAGCCATCCTGATGACGCTGACGGCCTGTGGCGGCGGCAGTTCCACCTCCAGTTGGCCCACGTCATCGCAACCGGTTGCCGCAGCCTACATCCAGAGTGTCGCCTTTCGTAATCACACCGCCATGGCATGGGGGAGCAACGGCTACGGTCAGTTGGGGAACGGTAACTCGGGCAACAGCCTGACGCCGGTTCCGGTAACAGGCGCACCCAGGTTGGTGGAAATCGCAACAGGGGGGACCCATACCGTTGCGGTGGATATGGGAAGCACTGTCTGGACGTGGGGGAACAACGGCTACGGCCAGTTGGGAAGCGGAACGGTGACGGCGAGGTACCAGCCGGCAAAGGTGTTCAAAAACAGCACCAGCGCCCACACCTACCTGACCAATATCACCAACGTCTCCTCTGGAGGCAATCACACTCTGGCGCTGGATGCGACAGGGACCGTCTGGGCCTGGGGCGCCAATACCTGGGGTCAGGTGGGGTATGACACAACTACCCTAGGCTACAGCATGACGGCATGGCCGGTTCAGAATCTCCCCCTTGGTGGATTCAAAGCGACCTTGATTGCCGCCGGCGGAGGTCACAGCCTGGCTCTGGACTACTCCGGATCGGTCTGGTCCTGGGGAAACAACTATGAAGGCCAACTGGGTAATGGGACCGCGGTCAACAGTGGAGTGCCGGTACAGGTCGTTATCGGGAGCGGGTTGGGAGTTCTGAAGAACGTCGTCGCCATCGCGGCCGGCGGCAGTCACAGCGTTGCAGTCGTGACTGACGGCAGCGCCGATACGACCAAAAATATGGTTATATCGTGGGGATACAACAACTATGGCCAGTTGGGCAACAATTCGCAGGTCAACTCGCTGGTCCCGGTGCCGGTCGTCGACGGTAACAACATCCCCCTGACCGGAGTAATCGCCATTGCCGCCGGGGCCAACCACACTCTGGCGCTGAAGAGTGACGGGACGGTATGGAGCTGGGGTTATAACGGCTGGGGACAGTTGGGAATCGGTACAACGGTGGACAGTCACGTGGCGGTTCGGGTTCCGGGCCTTTCCTTCATAGACAGGATCAGCGCCGTCGGTAACCACACCCTGGTCTTTTTCGGGGGAACGGCCTGGAGCTGGGGTGACAATGCCTATGGTCAGCTGGGGCTCAATTCCACCAACTATGTCATGACGCCGACGCAGCTCACCGGCGCCGGATACCGGTCCGGCCTTTTCCCTTGACTGCCTCCGGGGAAACCGCTATCTTCCCTGTTTACTGAAAATTGACATCCAATGGGTATTCCCTGAAAGGTCCGACCTTCATATGGAAGAGCTGCACGAACTGACGCTCCAGCGTCGCCGCAAGGTAAACAAGATGTGGGAGGAGGGGATCAACCCCTATCCCAATGACTTCACCCCCCGCCAGACCTCGGCCGACCTCATCGCCGCCTACGGGGAGCTGACCGAGATCCCCGAAAACGCCGAGACCTTCGTGGTGGCCGGCAGGATCATGGCCCGCCGCTCCTTCGGCAAGGCCGCCTTCATCCAGCTTCAGGATCGCAAGGGGCGGATGCAGCTCTACGTCAAGAAGGATGTGGTGGGGGATGAGCTCTTCGCCCTCTTCGAGACCTTCGATCTGGGGGACATCATCGGCGCCCACGGGTGGCCCTTTCGGACCAAGACCGGCGAACTGTCGCTCCATGTGACCTCCATCCGGCTCCTGACCAAGTCGTTTCTGCCGCTTCCCGAGAAGTTTCACGGCCTCACCGACGTGGAGACCCGCTACCGTCAGCGGTACGTGGACCTGATCGTCAACCCGGAATCGCGCGCCGTCTTTGTCAAGCGTTCCCGGGTCATCACCCTCATCCGTGACTTCATGGTGAAAAACGACTTCCTGGAAGTCGAGACCCCCATGATGCAGCAGATCCCCGGCGGCGCCACGGCCCGCCCCTTTGTCACCCACCACAACGCCCTGGACATGGACCTCTACCTCCGGATCGCTCCCGAGCTCTACCTCAAGCGGCTCGTGGTGGGGGGGTTCGATCGGGTCTTCGAGATCAACCGGAACTTCAGGAACGAAGGGATCTCCGTCCGGCACAACCCCGAATTCACCATGATGGAGTTCTACCGGGCCTACGCCACCTACGAAGACCTCATCGTCTACACCGAGGAGCTCTTCTGTCACGTGGCCCAGGAGCTCCTCGGCGCCCTCGACTTCACCTGCCAGGGGGAGGCCATCAGTTTCCAGCGCCCCTGGAAGCGGCTCACCGTGAAAGAGGCGGTGCTGGAGTACGGTGCCATCGACCGGAAGAGCCTGGAGGACCGGGATCTGGCCTACGCCTATGCCCAGAAGATCGGCCTGGATCTCCCCGAGAGCATCAGCTACGGACGGCTCCTCATGGAGATCTTCGAGGAGGTGGCGGAAACGAAGCTGATCCAGCCGACCTTCATCACCGCCTATCCCACCGAAATATCCCCTCTCTCCCGCAAAAACGATGACGATCCGGAGATCGTGGACCGGTTCGAGCTGTTTATCGGGGGGCGCGAGATCGCCAACGCCTTCTCGGAGCTGAACGACCCGGTGGATCAGAAGGAGCGGTTCCTCGCCCAGGTCCTCCTCAAGGACAAGGGGGATGAAGAGGCCCACTACATGGATGAAGATTATATCCGGGCATTGGAGTACGGTATGCCCCCCACCGCAGGCGAAGGGATCGGCATCGACCGGCTGGTGATGCTCCTCACCGATTCCCCCTCCATCCGCGACGTCATCCTCTTCCCGCAGCTGCGGAAGGAAACGAGGTAATAAACTGTTCAACGTTCAGGGTTCTATGTTCAAGGTTTTAAACCCTGAACCCTGAACCCTGAACCTTGAACGGTTTTCAAAACTATGCCCTACGAGCTGTTCGTCGCCTTGCGCTACCTGCGGGCCAAGAGGAAATCCGCCTTCATCTCCTTCAT